>NZ_CAACUY010000141.1 GCF_900659615.1 Actinomadura fibrosa | reverse complement strand
GGCGGCGCGCCGCTCGCCGCGCCCGCGTCCGGCGGCGACGCCGGCACCGTGCTACCGCGCGGCGCCGACCGGCTGACGCGGGCGTTCACCGGGCTCGTCGCACGCCACCACCTGACGCCGGGCTTCGCGCTGACCGCCGTGCTCATCGCCATGGTGCTCGGCGCGGCGCACGCCCTGGCCCCCGGCCACGGCAAGACCATCATGGCGGCGCAGGCGGTCGGCCAGGGCCGCCGCTCGCGCCGCGAGGTGCTCGGCCTCGGGATCACCGTGACCGTCACGCACACCGCGGGCGTCCTCGCCCTCGGGCTCCTCGTCGCCGGCGGCACGGCGGTCGCGGCGCCCGAGCTGTTCCCCTGGCTCGGCGCCGCCGGCGGCCTCCTCGTCACCGCCGCGGGCGTCACCCTGCTCAGACGCGCGATGACCCGCACCCCCGCCCACGGCCACGGCCACGGCCACGGGCACGGGCACGGGCATGGCCACGGGCACGGCTTGGCGGACGGGTCCGATGCTCGTGACCGGCGGGCGCGGCTGCGGAGCATGCTGCTCATGGGGTTCGCCGGGGGCATGCTGCCGAGCCCGTCCGCGATCGTGGTGCTGCTCGGCGCGAACGCGCTCGGCCACGCGTGGTTCGGGGTACTGCTGGTCCTCGCCTACGGCGCCGGCCTCGCGCTCACGCTCGTGTCGATCGGGGTGCTGGTCACGCGGACGGGGAGCCTGCTCGCGCGGCGGCTGCCGTCGCTGCGGGCGCTCGCGGCGCCGCGGCTGCTCCCGGCGGGCACGGCGTCCCTGGTGGTGCTGCTCGGCCTGGGGCTCGCCGCCCGCAGCCTCGCGCCCCTCGTCATCTGAGGAGGCCCCGGTCGTGGACGGCCCGCACGCCGGCGCGGCCCGCGCCCCCTCGGGGCACGCGCCGCGCCGCAGGCGTCCCGGCGTGGCCACGGCGGTCAGCCGTTCCGGCCCCAGAGGTGGACGCCGGCCGCCATCAGCAGCAGGCTCGCCGCGCTGAACACGCCGCGGACGGTGTTCCAGGCCGTCCAGCGCCCGGAGTAGTCCGACCAGATCCGCGCGGCCTCGGCCAGGTCGGACGGGATCCTCACGGCGTCCAGGTCGTCGTTCATCGGGATGTTCACGGCGAAGCTCGGCAGCAGCGCGCCGGCGAAGTAGGCGGCGGCCGCGGCGAAGAAGAGGACGGCCGCCGACCGCTCGCCGAGGGTGAGCAGCAGGACGCCGGCGGCGATCGCGACGACGGGCAGCAGGATGAAGGCCCCCACGAACACCGGGTTCTGGATCTTCTGGTTGATCCCCTGCATCGCGGCGATCGCCGCGCCGGGCCGCGCCGCGTTCAGCCCCGGCATGACGCCGGCACTGAAGGCGAAGAACGTCCCGGCCATGCCGGCGGCCATGAGGATCGACAGGGCCGCGGACGCGGCGGCCAGCGAGAATTTCATGATCGGTTTCCCATCGGTTCCCGGGGCCGGGGGCAGGGCGCCCCGGCCGGTGGCGGTTCAGGCGTTCCAGATGCCGCTGGCGGCGGTGTCGCGCGCGTAGTCGGCGAAGTCCTTCGGCGCGCGTCCCAGCGCGCGCTCGACGCCGTCGGCGGTGCGGGAGTTCCGCCCGTCCAGGACGGTGGTGAACAGGTACGTCAGCAGGCCGACGACGTCGTCCGGCAGCCCGTGCCCGCGCAGGGCGTCCGCGTAGTCGGCAGCGGCGACCGGGACGAACGCGACATCCCGCCCGGCCGCGCGGCCGATCTCCGCGACGGCCTCCGCGAACGTCAGCGCCCGCGGCCCGGTGACCTCGTAGACCTCGCCGGCGTGCCCGTCCCGGGTGAGCGCCGCGACGGCCACGTCGGCGATGTCGTCGGCGTCCACGAAGGGCTCGGGCACGTCGCCCGCGGGCAGCGCGACCTCGCCCGCCCGGACGGGCTCCAGCAGGTAGTCCTCGCTGAAGTTCTGCGCGAACCAGCTCGCCCGCACGATCGTCCACTCCAGGCCCGAGTCCTGGACGATCCGCTCGCACGCCCGCGCCTCGTCCTCGCCGCGCCCCGAGAGCAGGACCACGCGCCGCACCCCAGCCTTCACGGCCGCCGCGGTGAACGAGCGGATCGCGGCCGGTGCGGCGGGGACGGCCAGGTCCGGGTAGTAGACGAGGTAGACCGACTCGGCGCCCTCAAGGACCGGCGCCCAGGTGGCCTCGTCGTCCCAGTCGAACGCCGGGTCCGCCGACCTCGACCCCATCCGCACCGGGACGTCGAGCTCCTCGAGCCGCTCGACCACCCGGCGGCCGGTCTTGCCGGTGCCGCCGAGGACGAGGACGAGGCCGCTCTGCCTGGTGTTCTCCGTGTTCGTCATGCCCTTTAGTCAACAGCCGCCTAACTTGGGCCACCATGGTTGAGAAGCTCGCCCGCATGTCCGAGCGTCTACGCTCGTCGCATGGACGCCCTCACCGACCTGCTCGACGGGCCGCGGGCCCGCGGAGCGTTCCTGCTGCGCGCCACGCTCACCCCGCCCTGGTCCATGCGCATCCAGGACGAGGCGCCGCTGACCCTGGTCGCGATGGTCCGGGACGAGGCGTGGATCGTCCCGGACGGCGGGGAGCCGGTGCGCGTCCGTCCCGGCGACATGGTGATCTGCCGCGGCCCGGACCCGTACACGGTCGCCGACGACCCCTCGACCAAGCCGCAGATCGTGATCCACCCCGGCCAGCGCTGCACCACCCCGGACGGCACGAGCCTGTCCGAGGCGATGGACCTCGGCGTCCGCGCCTGGGGCGACGACCCGGACGGGCCCTCGGCCATGCTCGTCGGCACCTACCAGATGCGCGGCGCCGTCACGCGGCGGCTGCTGTCCGCGCTGCCCCCGCTCGCGGTCGTCCGCGGCGACACCTGGAGGTCGCCGCTGGTCGGGCTGCTCGGCGAGGAGATCGGCAGGGACGAGCCCGGCCAGGAGGTCGTCCTCGACCGGCTGCTGGACCTGCTGCTCATCGCGACGCTGCGCGCCTGGTTCGCGCGCCCCGAGGCCGAGCGGCCCGGCTGGTACCGCGCGCACGGCGACCCGGTGGTCGGCCCGGCGCTCCGGCTCCTGCACGCCGACCCGGCGCACCCCTGGACCGTCGCGGGGCTCGCCGCCCGGGTCGGGGTGTCCCGGGCGGCGCTGGCGCAGCGGTTCGGCCGCCTCGTCGGCGAGCCGCCCATGGCCTACCTGACCGGCCTCCGCCTCGCGCAGGCCGCCGACCTGCTGCGCGAGAGCGACGCGACTCTGGACGCCGTCGCCCGCCGGGTCGGCTACGGCAACGCGTTCGCGCTCAGCACGGCGTTCAAGCGCGAGCGCGGCATCAGCCCGCAGGAGTACCGCACCGGCCCGGTCCCGGTCGCCTAGGCACCCGCGAGCGATCGACGATGAGCCACGTCCCGCGGCACGCCACCGCGTACACCGTCGAGGTGGGCGCGGAGGAGGACGCGCGGCGGCTCGCTGCGCTCCTGGCCGAGCGCGGCCACACCGCGGTCCGCGTCGCGTCGAGCGCTTCGGGCAATGAGGCGTTCGACCGGGCCATGGGCATCCGGTGGCGGGTCTCCAGCCTCGACGAGGGCCCGTACCCGACGGACGACGAGTACTGGTGGATGACCGTGGAGGAACGGGTCGTCACCGCGCTCGCGGACGGCTTCGGCGCCGCCATCGCGTGCGGCCAGGCAGGCGCCGAGACGGCCCGGCGCCTCCTCGTGCGCGGCGAGGTCGTCGCCGAGCGGACGGTCGAGGAGGTCGCGGAGTCGAGGCTGGCCGTACTGTCGCGGGAGCCGGCGCGCGCGCGGCCCCCGGTCATCGTCCACGGCTTGGGTTCCACGGACGTCTCCGGCGGCCCGGGAGGCGGTCCCGTCCCGCTGGACGGGCTCGACTCTGTGGACTGGGCGTCCCTCTCCCACGCGTACGGGCAGGCCGGTGACGTGCCGGACCTGCTGCGCCGCCTCGCGGCGAACGGCGAGGACTGGGACGACGCGATGCGGGAGTACTTCGGCGTCGTCGTCCACCAGGGGACGTGCTACGAGGCCACGCCGCCCACGATCGGGTTCCTCGTCCAGATCGCCTGCGCTCCGCAGCTCGCCTCGGACAGGCGGTCGCGCCTGCTCGCGCATCTCGCCCATCTCGCGACGCTCGAACCGGCCGCCGACGGCGACGAGGAGGCGTCGTACGAGGCACGCACGTCCCGAGCGGTCGCCGCCCACCTTCCCGAGCTGCTGGGCCCGTGGCCGGACGCGTCGCCGGCGCACCGGGCATGGCTGGTCGTACTGGCCGCCCTGGATCCGCCGGCGATCTCCGCGCGGGTGCCCGAGCTGCTGGAGTTCCGCCGGCGGGTCGAGGGGCCGAGCCCCGCGCTGGACCTCGCGCTGGCCATGATCACCGGCGCGGACGACGCCGTCCTCGACCGGACGCTGGAGGCGGCCGCGTGGGACGAGGAGGTCCCGCGGCTGCTCGAGCTCGCCGAAGGGCTGCGGTCGCGGCACCTGCGGGTCCTCGTGCACCTGGCCCTAGCCGAGTTCGCGGACGGCTGAGGTCCCTCGGCGGGACGTCCGGGGCGGGCGGGCGAGGTCAGCGGGGGATGTACAGGCGGATGTCGTCGACCTGGGCGCTGCCCTCGTAGAAGTTCATGTGCGGGTCGCCGATCATGAAGTGGTCGGGATAGGCGGACCCGGCGGGCCAGGTGTCGCGGTCGACGAGGGTGCCGCCCGGGCCCGTCCAGGTCCAGTCGGCGTTGTAGCGGCCGTCGTACTCCGCCGGGGTCCGGTTGTAGTGCCAGATCGGCTCGCCGTCCTGGACGAACGCGCGGGTGTAGCGGAACGTCGCGCGGCCGACGTGCGCGAAGTCGCCGGACATCTCCATCGTGTACGCGCCGTTCCGCCGCTCGATCGCGAAGGTGTACGGCTCGTCCGGCAGCAGCTCCGGCCTGAGGTCGACCGTCGAGACGATCGCGCCGCCCTTGGCGTGGCCGCACTCGCTGTCCATCAGGTACTCGGTGCCGGGCATCGCGGCGTACCGGCGGTCGTCGGTCATGAAGATCGCGTTGACGCCGTTGCCGGTGCCGCTCTGGTACGGCTCGTACTGCTTCGTCGCCGGGTTGCAGTACCGCAGGCCCGTGCCGGTGTACTTGTACCGGTTGTAGCCGTCCATGGCGACCTTGCGGTGCGCGTGGATGAACACGTTGTTGTGCGGCGCCACCCGGTCGTAATCCATGATCGACATGTAGTAGAAGCCGTTGGAGTCGGTGCGGACGTCCGCCCACCGGCACTCCGGCCGGGAGAAGTCGCCGCCGGACGCCCACGGGAAGTTGGTCTTGCAGCCGTCCGGCGCGTAGCCGTTGATCCGGCCGTCCGGGTAGTCCCACGAGCCGTTCCGCTGCCCGCCGAAGTCGAGCCCGCGCAGCGTCATCTCCACCCGGTACTCGGCGGGCAGCGCGTTCGTCGACCGGATGACGACGCCCGCCTGGTGGCTGGGCTCGTCGAGGTCGGCGACCCCGTCGTGCGAGGTCAGGGTGGGCGGCGCGTCCGGCGTCCCGTCGCCGTCGGCGTCGCGGGCGGCGAGCTCGGCGGTGAGCCAGCCGCGCTTCCCGAACGCGAAGGACTTGCGGTAGGTCTTCATCGTCGCGAGCTGCGTGCGAAAGGCCGGGCCGCCCACCGTGTCGAAGTAGGCGCCGTCGTTGTCGTACATGTCGACGTCGTAGGGGCTGGACGGCCCGTCGCCGTCCGGCCTCCAGGGGAATCTCGCGTCGTCGATGCGCCGGTTGAAGGACTCGGCGCCGACCAGCCGCCAGCCGGACGAGGCGGGTCCGCCGGACGCGTCGGCGCCCGCGTGCGCCGGGGGCGCGCAGAGCGCCGCTGGCAGGACCAGGGGGAACGCCAGCGCCAGCGCGGCTCGCGCGAACTTCCTCATCTCGCCGCCTTCCTCGCCGCGCGCGGGGCGCGGCCGTCGATGATCTTGGACCGACGGTAGATCGCCGGGGCAGGCTCCGGCCATGGCAGAACTCCACAAAGTGGTATTGACCAGTCTCCTCACTGGGACATACCGTGTGCGCGGACAGGAACAGCAGGTCAGGAGGCGGCGCGCGTGCAATCCCCCGGTGAGGCACGGTCTGGGCACACGAAACGGCAGGCGGTGCGCCGGGAGCTGCTGGCCATGCTGGAGGACCTGGACGTCGGCGACGCGCTGCCGTCCGAGCGCCGGCTCGCCGAGGAGCTCGGCGTCTCCCGGCCCACGCTGCGCCAGGCCATCGACGGGCTCGTCGCCGAGGGCCTCCTCGACCGACGGCACGGGAGCGGCACCTACGTGGCCGAACCCCGGATCGCGGTCTCGCTGACCATGACGTCGTTCACCGAGGACATGATCCGGCGCGGGATGAAGCCGGGCGGCCGGGTACTGTCGTTCCGCGCCGGACCCGCGGGCGCGCGGATCGGCCGGCGGCTCGCCCTGTCGCCGATCGAAGAGGTATTGACCATTCGGCGGCTCCGGCTGGCGGACGGCGCGCCGATGGCGATCGAGACGCTCTACCTGCCGCGGGCGCTGCTGCCCGGCCTGCGCAGGCAGGACCTGGAGGGCGCGTCGTTCTACGACCTGCTGCGCCGCGGCGGCGTCGAGATCGCCTCCGGCACCGAGACGATCGAGCCGACCGTCACGACCGCCGAGGAGGCCGCCGAACTCGGCGTCCCGGTGCACATGCCGGCGTTCCTGTTCGAGCGGATCACCCGGGACCGGGACGGCCGGCCGCTGGAGTACGTCCGGTCGCTCTACCGGGGCGACCGCTACCGCCTGGAACTCGACCTGAGACCGCCGTCCCACTGACCCGCCCCCGGGCGCACGGCCCGGGCCCGACCGTCCATCCGCGCTGACGGGGGCGCCAGCGCACGACCGAGACCCCCGAGAAGTGAGGCGACTGCACCGTGGACGTCATCAAGGACATCCTCACCTTCCTGGCCGACAACGTGTTCGGCCAGGTGCCCATCCTCATCGGCCTGATCACGCTCGCCGGGCTGCTGCTCCAGCGCAAGCGGTTCGAGGACACCCTCGCAGGGGCGCTGCGCGCGACCATCGGCGTCGTGATCCTGTTCATCGGCGTCGAGGTGTTCACCGGCGGGCTCAGCAGCTTCCAGACGGTGCTGGCCAGCGCGATGGGGACCAGCCCGCCGAAGGCGGAGAGGACCCTCGCGGACTTCCTCACCGACCAGGGCGGCACGATCGCGCTGGTCATCACCGTCGCGTTCCTGCTGCACGTGCTGATCGTGCGGATCTTCCCGGCGGCCCGGTACCTCTACCTGACCGGGCACCTGATGTTCTGGATCAGCACGGTCACGGTCGCCTCGCTGGTGACGGTCGCCCCCGGCGCGGACCAGCTCACGCTCGTGCTCTGCGGCGCCGGGTTCGTCGCCGCGTACTGGACCGTCCAGCCGCTGTGGATGCGGCCGCTGATGCGCCGCGTCGTCCCGGACGACCGGTTCGGGTTCGCGCACACCAGCTCGCTGTCCTGCCTCCTCACCGGCTACGCGGCCCGGCCGCTCGGCAGCCGCGAGAAGCACGACACCGAGAAGCTGAAGCTGCCCCGCCAGCTGTCGTTCTTCAAGGACGTCAACGTCAGCACCGCCCTGATCATCTCGGTCATCATGCTCGTCGCGGTCGCCTTCGCCGACCACGGCGTGGTGACGAAGGCCGCCGCCGAGATGGACGACAAGCTGTCCCCGTGGGTGTGGGCGCTGCTGGTCGGCCTGCGGTTCGCGGGCGGCATCGCGATCCTGCTGTTCGGCGTGCGCATGTTCCTCGGCGAGATCGTCCCGGCGTTCAAGGGCTTCAGCGACCGCGTCATCCCGGGCACCCGGCCCGCGCTGGACGTCCCGACCGTCTTCCCGTTCGCGCCGACCGCCGTCATGGTCGGGTTCGTGTCGTCCACGTGCGTGTTCCTCGCGGCCCTCGCGGTGTCCGCGGGCGCCGGCTGGTTCACGCTCGCCCCGCCCATGATCATGCTGTTCTTCGTCGGCGGCGCGTGCGGGGTGTTCGGCAACGTGGTCGCGGGCTGGCGCGGCGCGGTCCTCGGCGGCGTCGTCAGCGGCCTCGTCCTCGCCGTGGGGCAGGCCGTCACGTGGGGCCTGTTCGAGCGGACCGCGCCCGAGCTGGCGACGCTCGCCGACCCGGACTGGTACGCGATCGCCTGGCTGCTGAAGGCCGTGGACCCCGTGGTCGGCGAGAACTCGGTGTGGCTGGTGCCCGCCGTCGCGCTCGCGGCCACGGTCGCCACGCTGCTCGTCCTCGGCCGCGCCGAGAAGCGCCGGGCCCTGGACGAGGACGCGGACGGCGGCGACGGGGAGGCCCCCGCCGGGCAGACCGCCGCCACGAACGCCTGACCTTCACTCATTCAAGGAGACAACCGCTATGGCACTGGACCGGCAACTGGAGATCCTCGCGGTGTGCGGCGTCGGCATGGGCTCCAGCCTGATGCTGAGGATGACGGCCGAGGACGCGCTGCGCTCGCTCGGCGTGGACGCCCGGGTCGAGAACACCGACGTGTCCACGGCGCGCGGCATGACGCCCGACGTGGTGATCGGCCAGGGCATGCACACCGCGGAGATCGCCGACCTCGCGCCCGTCGTCATCACGATCAGCGACTTCCTTGACAAAGAAGGCTTGGAGGCGCAGCTCCGGGAGCGGCTGACCGAGCAGGGCTGGCTCTGATGGCCGTCGTCACCGCGTCCGACGGCGTCACCGCCGGGACCTGGGAGGACGCCGTCCGGGCGGCGGCCGCCGCGCTGGTCGCCGCGGGCGCCGCGGGCGAGGGCTACCCCGGCGCGTGCGTCCGCGTGGTCGAGGAGAACGGCCCGTACATCGTCCTGACGAAGGGGCTCGCGCTCGTCCACGCCCGCCCGGAGGAGGGCGGCCTGGCCGTGGGCGTCGGCGCGACCCGGCTCGCCGCGCCGGTCGAGTTCGGCCACCCCGACAACGACCCGGTGGACCTCCTCCTCGCGTTCTGCACGCCCGACGCCGACGCGCACGTCGGCACCCTCGCCGGGCTCGCGCGCGCCCTGTCCGGCGGCCTCACCGACCGGCTGCGCGCCGCCCCCGGCCGGGACGCCCTGGAACGCGTCCTGAAGGAGGCCGTGCCCGATGCCTGACGCCGCCCGGCAGGGCCTCCCCGGCCGGGTGCGGGCCCTGCTCGACGACGTCGACGCGGCGTCCGGCGCGGCGATCCGCGAGGCCGCCGCGCTCCTGCTGGACGCCGTCGAGGCCGACGGGATCGTGCACGTCGCCGGCGCCGGCCACTCCCTCGCCATGGTGTGCGAGACGTTCTACCGGGCCGGCGGCCTCGCCGCCGTCCGCCCGGTCTGGGACCCCGGCGTGCTCCCCCTCGACGGCGCCGTGCGCAGCACCCGCGTCGAACGCCAGGCCGGGGTAGGCCGCGCCGTCGCCGCCGCGGCGGCGCCCGCCCCGCCCGACGTGGCCGTGGTCTTCTCCACCAGCGGGCGCAACCCGTACCCGGTCGAGATCGCCGAGGAGTGCGCCGCCCGCGGCGTCCCCGTCATCGCGGTGACCTCGGCCCGCGCGTCCCACGGCGCCGCCGCCCGGACGGAGACGACCCTCGCCGACCACGCCGCGATCGTCCTGGACACGTGCGTCCCGCCAGGCGACGCCCTGCACCCGCCCGAAGCGCCCCGCACCGCCGCGGCGTCCACGATCCTCGCCGCCTACACGTGGTCGCGCGTCCTCGCCGACCTCGACGACCTCGCGACCGCGCGCGGCGTGGACCTCCCGCGCTGGACGAGCGCGAACGTCCCCGGCGGCGACGAACACAACGCCGCCCTTCTGGCCCGCTACCGCCACCGAATTCCGGAGTTGTAGGCAACGCTCGCAAATCGGGTGGAACGGTAACGGCGGGGGCGGCGTCGGTTAATGGTGTGGGTGCTCTTGTGCCGTTGTGGTGAACATGCGGGAAGCGGGGTTCGGCCGGCGGCGTTTCTCGGGCAGACGCGCCTGCGCACTGTGGCATGATGCGGGCACATCGGACCAAAGCTAGGAGTGAGATGACGACGCGACCGACCGAGGACGATCTTCTTGCCGTGTTCACGCGGGCGGACCTCGGCGGCGACGAGAAGCTCGACCTGATGGAGTTCACCCTCGTCCTGGAGAGCCTGGGCCTCGCCTGGACGCGCGCCGAGACGCAGGACAGGTTCGAGCGGGCGGACACCAACCGCGACGGCTTCATCTCCTACGGCGAGTTCCGCGCCGTGCTGGAGGCGAACGGGTGGGCGGAGGGCCCGCTGCCCGCGCCCCAGAGCTGAGCGGCGAACCGGTCAGGCCGTCCCCGTGCGGGGGCGGCCTTCGCCTTTCCGCGCACCGAAGTGTCTCTTGCCGCCGCCCGTGGACGGGGTTATGTTCCGGGCACTCCGGGACGGCACGGAAGGCACGGTGAACCCCCCATGTCGCTGCGGCCCGCGCGCTGGCTCGCGCTCGTCTGCTCCGCGGTGCTGCTGGCGTGGACGTCGCCGGCCCTCGCCACCGCCCCGGCCGCGACGGACTGGTCGGCGCCCGGTCCCGACGAGGTCGCCTTCGAGGTGCTCGCCGAGCACACGCTCTTCTACCCGAAGGACCTCGGGCAGGCCCGGCATCCGGTGATCCTGTGGGGCAACGGGACGTTCGCGATCCCGGCCGTCTACCTCGGGCTGCTGCGGCACCTCGCGAGCCACGGCTTCATCGTGGCCGCCGCGAACACGCCCATGTCCGGGTCGGGGAAGGAGATGCGCGCCGGCCTCGACCTGCTCGCGGCGCGGGACGCCGACCCGGCGAGCCCGTTCCACGGGCGGGTCGACCTCGCGCACGTCGGCGCGACCGGGCACTCGCAGGGCGGCGCCGGGACCGTCCGCGCCGCCGCCGATCCGCGGGTGACGGCGCTCGCGCCGATCGAGCCGGCCGGCGCCGACACGGCGTCGCTGCGGCAGCCGGCCCTGTTCCTCGCCGGGCAGAACGACCATCTCGTCGCGCCCGCCGAGGTGAAGGCGATGTACGACGAAGCGGACCAGGTCCCCGCCGTGTACGCGGAGGTGGCGGGCGCGGGGCACATCAGCGCGCTCCTCGACGGGCAGGGGTTCCGCGGGCCGGTGACGGCCTGGATGCGGGCGTTCCTGGCGGACGACCGGGAGGCCCGCGCCATGTTCTTCGGGCCGGGCTGCGGCTACTGCGCCGACCCGGCGTTCTCCCGGTTCCTGCGCAATCCGCTCGCCGGAGGCTGAGCACACCCCCACGGCAATTCTCGACCGCCTGCCCGCGAGCGGCCATAGTGCCTGGGGGCCAATGCCGATTAGGCTCAAGGCTCCTGTCGGCAGGACCGCGGATCTGTTGTCATCATCCCCATCCATCTCGTGGAAGGGGATTTCCATGAACGGTTCCGTGAAGGCGGCACTCGTCGCGGTCGCCGTGTCCACGACGGCCGGTATCGGTGCTGCGGCGCCCGCGCAGGCCGCCCCGCAGGCACCGGCCGCGGCCGTCCAGCGCGCGGTCGCGGCGGGCGACACCTCGGGCGACGTGCACATCCTCGCGCGCAGGAGCTTCAAGTGCAAGCGCAACAGCCGGGACGTGGTCAACCTCAGTTGGAAGAACGGCACCTTCAGCACGAAGATCTACTTCAACAACCACTGCAAGCAGCGCAAGAGCATTCGGGTCATCACCAAGACCGGAGCGCTCACCCGGCACCGGGACTTCACTCTCCCAGGAAAGACGAAGGACTACATCCTTTACCGGCACGGGGCGGCGGTGAAAGTGACGAACATCAAACCGAACTGGAAGATGTGACGCCAGCGGGAACCACTCCATCGGGATTCGCGGCTGCCGGGTCGCACTGCTCGACGGGCCCGGAACGCTGGATCGACGGCCGGGAGAAGCGCCGCCCTCCGCACACGGCGGAGGGCGGCACTCGGTGCGTCCCGAGTCAGCGGCGTGGGTCGCGGACCGGACGGAGCCCGCTCAGACGGCGCGGCCCCGCAGGGCGCGGTACTTGCGGACGAGCGCCGCGGTGGAGGCGTCCGGGGCCTCGGACGGCGGCTGCTCCGAGGTGAGCGCGGGGGCGAGGTCCATGGCCATGACCTTGCCGAGCTCCACGCCCCACTGGTCGAAGGAGTCGATCCCCCAGATCGTCCCCTCGACGAACGTGATGTGCTCGTACAGCGCGACCAGCTCGCCGAGCGTCTTCGGGGTGAGCTTCGGCGCGAGGATCGTGCTGGTCGGGCGGTTGCCGGGCATGACCTTGTGCGGGACGATCCCCGCGGGCGTCCCCTCGGCGGCGATCTCCTCGGCGGTCTTGCCGAACGCCAGCGCGGACGTCTGCGCGAGGAGGTTCGCGGTCAGCAGGTCGTGCATGCCGTCGCGGTCCTCGAACGGCTCGGCGAAGCCGATGAAGTCGGCGGGGACCAGCCGGGTGCCCTGGTGCAGCAGCTGGTAGAAGGCGTGCTGGCCGTTGGTGCCCGGCTCGCCCCAGAAGATCTCGCCGGTCTGCGCCACGACGGGGGCGCCGTCGGCCCGCACCGACTTGCCGTTGGACTCCATCGTGAGCTGCTGAAGGTAGGCGGGGAAGCGCGAGAGCCGCTGGCTGTAGGGCAGGACGGCGTGCGTCTGGGCGCCGAAGAAGTCGGTGTACCAGACGCCGAGCAGCCCCATCAGGACGGGCATGTTCGCGGCGAACGGCGCCGTCCGGAAGTGCTCGTCGATCTCGCGGAAGCCGGCCAGCATCTCACGGAACCGCTCGCCGCCGATCGCGATCATGAGGGGCAGGCCGATCGCGCCGTCGAAGGAGTAGCGGCCGCCCACCCAGTCCCAGAAGCCGAACATGTTGTCGGTGTCGATGCCGAAGTCGGCGACGCGCTCGGCGTTGGTGGACACGGCGACGAAGTGGCGCGACACGGCCTTCTCGTCGCCGAGCCGCTCGACCAGCCACGCCCGCGCGGCCTTGGCGTTGGTGAGGGTCTCCAGCGTCCCGAACGTCTTGGAGGCGACGACGAACAGCGTCGCCTCGGGGTCGAGGTCCGCGAGCGTCCCGACGATGTCGGCCGGGTCGATGTTGGAGACGAAGCGGCAGGCGATCCCGGCGTCCGCGTAGTCGCGGAGGGCCTCGTAGGCCATCGCGGGCCCGAGGTCGGAGCCGCCGATGCCGATGTTGACGACGGTCGTGATGCGCTTGCCGGTGTGGCCCGTCCACTCCCCCGAGCGGACCCGCGCGGCGAAGTCGGCCATCTTGTCGAGGACGGCGTGGACGTCGGCCGCGACGTCCTGGCCGTCCACGGTGAGGGCCTCGCCGGGCGGCAGCCGCAGCGCGGTGTGCAGGACGGCGCGGTCCTCGCTGACGTTGATGTGCTCGCCCCCGAACATCGCGGCGATCCGCTCGCGCAGCCCGGCCCGCTCCGCGAGCGCGACGAGCAGCTCCACGGTCTCCGCGGTCGCGCGGTGCTTGGAGTAGTCGAGGTGGAGGTCGCCCGCGGTCACCGTCATCCGGTCGACGCGCCCCGGGTCGCCGGCGAACAGGTCCCGCAGGTGCCGCCCGGCCAGCTCCTGCTGGTGCTCGGCCAGCGCCGCCCACTCGGGCGCCTCGGTGATATCAGCCATTGCCTTCTCTCATCTCCGGATCCCCATCGGCGATCATAGATCGACCGCGCGTGACCGTACCAAGCCCTTCCAAGCCCGGAGTGTTCCCATCCGGGCGGCCCTCTACCGGCTGCGCCGATATGGGCCGGTAGGGTCGGCCCACCGGCGCCCGGACGGAGGAGTTCCCGACGATGAGCGAGGCCCCGCGGGAGATCACCCGCCTGTTCGAGCTGGCGGCGGCCGGCGGTGACGCGTTCACGGCCCCGGCGCTGCCGACCGGGCGGCCGCGCCTGTTCGGCGGGCAGGTCGCCGGGCAGAGCCTGCGGGCGGCGTGCCTGACCGCGGCGGGGCGGGCGCCGCACTCGCTGCACGCCTACTTCATCCGCCCGGGGTCGCCGGACGAGCCGCTGCACTTCGAGGTGGCGCGGACGCGGGACGGCCGGTCGTTCTCGACCCGGCACGTCACCGCGAGCCAGGGCGGCAAGCCGATCCTGGAGCTGATCGCCTCGTTCCAGGACCCGGAGGACGGGTTCGCCTGGCAGGCGGAGCCGCCGACCGGCGTCCCGCTGCCCGAGGAGCTGCCGGAGCCGGCGCATCCCGTGTTCGTGAGGCATCCGGCCGGATTCGAGTACCGGGTCGTGCGGCAGCCCGCGCGGGAGGGGCTGCCGCTGCCCCATCCGTACTGGGTGAGGGCCGCCGTGCCGGTCGGCGACGATCCCGCGCTGCACGCGTGCCTGGTCACCTACCTGTCCGACATGGGGGTGGTCACGAGCTCCCGCGCGCCCGGCTCGCCGCGGAACCTGGTCACGGCCGTCACTCTGGACCACGCGGTGTGGTTCCACCGGCCGCCGCGCGCCGACCGGTGGCTGCTGTACTCGGTGGACCCGGTCGTCAACCACGGCGCCCGGGGCTTCGCGCGCGGCACGTTCCACACCGGGGAGGGGACGCTCGTGGCGTCCGTGGCGCAGGAGACCCTGCTCCGGCCCGCTTCCGATCATGGCCGTTAGGCTCGGGCCCGGTTCGTCCGTCCCGGGCGGCCGGAGCGCGGCGGAGGGGAGCACGGGGTGAGCGAGCGGGTCTTCTGGGTCGGCACCTACACCGGGGACGCCGGCGCCGGCGAGGGCGTCTACCGGGTGCGGCGGCGGTCCGACGGCGCGCTGGAGGCCCTCGGGCTCGCGGCCGAGGCGGTGTCGCCGTCCTACCTCGCGACCCATCCGGTGACGGACGTCGTCTACGCGGTCCGGGAGGAGGAGCGGGGCGCCGTCCTCGCCTACGCGGCGGTGGACGGGCGGCTCCGCGAGATCGGGCGGCGGAACGCGGGCTCGCTGCCGTGCCACGTGTCCGTCACGCCGGACGGCGGGCACCTCCTGGTCGCCGACTACGGGTCGGGGACGGTACGGGCCGTGCGGCTGGGAGCGGACGGCGGTTTCGAGGGTGAGCCGGCCGTGGCCGATGGCCATGGCAGCGGTCCCCGCATCGACCGTCAGGAGGGTCCGCACGCGCACGCCACCGCCCACGCGCCCGGCGGGTTCGTCCTCTCGACCGACCTCGGAGCCGACCTCGTGCGCTCGTTCCGGATCGGTGAGGACGGAGCCCTGCGCCTCGCCGGGGAGACGCCGCTTCCGGCCGGGTGCGGGCCGCGGCACCTCGCCGTCCACCCGAGCGGGCACGTGTACGTGCTGACCGAGCTGGCCGGCACGGTGATCGTGCTGCGGCCGAAGGACGACCACGGCGCGCTGGAGCAGGTGGCGGAGTCCCCCGCGACCGCGGAACCCGCGGGTGGCGAGGCGCTGTGCGGTGCGATCAAGCTGGGCGAGGGCGCCCGCTTCGCCTACACCTCCACCCGCGGCGCGGACGTGGTGACGGCGCACCGGGTGCTGGACGGCGGCGCGGGGCTGGCCCCGGTCGCGGACGTCCCCTCCGGCGGGCACTGGCCCCGCGACCTGCACGTGGACGGCCCGTGGATGCACGTGGCCAACGAGCGGAGCGGCGCGGTCGCGACCTTCCGGATCGGCGCGGACGGCGTCCCGGCGCCGGTCGGGACACCGCTGGAGGTGCCCTCGCCGGTCTGCGTCGTCCCCGCCTGAGGACCCGCCCGGGAACGGGTCCGGCGGGTGTTTCCTGCCCATGACCACGGGCAGGTCCGGAAGTGACCGAACGGGCGGCCGGGAACGGGCCGCTGAGCACGGGCACCGAGGGAGCTTCCGGAGATGACGACGATCGCCACGACCAACCCCGCGACCGGCGAGGTCGAGAAGACCTTCGACGCGCTGAGCGACGAGGAGGTCGACCGGCGCGTCGGGCGCGCGGCGGCGGCCTTCGCCTCCTACCGCCGCACCGGCTTCGCGGAGCGGGCGGGCTGGATGAACGCCGCCGCGGACATCCTGGACGCCGAGGCGGACCAGATCGGCGCGCTGCTGACGACGGAGATGGGCAAGACGCTGACGGCCGCGAAGGCCGAGGTCCGCAAGTGCGCCAAGGCGTGCCGGTACTACGCCGAGCACGCCGAGGGGTTCATGGCCGACCGGCCCGCCGACGCCGGGGCCGTCGGCGCGTCGGCCGCCTACGTCCGCTACGAGCCGCTCGGGCCGGTGCTGGCGGTCATGCCGTGGAACTTCCCGCTCTGGCAAGTGATCAGGTTCGCGGCGCCCGGGCTGATGGCGGGCAACGTCGGGCTGCTCAAGCACTCCTCGAACGTCCCGCAGACGGCGCTGTTCCTGGAGGACCTGTTCCTGCGCGCCGGGTTCCCCGAGGGCGCGTTCCAGACCCTGCTCATCGGCTCGTCCAAGGTCGAGGACGTGCTGCGCGACCCCCGCGTGAAGGCCGCGACCCTCACCGGCAGCGAGCCCGCCGGACGGTCCGTCGCCGCGATCGCCGGGGACGAGATCAAGCCGACGGTGCTGGAGCTCGGCGGCAGCGACCCGTTCGTCGTGATGCCCTCGGCGGACGTCGCGAAGGCGGCGGAGACCGCGGCCGCGTCGCGGTGCCTGAACAACGGGCAGAGCTGCATCTCCGCCAAGCGCTTCATCGTGGACGAGCGCGTCGCGGACGAGTTCGAGCGGCGGTTCGTGGAGGCCATGCGGGCGCAGAAGGTCGGCGACCCGATGGACGAGGCCACCGACATCGGCCCCCTCGCCACCGAGCAGGGCCGCGAGGACGTCGAGGAGCTCGTCGCCGACGCGGTGGAGAAGGGCGCCACGGTCCTGTGCGGCGGCGAGCGTCCGGACGGGCCCGGCTGGTACTACCCGCCGACCGTCCTGTCCGGCGTGACGGACGAGATGCGCATGTACCACGAGGAGGTGTTCGGGCCGGTCGCGTCGCTGTTCCGCGTCCGCGGGATCTCCGAGGCGATCGAGCTGGCGAACGGGACGGGGTTCGGCCTCGGCTCCAACGCCTGGACCCGGGACCCGGAGGAGCGCGAGCGGTTCGTCCGCGAGCTGGACGCCGGGGCCGTCTTCATCAACGGGATGACGACCTCGTTCCCGGAGATCCCGTTCGGCGGGGTCAAGCGGTCCGGGTACGGGCGCGAGCTGTCCGACTACGGCATCCACGAGTTCTGCAACGTGAAGACCGTCTGGGCAGGCGAGGGCTGAGCGCAGGGCTGAGCGGACGGTCAGGGGCTACGGGACGACGCGGAAGGTGGCCTTGGCCGGGCTGGGCCTGCTCTTGGCGGACGCGTAGAAGGTGTGCTTCCCGAGCGGCAGCGGCCCCGGCACGAACGCGCGGTCCTGGTTGACCGCGTAGTTGAAGGTGCCCTTGCGGTCGGCGAGCGGGCCCGGCCGCGCGGCGGCGCCGTCGAGCCGGACCGTGAGCCGCTCGCCCGGGACCCAGCCCGTCCCGTGCACGACGAAGATCGTCTCCCCGTCCCCCTCGGGCTGGTTCACCATGATCGTCGGGTTGCCGGTCGGGCGCGCGTCGTCCCCGCCGATCGGCGGGGGCGGTTCGCCGCGGGGGCCGCGGGGCGGCGGCGTCTCGGTCACCGAGGCCGGCGGCGGGCCCGCGTCCGGCCAGAACGACCGGCTGAGCAGGGCGCCCACGCCGACGAGGCCGATGCCGAGGACCGACATCAGCCCGTTGCGGGGCTCGCGCAGGAACGCCCGGATCGACGAACCGGACGAGCGGCCGTGCGTCCCCTCGCGCCCGTTCACAGAGGACCGCCCGTTCGCGGAGCGTCCGCCGGGCGCCTCCTCGTCGGGCACGGACGGGACGGCCTCCGGGACGGGGATCCGCGGCCCTTCGCCGTAGTCCTTGACCAGCGCGACCGCGGCCTCGGGCAGGTAGGAGCCGCTCGGATCGAGATCGAGGTACCGGGACACCGACGCCAGGATCTCACCGGGCGTCGGCCGGGCGCCGGCGTCCCGCTCCATGCAGCCGTGGACGAGGTCGTCCAGTTCGGGCGGCAGGCCCGTGAAGTTCGGGCTGCGCGTGGCGAGCTGCGCCATCAGCTCCATGACGCCTTCGCCGGAGTACGGGCCGTGCCCGGTCGCGGCGAACAGCAGCACGGCGCCCAGCGCGTAGACGTCGCTCGCGGCGGTCACGCCTCGCGAGCTCTGCGCCTGCTCGGGCGCCATGTACGCGGGCGTGCCGACCGCGACGCGGCTGAGGGTCATGCGGGCGCGCTCGCGGGCGTGCGCCAGCCCGAAGTCGATGACGCGCGGCCCGTCCAGCGAGACGAGCACGTTGGACGGCTTGAGGTCGCGGTGCACGAGCCCCGCCGCGTGGATCGACTCCAGCGCCTCGGCGCAGCCCGCCGCGAGCCACCGCACCGCCGGGACGGGCAGCGCCCCGGCCGCGCCCACCAGCCGCTCCAGCGACGGCGCCGGGACGTAGGCGGTCGCGAGCCACGGCACCTCGGCGTCGGGCTCGGCCGCGACGACGGAGGCGGTGTAGACGCCGCTGACCCGCCGCGCCGCCGCGACCTCGTGGCCGAACCGGGCGCGGAAGTCGCCCTCCCGGACGAGCTCGGCCCGGATCGTCTTCACCGCGACCAGCCGCCCGGCGGCCGAGCGGCCGAGGTAGACCCGGCCCATCGAGCCCGAGCCGAGGCGGCCGAGCAGCGCGTACGGGCCGACCGTCCGCGGGTCCCGCGCCTCCAGCGGGTCGAGCGGGCCGTCGCCCCCAGCCATGCGTCGCCTCCTCGGCTCCCTCGCTCCACCCTCCTCCGGAATCCTGCCCCACATGGTGCACACCGGAGGTCACGAAACGTCATCATCGCCAAGGGGCCGTCCAATCCTGGTCAGGATCGAACCGGTGGCCGGGCCGTTACGTGCGCCGGCCCTCCTCCCCGCGTCGGGGAGGAGGGCCGGTCTGCCGCGGCCGGGCGGGCTCAGTGGGCCGAGTGGGCCGCCGCCTCGCGCCGCACCTCGTCCATGTCGAGGGCGCGGGCCTGCGCGATGAGGTCCTCCAGGGCGTCCTCGGGGAGGGCGCCGGGCTGCGAGTACAGCACGACCTTGTCGCGGACGATCATCAGCGTGGGGATCGAGGTGATCTCGAACGCCGCCGCGAGGTCCTGCTCGGCCTCGGTGTCGACCTTGGTGAACGTGATGTCGGGGTGCTTCTCCGACACCCGCTCGTACACCGGGGCGAACGCGCGGCACGGCCCGCACCAGGACGCCCAGAAGTCGATCAGGACGAAGTCGCCGCCGCCGACGGTCTCGTCGAAGGTCTCCCGGGTCAGGGCCTTGGTCGCCATCACCGTCTCCTCTCTACAGTCCTTACGACGTCCCAACACCGCGGCCGGGGCCGCGATTCCCCGCACCGGGTACCGTCCCCGGCACGCCGCCCGTCATGCGGCCTCAGTGGATGCTCTGGGGGACCTTCCAGGGGTTGTCGTCGCGCAGCGGAGGCGGGAGCAGCTCCTGCGGCCAGCCCTGAAAGGCCACGGGACGCAGGAACCGCTCGATCGACGCCGTGCCGACCGAGGTGGTGGCGGGGGTGGTCGTCGCCGGGAACGGGCCGCCGTGCTGCATCGCGTAGGTGACGGACACGCCGGTCGGCCACTGGTTCCACAGCACGCGGCCGCTGCGGTCCGCGAGCACGGCGGCGAGCGCGGCGAGGTCGGCGGCCTCGTCCGGCTCGGCGTGCAGCGAGGCCGTGAGCTGGCCCGGCAGGTCCGCGAGGACGGCCGCCACGTCGGCGAGGTCCTCGTAGACCACGACGAGCCCGAGCGGGCCGAAGCACTCCTGCCCGGCGATCTCGCGGTCGGCGCGGAAGGCGTCCAGGTCCATCGCGAGCAGGCGCGGGGCGGCCGTCGCCTCGTCGTCCGGCCACACGAGCCGCCGGACGCCGGGGCGGCCGCCGAGAACGCCGGCGACCGCGAGGTAGCCCGACTCGATGCGGTCGTTGAGCATCGGCGCGGTGGCGGCCGCGCCGACGTGCCCGGCGAGGCCGTCGAGCAGCCCGGCGGGCGCGAACAGCAGGCCGGGGTTGGTGCAGAACTGCCCGGCGCCGAGCGTCAGGGACGCCGCGTAGCCCTTGGCGACCTCCTCCGCGCGGGCCCGGGCCGCGCCCGGGGTGACCACGGCCGGGTTGACGCTGCCCAGCTCGCCGTAGAACGGGATCGGCGTGGGACGCTCCGCCGCGATCTTCGCGAGGGCCAGGCCGCCCTTCTCCGAGCCGGTGAACGCGGCGGCGGCGATCCCGGGGTGCCGCAGCGCCTCCACGCCCTCCGCCTCGCCTTCGACGAGGCCGAACACGCCGTCGGGGAGGCCGGCGGACAGGATCACCTCGGCCGTCCGGCGGGACAGCCGCGGGTGGCCCGGATGCGCCTTGACCACGACGGGGCAGCCCGCCGCCCAGGCTGCGGCGGTGTCGCCGCCCGCCACGCTGAACGCGAACGGGAAGTTGCTCGCCGCGAAGACCAGCACCGGCCCCACGGCGGTGCGGTAGCGGCGCAGGTCCGGGCGGGGGCCCGTCGGCCACTGCGGGTCGGGCCGGTCGATCCGCGCGTCGTAGAAGGCGCCCTCGCGGACCTGCTCGGCGAACAGCCTCAGCTGGAACGTCGTGCGGGTCAGCTCGCCGTTCAGCCGGGTCTCCCCCAGGTGGCTCTCCTCGCCGGCGAGCGCGACCAGCTCGGCGCGGGCCGCCTCCAGCGCGTCCGCGACCGCGGTCAGGCCCGCGGCGCGGGTCTCCGGCGGCGCCGCGGCCCAGCCGTCCGCGGCGGACACCGCGGCGCCGACCGCCTCGGAAACGGTCGCAGGAACGGTCGCGGAGGTGGACGCGGTCGCGGGCGCGGCCTGATCCGATGTCATGAGGTGCTCCCTTCGTCGGCCCGGTCACGATTCTCCACCGTGTACCGAACCGCGTAGAACGTCTGGACGATCGAGCCGGGCCCTGCCCGCTCCTAGCCCGCTCCTAGAGGACGAAGCCCTCGGGGAAGGGGTCGGCGGGGTCGAGCAGGTAGGTCGCCGTGCCGGTGATCCAGGCCCGTCCGGAGAACTCCGGGATCACGGCGGGAAGCCCGCCCACGGTCGCGGTGCCGACGAGTCGCCCGGTGAAGCGGGTGCCGATGAAGGACTCGTTGACGAACTCCGTGTCCAGGGGCAGCTCGCCGCGGTCGTGGAGCTGCGCCATCCGCGCGGACGTGCCGGTGCCGCACGGCGAGCGGTCGAACCAGCCCGGATGGATCGCCATCGCGTTGCGCGAGTGCTTCGCGTCCGAGCCGGGCGCGAGGAACTGGACGTGCTTGCAGCCGCCGATCAGCGGGTCCCCGGGGTGGACGGGGCGGTCCGCCGCGTTGACCGCGTCCATGATCGCCAGCCCGGCGGCGAGGATCTCGTCCTTGCGGGCCCGGTCGAACGGCAGGCCGAGCCGCTCCAGCTCGGTGATGGCGTAGAAGTTGCCGCCGTAGGCCATGTCGTAGCGGACCTCGCCGAGGCCCGGCACGTCCACCACCGCGTCCCGGCGCAGCGCGAACGAGGCGACGTTGCGCAGCGTGACCTGCTCCGCGACGCCGTCGCGGACGGCGACGCGGGCCTCGACGAGCCCGGCCGGAGTGTCCAGCCGGACGACCGTCTCCGGCTCGGTCACCTCCACCATGCCGGTCTCCACGAGCACGGTGGCGACCCCGATCGTGCCGTGCCCGCACATCGGCAGGAAGCCGCTGACCTCGATGTAGACGACGCCCCAGTCCGCGTCCGGCCGGGTGGACGGCTGGAGGACGGCGCCGCTCATCGCCGCGTGGCCGCGCGGCTCGTCCACGAGGAACCGGCGCAGCCCGTCGAGGTGCTCGACGGCGTACCGGCGCCGCTCCGCCATGGTCGCGCCCGGGATCGGCGCGACGCCGCCGGTGACCACGCGGGTCGGCATCCCCTCGGTGTGGGAGTCGACCGCGCTGATCGCCCGGGCCGCGCGCATCAGGCCGCCCGCCGCTGCTTCAGCGCGTCGACCGCGCGGGCCATGTCGGCGGTGACGGCGGCGCGGTGCTCCTCTGTGAGCGGCCCGCGCGGCGGGCGGCACGGGCCGCCGTACCGGCCGACCTGGTCCATGCCGAGCTTGATGGCCTGAACGAACTCGGTGCGCGAGTCCCAGCGGAACGCGGCGACGAGCGGCTCGTACAGCGCCCGCGCCTCCGCCAGCCGTCCGGCCGTCGCCAGCTCGTACAGCAGCGCGGACTCGGCGGGGAAGACGTTCGGGAACCCCGCGAACCAGCCGGTCGCGCCCATCAGCAGCGCTTCGAGGGTGACGTCGTCGGCGCCCGCGACGACCTCCAGCCCCGGCGCCTTCTCCTTGATCTCCAGGACGCGGCGGACGTCGCCGGAGAACTCCTTCACCGCGACGACGTTGTCGATCTGCGCGATCTCGGCGAGCAGGTCCGGGGTGAGGTCCACCTTCGTGTCGATCGGGTTGTTGTAGACCATGACCGGCAGGCCGACGGACGCGACGGCCTCGAAGTGGGCGACGACCTCGCCGCGGTTCGCCCGGTACATGGTCGGGGGCAGGCACAGCACCCCGTCCGCGCCGTCCTCGGCGGCGAGCTCCGCCCAGTGCCTGGCCTGGTGGGAGCCGGGCCCGTGCACGCCCACGACCACGACGCCGTCGGCGCCGACCGTCTCGACGGCGGTCCGCGCGACGCGGCGGCGCTCCTCGTCGGTCAGCGACGAGTACTCGCCGAGGGAGCCGTTGGGGCCGACGCCGCGGCAGCCGCTGTCGACCAGCCAGCGGCAGTGCTCGGCGTACCGGTCGTAGTCGACGGCGAGCCCGGCGGGCGCGGCGGCGTCCTCGCGGTAGGGCAGCGCCGTGGCCACGATGACGCCGCCGAGGCTCGCGGGCCTGTCTCCACTGCTCATCTGGCGCTCTCTTTCTCGTCGGGGTCGGTGACCGGGGGGTTCGCGAGCTCGCCGAGCCGGACGGGCTGGGCGAGGGGCCGGTGATGGGGGTTCGCCCCGCCGATCCGGCCGGAGCCGATCCGGCCGGACAGCAGTTCGGCGACCGCCGGGCCGCAGATCCGGGCCTGGCACGGGCCCATCCCGGCGCGGGTGCCGAGCTTGACGGCGCGGGCGGAGCCGCCCGCCTCCTCATCCGCGGCGCGGCGCAGGGCGCCGAAGGTGGTCTCCTCGCAGCGGCACACGACGGTCTCGGGACGCAGCCAGCCGGGCCATCCCGCGCCGACGGGATGCGCGGCGGCGAGCCGGGCGGCGAACGCGCGGGCCCGGTCGCGGCGGCGGCGCAGCACG
>NZ_CAACUY010000140.1 GCF_900659615.1 Actinomadura fibrosa | reverse complement strand
CGGCCGAGCGGCGAGGCCCAGAGCGCCTCGATCGCGGCGCCCGCCGCCCAGCGGCCGAGGTCCTCGGCCTGGCGGCGGCCCTCCGCGTCGAGGGCGATGTCGCTGACCCCCGCGTACCGGTTCTCGGCGTGCCATTCCGTCTGGCCGTGCCGGGCCAGAAAAAGCGTCGTCACCCGTGTTCCCCCGTCGCCCCTCGCGTTCCCCGCCTCAAGTATCCCGCTCCGCCGGGCGGACGTTCCCGCAATGGCCGTGATGATGCCTGTCGGCCGAGTGGCTTGGCGGAGGAACCGTCCGGTCCGCCAGGATGAGCCCATGAGCAGAGCGGGCGCGGGCGGCACGGGCGCGGGCGGCAGGGATGCGGGCGAGACGGGCGGCGCGGGAGAGACGGGCGGCGCGGGCGCGGTGTCGCGCGGGCCGGCGCAGCGCCGCCAGGCGATCGCCGACCACGTCCTGTCGGCGGGCTCCGCGACGGCGGCCGAGCTGGTCGAGCGGTTCGGCGTCAGCCTCATGACGATCCACCGCGACCTGGACGAGCTGGAGCGCCAGGGCATCGTCCGCAAGTTCCGCGGCGGGGTGACCGCGCAGCCGTCCGGCGTGTTCGAGAGCAACGTCGCCTACCGGCGCGGCTCGATGCGGGCCGAGAAGGAGGCGATCGCCGCACGCGCCCTGGAGCTGGTGGAGCCGGGCATGGCGGTGATGCTGGACGACTCGACCACCGCGCTCGCGCTGGCGCGGCGGCTCGGGGAGGTGACGCCGCTGACCGTCGTCACGAACTTCCTGGAGGGCCTGAACCTGCTCGCCCGCGCCGGCGGCGTCCGGCTGATCGCGCTCGGCGGCGACTACGACGCGCTGCACGACTCGTTCCTCGGCGTGTCCTGCGTGGAGGCCGTCGAGTCCCTCAACGTGGACCTGTGCTTCGTGTCGACCTCGGCGGTCTCGGCGGGCTACGCCTTCCACCAGGAGCAGCACATCGTGTCGGTGAAGCGGGCCATGCTGGCCTCCGCGTCCCGCAGCGTCCTGCTGATCGACTCCACCAAGCTCGGGCGGACCGCGCTGCACCGGGTCGCGCCGCTCGGCGCGTTCGACCGGGTGATCACGGACGCGGGCGCGCCCGCCGCCGCCCTGCGCGACCTCGACGAGCACACGATCGTCCGGGATGTGGTGGCGGTGCCGTGACCAGGTTCGGGCCGCCCGTTTTCGGGCACGATGGCTCCCGCACCCATCGCTGACCAGGGAGAACGAGATCGTGACCGTACCGAAGATCGACCTTGTCGACGGCCGCTCCATGCCGCAGCTCGGCTTCGGGGTCTTCCAGGTGTCCGACGACGAGGCGGAGACCGCCGTCAGGACGGCCCTGGAGAACGGCTACCGCAGCATCGACACCGCGAGCGTGTACCGGAACGAGCGCGGCACCGGCCGCGCGCTCCGCTCGTCCGGCGTGCCGCGCGAGGAGCTGTTCGTCACCACCAAGCTGTGGAACTCCGACCAGGGCTACGACAGCGCGCTGCGCGCCTTCGACGCGAGCCTGGAGCGCCTCGGCCTGGAGTACGTCGACCTCTACCTGATCCACTGGCCGCTGCCGAAGCGCGGCACCTACCTGGAGACCTGGCGGGCGTTCGAGAAGCTGAAGGCGGACGGCCGGGTCCGCTCGATCGGCGTCTCCAACTTCACCGTCGAGACCCTCCAGCACATCCTGGACGAGTCCGACGCGGTGCCCGTCCTCAACCAGATCGAGCTGCACCCGTACTTCCAGCAGGCCGGGCTGCGCGCCTTCCACGAGGAGCACGGCATCCGCACCGAGGCGTGGGCGCCGCTCGGGCAGGGCCACGGGCTGCTGGACGACCCGGCCCTCGCCCGCGTCGCCGAGGCCCACGGCCGCACCCCGGCGCAGATCGCGCTGCGCTGGCACCTCCAGATCGGGAACATCGTCATCCCGAAGTCGGTGACGCCGTCCCGGATCGCGGAGAACATCGCGGTGTTCGACTTCGAGCTGACCGGCGAGGAGATGGCGGCGCTCGGCGAGCTGGACCGGGGCACCCGCTTCGGGCCGGACCCCGCCACGTTCGACGTGACGGGCTGACCTCCCGCATTCACCGCCCGGCCATCCCGACGGCGGCGGGGCGTTCCACCGGCGGGGCACCTTGCCGACGTGAGCCCCGCCGACGTCCCCCGCCACCGTTCCGCCCGCCTGGCCGCCACCGTCGCCTTGGTGGCGGCCGCGGGCGCGTCCGCCCCGCCGGTCGCCTCCCGGCACGTCCCGCTTCCCGCCGCCGTCCGCGTCACCGCGGCGACGGGCAAGGCGCCCACCGGCGAGTGCAGGCCCGGAGCCCCGTCCGACTTCGACGGTGACGGGACGCCCGACCTCGCCGCCGGAGCCCCGTACGCCACCGTCCGCGGCCGGTTTCGCGCGGGCGCGGTCGGGGTCCGCCGGGCCGCCGGGGTGACCTGGCTGTCGCGCGAGGGCGCCGCCCGCGCCGGCGACGGGTTCGGCGCGTCCCTGGCGGCCGGCGACTTCGACCGCGACGGCTGCGCCGACCTCGCCGTCGGGCTCCCGGACGCCGTTCCCGGCCGGCGCGCCACCGGCGCCGAGGGCGGCGGCGCCGTGCAGATCTTCGCGGGCTCGCCGGACGGGCTCCGGCCCGGCCCGCTGCTGACCGTCCGGTCATTGCACCGCCGCTCCGGGACCGATCGCTTCGGGGCGTCCCTCGCCGCCGCCGACCTCGACCGCGACCGCGACGACGAGCTGGTGGTCGGCGCCCCGGGGCTGGCGGGCGGCGGCGGGGTCGCGGTCTTCGGGCTGCGCGGCCGCGGCCTGCGCCCCGGGCCCCTGCTCACCCAGCGCACGTCCTGGATCGGGCAGCGCGCGTCCGAGACCGACGGCTTCGGGACGGTCCTCGCGGCGGGCGACTTCGACGGCGACCGGCGGGCCGAGATCGCCGCCGGCGCGCCCGGCGACGGCTCCCGCGGCGCCGGGACGGTCACGGTGCTCGACCCGCTGGAACGGTCCGCGCGGTACGTCGTCCAGGACGGGTCCGGCGTGGCCGGGACGGCGGAGCGCGCCGACGGCTTCGGGTCCGCGCTCGCCGCGGCGGACTTCGACGGCGACGGGCGCGACGACCTCGCCGTCGGGTCCCCGGGCGAGAACCGGGAGGAGACGGCCGCCTACGCCGAGGGCGCCGTGCAGGTGCTCGCCGGGCCGTCGATGCGGCAGCTCGGCCCCACCTTCACCGGGCGGTCGCGCGGCGGCCCCTTCGACCACTTCGGCGACGCCCTCGCCGCCGCCGACCTGACCGGCGACGGCGTCCCCGATCTGGCCGTCGGCGCCCCCGGCCGGAGCGCGGTGCGGATCCTGCGCGGCGCCCGCGGGACCGGCCCCACCGGGCGCGGGGCGCTCACGATCGGTTCGCCGTTCGGCCCCTCGGCGCGCTTCGGCGACACCCTTTCCGTGACGGGCCGGGGCCGCCGCGCGACCCTCGTCATCGGTGCTCCAGGCGCCTACGCGTTCGGCGGGGCCGTCACCGTGCTGCCCGCCCTGGCCTCCCGCCCGGCCTCACTGCCGTTCCCGGCCAGGGGCCTGACGGGGTTCGCCTTCCCGTGACGCTCAGGCGGAGTCGACCCGGAGCCGGGCCCGGTAGGCGGACGCCGGGACGGGGTCGGTGGAGGTCCTCGCCGGAGCCAGCGCCACCAGCCGCAGCACCTGCCCGGCCACGGTGACCGACTTCCCGTTCGCGCGGGAGGCGTGCAGCTCGTGCGAGGCGGTCCGTCCGCCGGAGGGCGTGACCGCCACGGTCACGATCGCGTCGCCCTCCCACATGCACTGGACGCTCGACGGGCACCGGCTGTCGTTCGTCACGCCGACGAACCGCACCGCCAGGTTCCCGCCGTCGACGCGGGCGGTCTGGCCGGGAGCGAGCGTGAAGTCCTCGCCCTTCCCGACCGCCGTCCGCGGGGTCGGCTCGGTCGCCCGGGCCGGGTCCGAGGGCGCCGCGGGACGCGTCGCGCTCGGCGGCGTCGCGGTGCGGGTCGGAGCCGCCGAGGCCCCCGAGCCGCAGGCGGCGAGCACCGCGGCGGACGAGGCGAGGAGCACGAACCGGTGGAGTCGCATGGCCGCCATGGTTCCCCCTTCGGGTGCGGCACGGGACGCGCTTTAGACGTCCCTTACCCGCGCCCGGTTCCCTCCGGGATCAGTGGGACGGCGACAGCGTGCGGGCGCCGTCGGGGACGGTGAAGGCCGCGGCGACCGACGCCGCCGCGCCCCGGCGGGTCACGCGGGGCAGCGTGTGGAACTCGGCGCGCAGCTCGTCCGGGGCGAGCCTGCCGAGCACGTAGCCGCGGCGCTGGTCGATGAACGCGATGTGCGGGTTCTCGGCGCGGACCGCGGCGTTGCCCGCCGGGTCCGGGACGCCGTCGCCGTCGCTCGCGATCGACGTGGCGACCAGCTCGACGCCGACGGCCGCCGAGGACGGGTCGTCGAAGTCGGCGAGCAGGTCGCAGGCGTGGGCGACGTGGACGTCCCCGGTGAGGACGACGGGGTTGCCCGCGCCGGACGAGCGCAGGGCGCCGATGACCCGCCCGCGCTCGGCGGCGTACCCGTCCCAGCCGTCCAGCGCCATCTCCCGGCCCGGCCCGAGATGGAGGTCGCGCTGAGCGAGGAAGACCTGCTGGGCCAGGATGTTCCAGCGGGCGCGGGAGCCGCGCAGGCCCGCCTCCAGCCAGCGGAGCTGCGCCGGTCCGAGGAGCGCCCGGCGCGGGTCGAGGCGGTCGTCGCAACCGGCCCGCAGGCCGTCGTCGCAGGGCTGGTCGGACCGGAACTGCCGGGTGTCGAGCAGATGTACGGCGGCTGTGGCGCCCCAGTCCAGCCGCCGGGTGAGGCCGAGGCGCCCGTCCCGGCGGACCGCGGCGGCGCGCAGCGGCATGTGCTCGTAGTAGGCGCGGATCGCGGCGCGCTTGCGGGCGGGAAACCCCGGCACCTTCGTCCCGGGAGCGTTTCCGGCCCAGTTGTTCTCGACCTCGTGGTCGTCCCAGATGACCGCCCAGGGCGCGGCCGCGTGCGCGGCCCGCAGGTCCGGGTCGGTGCGGTACTGGGCGTGCCGGAGCCGGTAGTCGGTCAGCGTCATGCACTTGCCCGGCGTGTGGTGCCGGACGACCGGGAGCGGGCCCCGTCCGTCCGCCACGTCCTCGTAGAAGTAGTCGCCGAGGTGGATGACGAGGTCGGGGTCCTGCTCGGCCAGCCTCCGGTAGGCGGTGAAGTAGCCGTGCTCGTAATCGGCGCAGGAGACGGCGCCGAAGACCAGCGGCGATATGGAGCCGGGCGCCGGTGCCGTCCGGGTGCGGCCGGTGGGCGACACGTGCCCGTCCGCCCGGAACCGGTAGAAGTAGGCGGCCCCCGGCCGCAGGCCGCGCACCTCGACGTGGACGCTGTGGGCGCTCGCGTGGCGGGCCGTCGCCCGGCCCCCGGCCGCCACGCGGCGGAAGCCCTCGTCCTCGGCGACCTGCCACTCGACGAGGACATCGCGGTCCGCCATCCCGCCGTGGCCGTCGTCCGCGAGCGGGCGCGGGGCGAGCCGGGTCCAGAGGACGAAACCGTCGGCCGCCGGATCCCCGGAGGCGACGCCGAGCGCGAACGGGTCCGGCCGCCCCGCCGCGAGGCCGCGATCAGCCAGGGATGCGGTGCCGATGAGGGAGCCGGTGGCCAGGAACGTCCTGCGTGTCATGTCCACGGTTCCCAGTGCAGAGGACCGGATTGAGCCGGAACCGACCATCGAGGCAACGCTGAGTGAAGCACTCGTGGCGCCGCGAACCGCCCGGTACCGGACGCCGCCACCGTTCACCGGACCGCCCGTGAAGGTTGCCCTGGCCGTCACCGGACGGGTCCTGGCCCGGGTGTCCGCCGCTCGGTACCGTCCCGGGCGGCGGTGATCCCCGGCGATGGTCGCGGCGGGACGCCGCCGTCGAGAGGAGCCCGAGATGGCCGGCACGGCGAGGCGGATCGCGTTCAGGACGACGAGGGGGAGGGCGGCGCTCGTCGCCGCGGCCGTGCTGCTCCCGGTCGCTGCGCTGGGCGGCACCGCGGCCGGCACGGCGTCGGCCGCGGCGCCCGCCAAGGCGCCGACCGCGCACGCGAAGGTCCCGGCGGTCTTCGGGCACCGCGGCGCGGCCGGGTACCGTCCCGAGCACACCGCGGGCTCCTACGAGCTGGCCGTCCAGATGGGCGCCGACTACATCGAGCCCGACCTCGTCCCGACCAAGGACGGCGTGCTCGTCGCCCGGCACGAGAACGAGATCGGCGGCACCACCGACGTGGCGCGGCACCCCGAGTTCGCGTCCCGCAGGACGACCAAGACCGTGGACGGGACGAAGGTCACCGGCTGGTTCACCGAGGACTTCACCCTCGCCGAGCTGAAGACGCTGCGCGCCGTCGAGCGGCTCCCGGACGTCCGGCAGCACAACACGCTCTACAACGGCCGCTACCAGGTGCCGACCCTCCAGGAGGTCATCGACCTCGCGAAGGCCCTCGGCGCGAGGTACCACCGGCGGATCGGCGTCATCCCGGAGACCAAGCACCCCACCTACTTCCGCTCGATCGGCCTGCCGCTGGAGGGCCGGCTCGCCACCGCGCTGAAGCGCAACGGCCTCGACAGCGCGGACGGCCGCGCGATCGTCCAGTCGTTCGAGCCGTCGAGCCTGCGCCTCCTGCACGCGCAGCTCCGCGTGCCCGCGCTCCAGGACCTCTCCACGACCGGCGCCCCCTACGACACGGTCGCCACCGGCAAGGGCCCGACGTTCGCCCAGATGATCACTCCGGCGGGGCTGCGGGAGATCCGCACCTACGCCGAGTGGATCGGCCCGGACAAGTCGCTCGTCATCCCGCTGAAGGGCGACGGGACGCTCGGCACGCCCTCGGCGCTGGTGAGGGACGCCCACGCCGCGAGGCTGAAGGTCGGCCCGTACACGTTCCGCAACGAGAACCAGTTCCTGCCCGCGGACCTGCGCAACGGGACCGTCCCGTCCGACTACGGGCAGGCGTTCCGCGAGTACGAGGCCTTCTTCAAGGCCGGCATCGACGGCCTGTTCAGCGACAACGCCGACACCGCCGTCCAGGCCCGCAACGCCTTCTAGGACGCCCTCCAGGCGGTGAGGACCGCGTCCACGTCCGCGCGGATGCGGTCGCGGGCCTCCCGCCTCGGCACGCCCGCCATGAGCATGGCGTCGTAGCCGGTGTCGAGGTGCCGGACGGACGCGATGACGGCGAGCGTGACGGCCTCCTCGTCGAGGTCGCGCCCGGCGGCGGTCCGCCCCACCCGGCCGCTGCCGCGCAGGCCCGCGTGCCGGGCGATCTCCTCCGGGCGCCCGGACGGGCAGCCGGGGAACAGCCTGACGATCTCGGCGGCCATCCGGGCCTGGAAGTCGAGGTCCTGCTCGGCGCGGCGCTCCCGGTCCCGGTCGCGGCGCCGGGCGCGGGCCTCCTCGTCGGCGAGGCACTGCTCCTCGGCGCGCTCCAGCGCGGCCTCCTCGACCAGGATCCCGCGCCGCTCGTAGCGCTTGCGGCGCCGGTTGTGCTGGACGACGACCGCGGACAGGCCGCTCTCCTTCTTGGCGCGGCGGCTGAGCGCGGCGTCGCCGGACGGCAGGAAGACGAGATGGCCGAGGTCGGCGCAGTCCAGGCAGAGCGGAACGGAGTCCTCGACGAGCTGGAACTCGCCGGTGCCGCGGCAGCCGCCGCACGTCCACGCGCCGTCCGCCAGCAGGACGGTGATGTCGGGCGCCTTGTTCTGCCGGGCGGTGAGCCGCTCGCGCTGGGCGGGCGTCAGGTCGGGGGACAGCCAGTGCGTGCGGTGATCGCGCTCGGCCGCCTCGCCACCGGCGGCGGTGAAGCGGAGCGGGCGGCGGTCGCGGGTGGCGGCGGTGTAGGCGGTCTCGGCGGGCTCCAGCTCCCGCTCGCGCGCCCAGGCACGCAGGGCGCGCAACGCCGCGGCGATCCTGTCGGGGCGGACGTTCATCGCCGCGTGCAGATGGTCGGTGCGCCCCTGCCGCCACTCGTCCACCTGGGCCGCGCGAATCCACCCGATCCGCGCGAACACGTCCACGGGAGCGACGGAGCGCGAGCGCTTCAGAAGTTCGTCGGCGGCCTCGCCCACCCGCCGCGCCAGCCGCGACTCATGCACCTCACTCACGGCCGACCACGCTATAGGACCCACAACAGCCACGCCGCCCCTCACCACCCACGTCGTCCGGACGGCAACCGTCGACTGACCGCCGCCCGCCAAGTCGCCGCCGTGCCCCGCCCTCGCACGAAGGCAGCGCCGCCACCGAGCCTGCTGGCCCCCCAAGTGGTGCTTGGCATCACCCCGGGCAGGTGGCCCCCGGCCGCACGGCACCGGCATCGAGGCCGGATGTCATCGACCCGGGGTCGCTGTAGCTTGAGAAGTTATGGTGCAGCCGTCGACCGGCTCGGGGAGCGCCGCGCAGGACGGGGGAGGGCGCGGCGTCGAGGTTGTGGCGCTGGTGACATCGGCGGGCGGCCTGGAGGCGCTGTCAGCCGTTCTTCGTGTGCTGCCGTGTGACTTCCCTGCGGCGGTCGTCCTCACCCAGCACCTCGGTGGGCAGGGGAGCGCGCTGGTCGAGATCCTCGCCCGACGGATCGCGCTTCCGGTCAGGTGGGCGCGCGAGGGCGGCCGGGTCGAGCCGGGGACGGTGACGGTGTGCCCGCCGCGGTCGGTGCTCGAGGTCCTGCCCGACCGCACGTATGCGGTGCGCCCGGCGGAGAAGGTGCGCGCGGAGCGGCCGCTCGACGCGCTGCTGACGTCGGTCGGTGACAGCTTCGGCGCTGCGTCGCTCGCGGTGGTGCTGACCGGGATGGGAAGCGACGGTGCCGCGGGCGCCGCGGCCGTGCGCGCGGCGGGCGGGCGGGTGATCGCGCAGAGCGAGGACACGGCGGAGCAGCCCTCGATGCCCGCCGCCGCAGTGGCCGCGGGCGCGGTGGACCTGGTGCTGCCGCTGTTGGAAATCGGGCCGGTGTTGGTGGACGTCGCTCTCGGCCGACGGCTGCCGCTTCCGCGCACTGAGGCGGAGGCGATTCGAGCCACCTTCGGTAGCGAGGGCGTGATGGCCGGCCAGGCAGCCGCGCTGGACTGGAGCCGCACGCGCCTTGGCCCGGTGAGTGGGTGGTCACCGACGCTGAGATCCGTCGTACGCCTGATGATGGCCAGCCCCGATCCCGGTTACGTGCTGTGGGGGGAGGACTTCCTGTGGTTCAACAACGACAGGGCGCTTCCCTTCCTGCCGGGGCGTGAGGCCGAGGTGCTCGGGCGACCAACACGCGAGCTGTTCCCGGAGGTCTTCGAGCAGTCTCGCGTCATATACGACCAAGTGTTGGCGGGCGCGTCGGCCCGCCATCCGCAGGCCAGCTACACCTACCTCGTCAACGGCCGGATGCGGCAGATCTGGTTCAACCTGACCGACGTCCCCATCTACGAGCCCGATGGGACGGTCGGCGGCATCCTGCGCACGATCACCGACGGCACGGCGGAAGTGCTGTCGGCCCGGCGGCTGGCGGTGCTCGACGCGCTCGCGAGCGCGCCGCGCGCCGGCGGCCGCAGGCAGGCACTCGCCGAGGCGCTGGAGATCATGGCAGGCTCGGCCGACGTCGTCTACGCCATCGCCTATCTCCTCGATGCCCAGGCAACCGGTGCGGGTCTGGTCGGCGCGGTCGGGGTGGAGGAGGGCTCACCGCTGGCGCCCCGCCACGTGCGGCTGGCGCCAGGTGCTGCTTGGCCACTGGACCAGTTGACCGAGCCGGTCACGGTCGACGACCTGGCCACGCGCTTCCCTGGACACGGCGTCGTCGCCGACCGGCCGGCACCCGAGATCGCCGTGGTCCACCCCCTCGGCGACGAAGCCGATGACCGGGTGGTCGGGGCACTGGTCTTCGGGGTCGACCCCTACCTGGCCTTCGACGAGGGGTACAGCGGGTTCCTGACCCTCGTCGCTGATTCCGTGGCGGCCCGGATGGCGGACGCGCACGCGCGGCAGCGGGAGCGGGAACGGCGGCGGCGCCTCAAGGACCTGGATCGGGCCAAGACGGAGTTCTTCTCCAACGTCTCGCACGAGTTCCGAACGCCGTTGACGCTGATGCTCGGTCCGCTGGAGGAGCTCGGCCGCGACAGCGACGGGCTGTCGCCGGAGCAGCGGGCCGACGTCGACCTGGTGCGCCGCAACGCGCGGCGGCTGCTGCACCTGGTCGGGACCATGCTCGACTTCTCGCAGATCGAGGCGGGGCGGCTCCGGGCGACGTTCGCGCCGGTCGATCTCGCCGAGCGCACCCGCGACATCGTCGCCCAGTTCGAGAGCGCCGCCCGCCGCGCCGGAGTGGGACTCGAAGCCGACCTCGCGCGGCTGCCCGAGCCCATCTGGGTGGACGCCGAGATGTGGGAGAAGATCGTTTCCAACCTGATCTCGAACGCGCTCAAGTTCACTCTCGAAGGCCGGATCGAGGTCACGCTGCGCGCGTTGCCCAACCACGCCGAGCTCGCCGTCCGCGATACCGGCGTGGGCATTCCGAAGGAGGAGCTGCGGCACGTCTTCAAGCGCTTCCACCGGGTGCGGGGCACACGTGGGCGCACGCACGAGGGGGCGGGGATCGGGCTGGCCCTCGTCGATGAGCTCGTGCGCCGCCATCACGGGCGCGTCCGGGTTGCCAGCACCGTGGGAGAGGGGACGACGTTCACGGTCTGGATCCCCTCCGGGCGGCGGCCCACGGCGTTGGACGCGGCGCCGTCGGCGGACCCGCCGTTGCAGGTCGCGGCCGCGATGGCCGAGGAGGCCTCGAACTGGGGAGAGGCACCCGCGGCGGAGTTGTTCGCCGACGATGTGGCCCGGCACGAGCTCGGCGGGAACGCGCCCACCGCGCGCATCCTGGTCGTCGACGACAGCAAGGACATGCGGGACTACCTGGCACGTCTGCTGGCGCCGCACTGGGAGCCGGTGACGGCGGCGGACGGCGCACAGGCCCTGGCGCTCGCGCACCGCGACCCGCCGGATCTCGTCCTCACCGACGTGATGATGCCGGGCCTGGACGGCTTCGCGCTGCTGCGCGAGCTGCGCGGCGACCCGGACCTGAGCGGGATCCCGGTTGTGCTGGTCACCGCGCGGGCCGGGGAGGAATCGGCGATCGAGGGCCTGCTGGCCGGCGCGGACGACTACATCGTCAAGCCGTTCTCGGCCCGCGAGCTGGTGGCGCGCGTGGCCGGCCAGCTTGAGGTGGCCCGCGTCCGCCGGCGCTCGGCGGAGCTGAACGCGTTCCGCCTCGGCTTCTCGGATGCGCTGCGCGCGCTCTCGGACCCGGTGGAGATCCAGCGGACCGCGTGCCGCAGGCTCGTCGACCAGCTCGACACCGACGGCGCCGCCTTCGTCGAACTCGACGGGGCAACGGGTGTGGTCGTCGGCGGCGGCGCCCACGCGACCACGAGCCTGCCCGACCTCGCCGGCACCTCTTCCGACGTGCTGTCGGCGCTGTTCGAGCGCGCCCTGGGCCGCGGCGAGCGGAGTGTGATCGTGGACGCCGAGGACTCCTCCCTCACTGCCGGTGTCCGCGCGGCGTACGCCGAGCTCGGGATCGGCGCGCAGCTCGTCCTGCCGCTCCCCCGGAACGCAGGCCGCAGCGGCGTCCTCACGGTCCACCAGAAGACGTCCCGTCGCTGGACGGAGGAGGACGTCGCGCTCGCCGAGGAGGCCGCTGGACGCGCCTGGGCCGAGGTCGAGCGGGCCCGCGCCGAGGCGGGACTGCGCGAGAGCGAGCAGCGGATGCGCATGGCGATTCGCGCGACCGGCATCGTGACCTGGGAATGGGTCCCCGCGCAGGATCGCATCACGACCAGCGACAACTTCGCCGACGTCTACGGCTTCCCGGCTCTGGCGAGTGCGGCCGACGGGTTCGCCCTCGTCCTGCCGGAGGACGCCCAGCAGCACCTCGACAAGGTGCGGGCCGTCGCCGACCGGGGCGGCAGCTACACCTCCCAGTTCCGGATCCGACGACCTGATGACGGGCAGATCGTCTGGCTTGAGGAGCGCGCCGAGGCCACCACCGGGCCGGACGGCACGGTGGAGCGGGTCATCGGCGTGACGCTCGACATCACCGAGCGGAAGAGCAGAGGACCAAACCGCCGGCCAGATGACGTCTGAACCCTCCTGGCTCTAGCGGCGGCCAGCCCAGGCTGGCGACAGGCGGCTCCGTCCGACAACCGCGGATGGCGCCCGATGCGCCCCGAGGTGCGGTGATGCACGACGCTAAGGCGATCCGCGAACACAAGGTCCCCCACACCGGGCACCGCTGAGAAGAACTGGGTCGTCGCGGAGTACGCGCCCAGCGGTACCGCGCTGCGCGCCCGCGAAGACTTTTACAGCGCGCGATCGCCGTCGAGGCCTTGAAGGTGCGGCACTGATGAGCCGACGCCGCGAACCCTGCACCGCTCGCCAAGAGCGGCGTGTGGTGTCCCCTGAGAGCGTGCTGTCGCTGACCCGCGCGAAGGGTGGTTAGTTACTCAGCGTAGCGTTTGATGTATGGGGAGTGATCGGGGGGAGTTGGTTGGGCCGCGGGGGCTGCGGGTGGCGGCGGTGCGGCTTGCGGGGGCGCACCAGGCGTGGGCGGACTTTGCGGGTGTCGCGGGGGAGAGCGCGTTTCTGGTGACGCGGAACGGTGCGTTCGTCGGCTACTTCGCGTCCGTGGAAGATCTGGCGCGCGTCGTCGACCTCGCGGAACTGCGGGCCAGGTGACGGATGCGGCCTCCGGACGGGGTCAGGGCTTGCGGGAATGCCGGATAGCGTGTAATCGTTTACACGAAACGGCGTGTAAACGATTACAGGCCGGGTTCGGCGCGACGGGCGGGAGGTGCCATGGCCGGGGTCAAGGACGTCGCGCGCCTCGCGGGCGTGTCGGTCGCCACGGTGTCGCGCGTGCTGAACGACAGCGCCCCGGTGACCGAGGAGACGCGGGCCCGCGTGCTGGCAGCGGTGGCCGAGCTCGGCTACCGCCCGAACGGTGTCGCCCGCTCGCTCCGCACCGACACGACCCGCACGGTCGGGCTCGTCATCGGCGACATCCTCAACCCGTTCTTCACCGAGCTCGCGCGGGCGGTGGAGGACGAGGCCCGCAGCGCCGGGTACTCGGTCGTCATCGGCAACGCCGACGAGCGCCCGGGCCGCCAGGACCACTACGTCCGGACCCTGCTGGAGCAGCGCGTGGACGGCCTGCTCCTGTGCCCCACGGCGGAGATCACGCCGCTGGTGCGCGACGTCGTCCGGGACGGGGGGCCGCTGGTCTTCCTCGACCGGACGCTTCCCGGCCTCGACGTGCCGACCGTCCGGGCGGACGGGACGGCGGCCATCGGGGAGCTCGTCGCGCATCTCGCGCGGCTCGGCCACCGCCGCGTCGCGTTCGTCTCGGGGCCCGCGCTGCTGTCCACCGGCCGGGAGCGGACCGAGGCGTTCGTCGCGGCGCTGCGCGCGAACGGGCTGCCGGTGCGCCCGGAGTACCTGGAGGCGGGCGACTTCCAGGCCGCCAGCGGGCGGGCGAGCGCCGCGCGGCTGCTCGACCTGCCCGAACCACCCGAAGTGATCTTCGCGGGGGACAACCTGATGGCCCTCGGCGCGCTGGACGAGATCCGCGCCCGCGGCCTCGCCATCCCCGGCGACGTGGGCCTCGCCTCCTACGACGACGTCCCCTGGTTCACCCATGTCGACCCGCCGGTCACGGCCATCGCCCAGCCCGTCCAGGACCTCGGCCGCCGCGCCGTGCGCGCGCTGCTGGAGCGCATCGCGCGCCGCCCGGTGGAGCCGGAGGTCCTCGCGGCCCGGCTGGTGGTCCGCCGCTCCTGCGGCGAGCCCGGCCCGGACAGGGGCGCGGAAGACCTCGCAGTACGACCCCTGGGGGCGGGCCCTCAGGGCGGAGACCTCACGAAGGAAGGGAGCGGCCCGGCATGAGCGCCACGGGAACCACGGGCGCCGGGACGGCGGGCACCGGGGAGATCTTGCGCGTGCGGGGGCTGCGCAAGGCCTTCCCGGGCGTGCTCGCGCTCGACGGCGTCGACTTCGATCTGCGGCCGGGCGAGGTGCACGTCCTGCTCGGCGAGAACGGCGCGGGCAAGAGCACGCTGATCAAGACGCTGTCGGGCGCGCACCGCCCCGACGCCGGCACGATCGAGATCGACGGCGAGCCGGTGCGGATCCGGTCCGCGCAGGACGCCGAGCGGCTCGGCATCGCGACGATCTACCAGGAGTTCAACCTCGTCCCGGAGCTGACGGTCGCGGAGAACCTGTTCCTCGGCCGCCCGCCGCGGCGGTTCGGGCTGGTGGACCGCGGCGCCATGAACGCCGCCGCGCGGGACCTGCTCGCGCGGGTCGGCGTGGACGCGGAGCCGTCCGACCGGATGGCCGGGCTCGGCATCGCGCGCAGCCAGATGGTCGAGATCGCCAAGGCGCTGAGCCTGGACGCCCGGGTGCTGATCATGGACGAGCCGACCGCGGTGCTCACCACCGGCGAGGTCGACCGGCTGTTCCGCATCGTCGCGCGGCTCCGCGATCAGGGTGTGGCGATCGTGTTCATCACCCACCACCTGGAGGAGATCCCGCGGATCGGCGACCGGGTGACGGTTCTGCGCGACGGCCGCTCGGTCGCCGAGGTGCCCGCGGACACGCCGCAGGACGAGCTGGTCCGGCTCATGGTGGGCCGCGCGATCGAGCAGCAGTACCCGCGGGAGCGGTCCGAGGCGGGCCCGCCGCTGCTGGAGGTGCGCGGCCTCACCCGCGACGGCGTGTTCGAGGACGTCTCGTTCGACGTCCGGGCGGGCGAGGTCGTCGGCCTCGCCGGGTTGGTCGGCGCCGGCCGCACCGAGGTCGCCCGCGCGATCTTCGGCGCGGACCGTCCCGACCGCGGCGAGGTCCGGGTGGACGGCCGGGCGGTGCCCGCGGGCGACGTGCACGCCGCGATGGAGGCCGGGCTCGGGCTCGTCCCGGAGGACCGCAAGGGCCAGGGGCTCGTGCTGGGCGCGGACGTCCAGGAGAACCTGGGCCTGGTCACGCTCGGCCGGTCCAGCCGCGGCGGGTTCGTGGATCGTTCCAGCCAGCGGCGGGGCGCCGGCGACATCGCCGGGAGGCTCAACGTGCGGATGAGCGGCCTCCGCCAGGAGGTCCGCACGCTGTCGGGCGGCAACCAGCAGAAGGTCGTGATCGGCAAGTGGCTGCTGGCCGACGCGAAGGTGCTCATCCTGGACGAGCCGACGCGCGGCATCGACGTCGGCGCGAAGGTCGAGATCTACCAGTTGATCAACTCCCTCACCGCCTCCGGCCACGCGGTCCTCATGATCTCCAGCGACCTCCCCGAGGTGCTGGGCATGAGCGACCGGGTGCTCGTGATGGCGCGGGGGAGGCTGGCCGGCGAGCTGCCGGCCGGCGAGGCGACGCAGGACGCGGTGATGGCCCTGGCCGTCTCCGGGCAGAACAAGGGGGAGAGCGACCATGGCGACTGAATCGCTGCGCAAGCGGCCGGAGTCGCCGTCCGGTGGCGGCGCGCTGCGGACCGCGGGACGCCTGCTGGGCGAGAACGGGGCCCTCGCGGGGCTGGTGATCCTGGTGGTCGCCCTGGCCCTCGCGTCCGGCGACTTCCTCACGGTGACGAACCTGCTGAACGTCGGGGTGCAGGCCGCGGTGACGGCCATTCTCGCGTTCGGTGTCACGTTCGTCATCGTGACCGCCGGGATCGACCTGTCGGTCGGCGCGGTCGCCGCGCTGTCGGCGGTCGTGCTGGCCTGGACGGCGACCGAGCACGGGCTGCCGTGGCCGCTCGCGCTGCTCGCGGCGGTCCTCGTCGGGATCGCCGCCGGGCTGGTGAACGGCGCGCTGATCACCTACGGGCAGCTCCCGCCGTTCATCGCGACGCTCGCCATGCTCGGCGTCGCCCGCGGCCTGGCGCTCGTGATCTCCGACGGCAGCCCGATCGCGCTGCCCGGCGCGGTGACGCACCTCGGCGACACGATCGGCGAGTACCTGCCCGTCCCGGTCCTCGTCATGATCGCGATGGGGCTGCTGACGGCGCTGATCCTCGCCCGCACCTACAGCGGGCGCGCGATGTACGCGATCGGCGGCAACGAGGAGGCCGCGAAGCTGTCCGGCATCCGCGTGGACCGGCAGAAGCTCGTCACCTACGCGCTGTCCGGCGCGTTCGCGGCCGTCGCCGGGATCGTGCTGGCCTCCCGGCTCGCCTCGGCGCAGCCGCAGGCCGCCAACGGCTACGAGCTGGACGCGATCGCCGCCGTCGTCATCGGCGGGGCGAGCCTGTCCGGCGGCAAGGGCAAGGCGTTCGGGACGCTGGTCGGCGCGCTGATCCTCGCCGTCCTGCGCAACGGCCTGAACCTGCTGTCGGTGTCGGCGTTCTGGCAGCAGGTCGTCATCGGCGTCGTGATCGCGCTGGCCGTGCTGCTGGACACCGTCCGGCGCCGCGGGCTGAGCGTCCGCCCGGCCGCGTTCTGGGCCGGCGGGGCGGCGGTGGTCGCGGTCGTCGCGGCGCTCGCGGTGGGCGTCGCGTCCACCGGCGACGGCGGCTCGAAGTCCGGCGGCGCGGCGGGAGGCGGCGGCGGGACGAAGATCGGCCTGTCGGTGTCCACGCTGAACAACCCGTTCTTCGTCCAGTTCCGGCAGGGCGCGCAGGACGAGGCGAAGCGGCTCGGCGTCTCGCTCACCGTGACCGACGCGCAGAACGACGCGTCCCAGCAGGTGAACCAGGTGCAGAACTACACGAGCCAGGGCCTGAAGTCGATCGTCATCAACCCGGTCGACTCCGACGCCGCGGCGCCCGCCGTGCAGGCCGCGAACCGGGCGAAGATCCCGGTGGTCGCCGCCGACCGGACCGTGAACGGCGCCTCCGTGGCGCAGCTCGTCGCGTCCGACAACGTCGCGGGCGGCCGGGACGCCGCCGCGCAGCTCGCGAAGGAGCTGGGCGGCCGGGGCAAGATCGTGATCATCCAGGGGCAGGCGGGGACCTCCGCGTCCCGCGAGCGCGGGCAGGGCTTCGAGCAGGGGCTCAGGCAGTACCCGGGCATCCAGGTGCTCGCGCGGCAGCCCGCCGACTTCGACCGCACCAAGGGCCTGGACGTCATGACCAACCTCATGCAGTCCCACCCGGACCTGAACGGCGTGTTCGCCGAGAACGACGAGATGGCGCTCGGCGCCGTCAAGGCCCTCGGCGGCAAGGCGGGCAAGCAGGTCAAGGTCGTCGGCTTCGACGGGACGCCGGACGGCATCAAGGCCGTCCAGGCCGGGACGATGAACGCGACCGTCGCCCAGCAGCCCCGGCTGCTCGGCAAGATGGCCGTGGACAGCGCGCTCAGGGCCGCGAAGGGCGAGAAGATCGCAGCGACGGCCCCGGTGCCGGTGAAGATCGCCACGCCGGAGAACGCCGCCCAGTTCGCCACCTCGTGACATCGTGATCGGGACCGCCGGCAGGGGAGAGGGACGTGTCGCAGCAGCGTGACGCCGCCGAGCACAGCGGCGCCGAGCACAGCGCCGCCGAGCATGGCGCCGCCGAGCATGGTGGCGTGCGGTACGACGTGGTCGTCGTGGGGTCGGTCAACGCGGACCTGGTGGTCGGCGTCGACCGGCGCCCGGGGCCGGGGGAGACCGTCCTCGGCTCCGACCTCGCCACCCATCCGGGCGGCAAGGGCGCCAACCAGGCCGTCGCCGCCGCCCGGCTCGGCGGCCGGGTCGGCATCCTCGGCCGGGTCGGCGACGACGGCCACGGCGCGCTGCTGCGCACCGCCCTCGGCGAGGCCGGGGTCGACCTCGGCCACCTGCTCACCACGCCGGGGCCGAGCGGGGTCGCGCTGATCACGGTCGGCCCCGACGGCGACAACAGCATCATCGTGTCGCCCGGCGCGAACGCCCGGCTCACCCCCGCCGACGTGGCCGCGGCCCGCGAGATGATCGCCGCCGCGTCCGTCGTGTCCTTCCAGCTCGAAGTGCCGCTGGACGCCGTGCTCGCCGCCGCCCGCGCCGCGGCGGACGCCGGGGGACGGGTCGTCCTCAACCTTTCGCCGCCCGCGCCCGTCCCGGACGACCTGCTCGCGCTCTGCGACCCGCTCGTGGTGAACGAGCACGAGGCCGCGTTCCTCCTGGGTGAGCGGAGCACCGACGACCCCGAGGCCATGGCCGGGGCGCTGCTGGGCCGCGGGGTCCGCTCGGCCGTCGTCACGCTGGGCGCCGCGGGCGCGCTGGTCGCGGGCCTCGCCGGGACGACGGCGGTCCCGTCCCCGAAGGTGGAGGCCGTCGACACCACCGGCGCGGGCGACGCGTTCACCGCCGCGCTCTGCCTCCGGCTGGCGCGCGGCGACACCCTGGAGGACGCGGCGCGGCACGCGGTCCGGGTCGGCGCCGCGGCCGTCCGCAGCCCGGGCGCGCAGAGCAGCTACCCCGCGGCCGGCGACGACCTGCCCACCTGAGGCGGCCGACCGGCTCAGGCGGCTCAGCCGGTGCGGGCGCGGAGGCGGTAGAGGGCGTCGGCGACGTCGTGGACGTCGGCGCCCAGGTCGAACGCGCTGAACAGGTGCAGGTCGTCGGCGGTCTCGATCTCCAGCAGCCGCGTGTGCAGCAGGAGGCGGCGCCGCTCGTCCACGCGGATCGCGGTGACCTCCTCCCACGGGACGCGGCGGTGGCCCGCGTAGCCCGCGACGATCGTCACGCCGTCCCGGTCGGCCGCCACCCGGACGGGCGCGAGGAGGTCGCGGAGCGCGAGCGCGCCGAGCCCGGCGGCGGCGACGCCCGCCAGGAGGAGGCGCTGCACGTCCCCGGCGCTCGCCGCCGCGAGCACCGCCACCGCCACGGCCGCCGCGCACTTGGCCACGACCTGCTTGGCGGGCACCCGCCACCGCCGCTCCGCTCCGGTTCCCCCGTCCATACGGTCACCGTAGCGGCAAGGGTGATCTATCCCAGTCGAGGCGGGTGTGCCCTGACTTGTTGCCTGATGGGTCCGATAGCGTCATGGCCATGCGACTCGGCGTGCTGGACGTGGGATCGAACACGGTGCATCTCCTGGTGGTGGACGCCCACCGGGGGGCGCGCCCGATCCCCGCGTTCTCTCACAAGGCGGAGCTCCGGCTGGCCGCCCACCTGGAAGACGGCGAACGCCTCTCGGCGGAGGGCGAGACGCTGCTCCGCGAGTTCATCGACGACGCCCTGCAGATCGCCGAGGACAAGGGCGTCGAGGACCTGGTCGCGTTCGCGACGTCCGCGGTCCGGGACGCCGCCAACGGCGAGGAGATCCTGGCGCGCATCCGGGAGGAGACGCGGGTCGACATCAGCGCGCTGTCCGGCGAGGACGAGGCGCGGCTGACGTTCCTCGCCGTGCGGCGCTGGTTCGGCTGGTCGTCGGGGCGGCTGCTGGTGGTCGACATCGGCGGCGGCTCGCTGGAGATCGCGGCGGGCATCGACGAGGAGCCGGACGCGGCGTTCTCGCTGCCGCTCGGCGCGGGCCGGCTCACCCGCGACTGGTTCACCGCGGACCCGCCGTCCGCCGACGAGGTCCGCAAGCTGCGCCGGCACGTCCGCGCGGAGATCGCCCGGCACATCGGGGAGGTGTCGCGGTACGGCGCGCCGGACCACGCGGTCGCCACGTCCAAGACGTTCCGCCAGCTCGCCCGGATCGGGGGCGCGGCGCCGTCGGCCGAGGGACCGTACCAGCGGCGGGTCCTGCGCGGCGGCGACCTCACCGAGTGGGCGGAGAAGCTCGCGCAGATGCCGCCCGCCGAGCGCGCCGCGCTGCCGGGGGTGTCCGAGCGGCGGGCGCCGCAGCTCCCCGCGGGCGCGATCGTCGCGGACGCCGCGATGGACTTGTTCGGGCTGGCCGAGCTGGAGGTCTGCCCGTGGGCGCTGCGCGAGGGCGTCATACTGCGCCGCCTCGACACCATCACGGGCTGAGCCCGCGCATGGGACCGCCGCCTCCGGTGCCGCACCGGAGGCGGTGTCCGGATCCGGCCTCGCCCGCTCCGGCCTGCGCGGACGCGCCTTGATCCCATTTTGCCCGGTCGGCAAAAAACGCGATACATCTTGACCGCTCCGGCGGGCCGTCATAGGTAAGGGGGACGGGCGGCCCACCAAGGGGGTTCATTCGATGGCGCGTGTGTACCGGTTCTCGTCACTGCCCTGCGGACGCTGGAGCAAGTACCTCGTCCTGGTGTTCTGGGTCGCCGTTCTCGCCCTCGCGGTCCCGCTGGCCGGGAAGCTCACCGGCGCCCAGTCGAACGAGGCGTCGTCGTGGCTGCCGAAGAACGCCGAGTCGACGCGGGTGGTCGACGCGTCCGAGAAGTTCGTGCCGTCCGACACCTTCCCCGCCGTGGTCGTCTACGACCGGGGCGGCGCGCCGGTCACGGCCGCCGACCTCACCAAGGCGAGGGCCGACGCCGCCCGCCTGGACGCCGTCACCGGCGACCCGAAGGGCGACGCCCCGCCGCGGAAGCTGGCGCAGAGCGTCGTGCCGCCCGCCGTCGCCAAGGACGGGAAGGCGATCCAGACGATCGTCAACGTCAAGGTCGGCAGCGACGGCTGGGACCTGCTCGGCCCCGCCGTCAAGGACTACCGCGACATCGTCCAGACCGGCGACCCCGGGCTTCAGGCGCACGTCACGGGACCCGCCGGGTACGGGGGCGACTTCAGCAACGTCTTCTCCGGCTTCGACAAGACGCTGCTGTTCATCACCGCCGCCATCGTCATCGCCATCCTGCTCATCACCTACCGCAGCCCCGTCCTCTGGCTCGCGCCGCTGCTGTGCGTCGGGGTCGCGCTCATGGCCGCCGAGGCCGTCATCTACCTGCTCGCCGAGCACGCCGGGCTGACCGTCAACGGGCAGGCCGCGTTCATCCTCACCGTCCTCGTCTTCGGCGCGGGCACCGACTACGCGCTGCTGCTGATCGCCCGCTACCGGGAGGAGCTCAGACGGCACGAGGACCGGCACGAGGCGATGGCGTTCGCGCTGCACCGCGCCGGGCCCGCCATCGTCGCGAGCGGCACCACGGTGGCGCTGAGCATGCTGTGCCTGCTGCTCGCCGTCCTCAACTCCACCAAGAGCATGGGCCCGGTCATGGCGATCGGCGTCGCCGTCGCGCTCGCCGCGATGGTCACGCTGCTGCCCGCGCTGCTCGTCATCTGCGGACGCTGGGTGTTCTGGCCGAAGCGCCCCCGGTTCGGCTCGCCCGAGCCCGCCGAGCGCGGCCTGTGGGCCCGGGTCGGCGCGCTCGTCGCCGTCCGCCCCCGCACCACCTGGATCGTCACGGCCGTCGTGCTCGGCGCCCTCTGCTTCGGGCTGTTCGCCCTCCAGACCGGGGCGCTGCCCAACAAGGACTCGTTCAGCTCCGGCAAGCCCGACTCGGTCACCGGCGAGGAGGTGCTCGCGCGCCACTTCCCCGCGGGCAGCGGCTCGCCCGTCCAGGTGATCGCCAAGGCCGGCACGCAGGACGCCGTCCGCGCCGCGCTCGCCGGCGTCCCCGCGATCACCGACGTCAAGGTCGCCGGGAACCGGCCGGGCGTGCCCGTCGACGGCCTCGTCTACCTGGAGGGGACGCTCAACGCGCCGCCCGACGCCCAGCCCGGCTTCACCGCCGTCGAGCGGGCCCGCGACGCCGTCCACCGCGTCCCCGGCGCGGACGCCGAGGTCGGCGGCAACGCCGCCGTCACCCTCGACATCAACAACGCCTCCCGCCGCGACCAGAACGTCGTCATCCCCATCGTGCTGGTCGTCGTGCTGCTGATCCTGGCGCTGCTGCTCCGCGCCCTCGTCGCGCCGCTGATCCTCGTCGCCACGGTCGTGCTGTCATTCGCGGCGGCGCTCGGCGTCAGCGCGCTCGTCTTCGAGCACGTCTTCGGCTTCGCCGCGGCCGACCCGTCCTTCCCGCTCTGGACGTTCGTGTTCCTCGTGGCGCTCGGCACCGACTACAACATCTTCCTGATGACCCGCGTCCACGAGGAGGCGAAGCAGCACGGGACGCGGCGCGGCGCGCTCATCGGGCTCGCCGCGACCGGCGGGGTCATCACCTCGGCGGGCGCGGTCCTCGCCGGGACGTTCGCCGCGCTCGGCTCGCTGCCGCTGGTGTTCGTCACCGAACTCGGGTTCACGGTCGCGTTCGGCGTCCTGCTCGACACGTTCGTCGTCCGGTCCGTGCTGGTCACCGCGCTCAACCTGGACGTCGGCCGGCACATGTGGTGGCCGAGCGCCCTGGCCCACCCCCGTCCCGTCCCCGTCGAGGACGAGGCGGCGCCGCCCGCGGAGCCCGTGACCAGCGCCGACTGACGGCGGCGCGGCCTACCAGTTCGGGTGGCCGAGGCTGAGGTTCGCGTTGACGGCGCGGTCGCCCGTGCCGTCGGCGCGGACCGCCCAGATCCGCGGCTTGGCCACCGGACCCCGCACGTAGCAGATCCACTTGCCGTTGCGGGACCATCCCGGGTCCATCTCGTTGTCGGCGTCCTTGACCAGCGGGCGCGGGTTCGACCCGTCGGCCTCCATCAGCCAGATGTCGCTCGCCGACGACTCCCCGTGCGTGTAGGCGATCTGCGACCCGTCCGGCGACCACGCCGGGTCGACGGCGCGCTGCCCGTCGCCCTTCAGCCTCGTCCACGCCGCCGACGGGCGGTCCGGGTCGAGGGTGTAGAGCTGCTCGGTGCCGCCATCGCGCTTGCTCCAGAACACCAGGCTCGACGCGACGGGCGCCCACATCGGGTCGTCCTTGTCGGACGAGTCGGTCGTGAGCTGCGTGACGGCCTTCCCCTGGAGGGTGATCGTGAAGATCTGGCGCACGCCGTCCTTCTCGCCCATGTAGGCGAGCCGCGCGCCGTCCGGCGACCACGTCAGCCGCCCGCCCGCGATGTCGGTCACCTTGTGCTGGCGGCTGCCGTCGGCGTTCATGACCCACGCCTCGTTCCGGTCGCCGTCCCTGCGGGTGAAGGCCACCTGCCTGCCGTCGGGGGACTTCACGGGCAGTATGTCGCACTTCGGCCCGCGGACGAGCGGCCGCGGATTCGCGTCGCCCGCCTTGTAGGTGCCGATGTCGGCGTGGCAGTCCCGCGGCCATCCGGGCTCGGTGTCGATCCGGACGAACAGCGCCGACTCGGGGAACGCCGCCGCGACGTTCCCCACCGGCTTGTCGTGCGTGCTGTCGCCGCCGGAGTTCACCAGCAGGTAGGCGCCGACGGCCGTCCCGGCGACGAGCAGCGCCGCCACCGCCGACCCGGCCACGAGCCTGCCGCGCCGGCCTCCCGCGCGCCGCGTCTGCGGCCGGGTCGGCGGCATCGGCG
>NZ_CAACUY010000139.1 GCF_900659615.1 Actinomadura fibrosa | reverse complement strand
CCCGACCGGCGCGGCCCCCGGCGGCGCGATGCCCGGCGGCACGGCGGGCACCGGCTCCGCGGGCGGCGGCCCGTCCGGCTCCACGGGGTCGGGCACCTCGGGTCCGTCGAGCTCGGCGGGCTCCACGGGTTCCGGCAGTTCCTCAGGTTCGTCCGCTTCCTCCGCTTCGTCTGGATCTGGCGGCGGATCGTCCAGCGGGTCTGGCTCCTCGTCCGGCGGATCGTCCTCCGGGGGCGGCGCGACTCCGTCCAGCGGCTCGGGCACCGGCTCGGGCTCGGGCTCGGGGGCAGGCAACCGCGGCAACACGTCCGGGACGGGCGGCACGACCAGCACGGCCGGCGACGACTCGAACCGGCGCGGCTCCGACGGCTCGGCCGCCGACCTTCCGGACGCCATCGCGCAGCCCGAGCCGAACGCCCAGAACGGCGGCGCCCCGGCCGGCTTCATCGCCCCCATGCCCATGCCGATGGGCGGCGCGACACCCTCCGTGGGCGCGACCCCGTCCGCGGGCGGCACCCCGTCACCGTCGAGCGGCTCGGCGTCGAGCAGCTCCGGCACATCCGGAGGCCGACCTTCGTCAGCGTCCCCAGGAACGCCTTCGGCGACGCCGTCGAGCAACACCCCGTCCAACGGGAACTCGACCCGCACACCGTCGTCGGAGGGCTCGTCCTCGACGCCCACGCCGGAATCCACGACGCCGGGCACGGAGGGCACGCCTTCGGACGGTGCCGACACCTCGTCCGAGGGCACGACCACGCCGTCGGACGCCGCGGAAAGCCCGTCCGAAGGCGCGGACAGCCCGTCCGAACCGACCCCGTCCGAGCCGGACGGCGGCACCACGGACGAACCGGGCCTCTTCGACCAGGAACCGTCCGAGACCCCGATCGAGAACGTGGACGACCAGGGCGTCGTCCGCCGCGAGGACGGCGACCCGTCCGACGCGGACGGCACCACCGACCACGACGGCACAGCCGACAACGGCGACGGCACCGACCATGACGGGCACGACAACGACGACGGGCCAGACGCCGACACTGACGCCGATGACGGCACGGCGGACGCGGACGACGGCACCGCGGACGACCCCGCGCAGGATCTCGCGGACGCCGAGCAAGAGACCCGCGACATCCTCAACCAGATACTCGGGGACGACGCGCCGACGGTCGACTTCACGTCCAGCCCGATCGACCCGGCGACCGTCCGCGAGTTCAACAACGCGATCCAGCAGCTCGCGGCCGACTACCCCGACACGATGCGGCAGCTCAACCACATCGGCTCGGAGGACGTCAGCTCGACGCTCGGCCCCGGCGAGGAGGACACCCTCGCCTACGCCACGCTCCACGGCGACGACCAGGGCATCTACATCAGCGACGAGCCCTTCGCCGACAACGCCGAGCGCGCCCTCGACGGCGCCGACGAGGAGGCCAGCGGCTTCACCGTCCCCGGCGGCGGCTCCGCCGAAGGCGTCTTCACCCACGAGTTCGGGCACCAGCTCGGCGAGCAGCTCCTCAACGACCCGCAGATGCTCGGCGACCTGAACCAGGCGGTCTCCGACGCGATCGGCGCCCCCTACGACGCCACGCAACCCCACGACCCCGACACCCGGCAGCGGATCGAGGACGCCCTCTCCCAGTACGGCGCCACCACCCCGCACGAGATGCTGGCCGAGGCGTTCGCCGAGTACCGCCTCTCCGACAACCCCCGCGACCTCGCCCGCGCCATCGGCCAGGTCATGGACCAGCACCTCCGTACGGGCCCGGACGCCGCGACCCCGAACACGACCCCGGACGGCACTCCGTCGTCCACCCCGGACCCCACGACCCCCACCCCCGACGGCTCCACTCCAGCCAACACGGGCAGCACCCCGGGCGACGGCACGAACAGCACCCCAGGCGACACGGGCTCAAACGGCGACGGCTCAAACAGCGCGGGCCCAGGCGACGCAGGCCCAGGCGACGCAGGTTCCGGCAACGGGGGCTCGGACGGTGCGGGCTCGGGCGACGGGGGCTCGGACGGCGGGAGCTCGGACGGCGGCGGCTCGCACGAGAACCGCACGGCGGAAGCCTCGCGGGACGGCGAGGGCGCGCCGTCCCGAAGCGAAGAGCAACCCCGTCCCGACCAGGGCGCACCGCGCAGCGACAACGGCCAGCCACGCACCGACGACGGCGGATCCGGCAGCCAGCCACGTCCGGGCGAGGAAGGGCCGGTCTTCCGCCGTTCGGGCGCGTCCGGCGACCAAAACGTCCCGCAGGACGGGACGCCGTCCGAGAACGGCGGCCCCGCCGAGACCGCGGCAACCCCAAGCACGCCCTCCAGCCCGTCCGACACCGGCGCCACCGCGCGTCCGGACGCCCGGAACCACTACGGCTGGTACTCCGAAGGCCAGCCGACCCCGACCCCGACCGCCGCCGACCCGGCCGCGTCCCCAGCAGGCCGGACGCCCAGCGAAGCCCAACCCCGCACCCCGGGCGAAGAGCGCCCCCGCACCACCGACGAAAGCCAGCCGCGCACGACGGACGAAGGCCAGCCGCGCACCCCGGGCGAGGAACAGCCCCGCACGACGGACGAGAGCCAACCCCGCACCCCGGGCGAAGAGCGCCCCCGCACCACCGACGAAGGCCAGCCGAGCACGACGGACGAAGCCCAGCCGCGCACCCCGGGCGAGGAACAGCCCCGCACGACGGACGAGGGACAGCCCCCCACCCCCGGCGAAGAGCAACCGCGCACGACGGACGACGGCCAGCCCCGCACCCCCGGCGAGGAACAGCCCCGCACGACGGACGAGAGCCAGCCACGCACCCCGGGCGAGGAGCAGCCGCGCACTCCGGGTGAGGATGAGGGACGACCCCGCACGTCCGACGACGGGCAGCCGCGCGACGAGAGCACGCGAACCCCGTCCGACGAGGGTGAGGGTCGGCCGCGCACGCCCGACGAGGGTGAGGGCCGACCGCGCACCCCCGACGAGGGCGAAGCGGGGCCGCGGGCGCGGGACGGGGAGCCGCACCGCGACGAAGGCGACCCCGGCGCGCGCGACCGGTCGGGTGACGACGAGTCGGCGATGCCGCGCTCGCGCGGGCCGGAGAATTTGCCGGACCACCTGCGCGATGTCTGGCACAACAGCGAGGAGACGCCTGCGGGGCGCTCCTACTTCCATCCCGACGACCTCCGTATGCGGGACGGCGCGCACCGGCTCAGCCCGCCGCCCAACGGATACGTCGTCTCCGGGTATGGCGATCCGAACGGCATGGTGGCGGGCGGCCGACACCTGACCCCCGGCGAGGTCGCGGACCTGGTCCGCAACGACCCCAACTGGAATGGCCGTCCGCTGTATCTCCTCTCCGACAACACCGGTCGGGGAGATTTCGGGCCCAGGCTCGCGCAGGAGCTCGGTGTCCCGGTGGTCACGCCGAATGGGCCCGTCCGGGTCGATGAGAACGGGCTCCCGCACTCATCCGGCTGGACAAGGCACGTCCCCGTGCCGACGCCCGTTCCCGTCGCACCGTCGGCGACGCCGCCCGGGCATGGCCCCGGAACCCCCTCGCCTGCGCACGGCGCGCCCGTCCCCGATCCGCGACCGGGTCACGTCGACCCCGACGGTGTCCGCCGCTTCGACAACGACGCCGACGGCGAGGCGTACGGCGAGAACCACCTGTCGCACGTCTACGCCAATCTGCCTCCGCATCTGCAGAACGCGATCCGGTGGTACACGCGCCAGTCGATGCAGAACAGCTATCTGCGTCCCGGCGCCGACCTGCCCGGCGCGATGCGGCATCTGGCGGACGAGCACAGCCGCCTGAACGCCCTGGCACAGCTCAACAACGGCCGCCCGGTAACGATCGGGGACGTCCAGCGCATGGCGTCGCGGCCGGATCTCAACCCGCAGCAGCGCGAAGCGGTGAACCAGATCCTGGGCTCGCCGGACCCGCTCCGCCGGCTGGGCAACATGGGCGAAGCGGCCGGCTACCGGCAATTCCTGCACAACTACTTCGGTGAGCCGCCGACCGTCGACGCCTTCAACCGCCGGATCGGCGAGCTGGACCAGGCCCTCGCACAGCCGCTCCCGGAGCCCGTCCAGACCATCCGCGGTCTGCACGACGTCAACTTCATGCGGACGTCGGACGGGTCCCCGCTCGGCAACCGGGATCCGCGGATGCTGATCGGCTCGACGCAGACCGAGCCGGGCTACATGTCCACCTCGCTCGGTACGAATCCGGCCGTCGTGGACGGGAACCCGTTCGAGTTCCGCATCCGGCTGAACCTCCCGCCGGGCGCGCACGGCGTCTGGATGGGCACCCAGAGCGAGTTCCCGAACCAGCGCGAGCTGATCCTGCCGCGCGGCGTCCAGTACCAGATCACGAACGTCACTCCGACGGGCTTCGACCGCTTCGGCCGTCCGACCTTCGACATCGAGGCGAACGTCATCCTGCCCGGCCACAACCCGGGCCCGGGCGGCACGCCAGGCATGCCCAACCCCGGCCCCGGAGGCGGTCCGACCCCTGGCACCGGCCCGAGCGGCCCCCCGCACCCCCCGGCATCCGGCCCAGGAGGCGGCCCGCACCCGACGCCGTCCGGCCCAGGCGGCCCGCACCCCCCGACGCCGGGCCCGGGCGGTGCCCCGCATCCGCCGACGTCTGGCCCAGGGGGCGGCCCGCATCTTCCGGCGTCCGGTCCAGGAGGCGGCCCGCACCCCCCGACGTCCGGCCCGGGCAGTGCCCCGCACCCGCCGACGTCGGGTCCAGGGGGCGGCCCGCATCCTCCGGCATCCGGTTCAGGGGGCGGCCCTCACCTCCCGGCATCCGGTTCCGCGTCGCACAGCACGGGTCACCCGGGCGCGGCGCCGCATCCCGGCTCGGGATCGCCGGGTGCAGGCAGCGCTTCCCATAACCCGCCTGCCGGTTCCCACTCCCCGGCCGCGCCCGCAGCCGCGCCCGGCCACCCCGGCGAGGGAACGCCACACGCCAGCACGACGTCCCCGGGTTCGGGCGGGACGCCGCACCGTCCGGCTCCGGGGCCGTACAGCCCGCCCGCCACTCCCCCCGGCGGCGGGCCCGTGCCCGGCAACCCCTACGCCAGCCCAGCAGGAACCGGCACGCCACCACACGCCACACCCAACGGCCCAAGCGGAGCACCACACCCGGGCGGGACGCACCTCGGCGGCGGTTCGACGCCGCACGACCCGGGAGCCACCCCCAATCGCCCAGGTGGGACACCTCACGCCAGTGCGACCCCACCCGGCTCCGGCGGCGCGCCGCACGGCCCCGGCAACCCGGGAGGAGCACCGCACCCCGGCGCGTCTCCTGTCGGTGGCTCCGCAGCCCATAACTCGGGAGCCGCTCCCGGCCGTCCGAGCGCAGCACCGCACACCGGACCGACCACGCCCAGCTCCGGCGGGACGCCGTATGGCCCCGGCAACCCGGGAGGAGCGCCGCACGCCGGGGCGACCGCGCCCGGCTCCGGCGGCGCGCCGCACGGCTCGCCTGGAGGGCATCACAATCCCGGCAGTGCGCCGCATCGGCCGGTTTCGGGGCCGTACAGTTCGCCTGCTACTCCTGCCGGGGGCGGGCCCGTGCCCGGCAATCCTTACGCCAGCCCGGCGGGAACCGGCACGTCGCCACACGCCACACCTAACGGCCCAGGCGGCGCGACACCGTCTGCTTTCGGCGGTGCGCCGCATGATCCGGGTCGTCCGGGCGGAGCACCGCACAGCGGCGGGACGTACCCCGGCGGCGGTTCGGCGCCGCACGTCCCTGGAGCCGCCCCCGGCCGTCCGGGTGCAGCGCCGCATCACCCCGGTGCGATGCCGCCCGGTTCTGAGGGTAGGGCGACGGCTGGTTCTCACAACCTGAGTGGTGCGCCGCATCTGCCGGGTTCCGGGCCTTACGGCACGCCTGCCACTCCCGCTGGTGGCGGGCCTGTGCCTGGCAATCCGTACGCCGGGCCGGGTGGTGCTGGGACGGTTCCGCACACGCCCGCCGGTCCGGGTGGGACGCCGCATCGTCCGGCGCCTGGGCCCTACAGCCCGCCTGCGACTCCAGCGGGAAGCGGACCTGTTCCTGGGAACCCGTATGCGAGTCCGGCCGGTGGTGGCAGGCCGCCGCACGCCACGCCGGGTGGTCCGGGGACGGCGCCGCATCGGCCGGTCGCCAACCCCCACAGCCCGCCGCCGCCCCCCTGGGGCAATGGGCCCGTTCCGAGTCACCCGAACGCGACTCCTGGCGGGACCGGAGGAACGCCTGGACGTCCTCCCGCAACCCCCTTCGGGCCGGGGACGACCCCCGGCGCACCTCCGCACCGTCCTCCGTCGGGAGCGGGCAACGTTCCGCATACTCCCGGTGTCCCACCGAACCGTCCCGCGTCGCCTGGGACGGCGCCGAACCGGCCTTCTGCGGGGCCCTACAACGCGCCGCCAGTGCGGCCTGGTGCCGGGCCCGTCCCGGGCAACCCGTATGCCACGCCCGCTCCAGGGGCGGCGCCGCATACGCCAGGCGCCAACACGCCCGGGACGAGCAGGCCACCCACCTCGGCGCCTACGCCTGGCACGGCGCCGTCTGCGAATGGGCCCGGAACGCACACCGCGAGTGCCGCGCCGCACACCCCAGGCGGTACGCCGCCGCACCATTTCGGGAACACTCCACACAACACGGGCACGCCGCCGCACGATGCCGGTGGGCCCGGTGGACGGGTGCCCGGCGCCGAGCACGGTCCGACGCCCGGTGAGTCGCGTCCGGATGATGGCGGTCCGTCGCATACCGACGACCACGTCCCGGCGGACCTGCCGCAGCATCTGCACGACCTCTACCGGCTCAGCGATCCGACGCCCGGCGGCATGTCGCTGTACGGGGCGGACGACGCCCCCATGCGCGACCTGGCCCGGCGCGTACCGGCCGACCCGAACCGGTTCATCGTGGACGCGCACGGCGGTCCGGACGGGATCGTCGTCAACGGGCGGCGGTTGAGCGTCGACGACGTGGCCGCGCTGATCCGCAACCATCCGGACTGGAACGGCCGCGAGGTCATGCTGCTGTCGTGCCGGACGGGCGAGGGCGACTTCGCCGCGCAGCTGGCGCAGCGGCTCGGCGTGCCCGTCACCGCCCCGCATGGGCTCGCGTGGTCCGACAACAACGGCAACGTCTACGCCTCGAACGGGCACCCGGGTCCGAACGGGCGCCTCCAGCCGACCATCCCGCCGGACGGCGGCTGGACCTCGCACCGTCCGGACGGCGCCACCACGCCGTCCGGCAGCCAGGGGTACGCGCCCGGACATCCGCGGCCCGACTCCGGGGGCACGGCGTCCCGCGCCGGCGAGGCTCCCGAACCGGGCGGCGCGGCGAGGCCGGACGACGCGGCCGCCGCGCGTTCGGCGCCCCGGCCGCCGCACCAGCAGGCGGACTGGACGCCGCCGCAGAACGCCGCGCCCGGCGTCCGGCACCTGCGGCCGGACCAGCACATCGCCGACCAGACGGGCCTCGACCCGAACACCCGGTACCGGGTCATGGAGCCGAGCCCGGACGGCGGCCCGCCTGTCGTGCGCAGCATCGCGTACACGGACTCGCACGGGAACGTCACCCACGTCACCAACCCGCACGCCGAGGGCGAACCGGGGCCGCTCGCCGACCCGAACCGGAACATCGACCTCAACCAGCCGCGCCCGGACGTCGTCCACCAGGTCGACATGGGGATCGGCGAGCCGCACGTCTTCCGCGGCGGCGACGACGGCCTCTCTCCGGCGGCGGCACCGTTCGACCCGCCCATGCACATCCCTGGGACGAACCCGCCGGAGCCTCTGCACCAGGTCCGCGTCGACGACTTCGACCTGAACCGGGACGGCCCGTTCAGCCTGCGGGACCCGGAGCAGCTCCAGCCGCACACGCGCTACGAGGTCCGCGACGGGGACCAGCTGCACGGCGTCTTCTACACCAACGACAAGGGCGAGATCGAATGGGTCCGCACCTGGCACGGTAGGGATGGCGTCTACAACCCCGAGCTCGGCACCCACCACACGCAGAACGCGTGGGACGCGGAACGGCAGCAGGCCGCACAGGACGGACGTCCACCGCGCGACCTGCGGGTGCCCCGCCCGAACACCCACTACATGGTGGAGCCGCGCGACCGGTTCCAGCAGACCGCGTCCGGTGACCTCGACCCGAACGACGCCGTCCGGAGCGGGGACCTACGGAGCAACGAAGACGTCCCCGCCGGTACGTTCCTCTACCACACGGACGAGAACGGCCAGACGGACGCGGCCACCGGCAAGCCCGAGTACGCGGGTCCGAAGCACGCCCGGTACACCGACGTCCAGACGGGTGTCGGCCACATCGGAGTGGGCGAGTACCCGGGCGGCCGCTTCGACGGCGGGCACATCTTCGGCCACCAGGCCCACGGGCCCGGCGAGCGCATCAACTACTTCCCGCAGTGGCGGACGGAGAACCAGGGCCACAACAACAACGGGACCACCCGTCCCGCGAGCTGGTACGGGCTGGAGGGCGAGCTCAAGAAGCTCCACGAGAACCCGTCCAACGGCATCACGCTGGGCCGGTTCGAGTTCTTCGCCGAACCCAATCTGCCGGGAGTAACCCCGCAGATCGTCCACGCCCGCTGGGTGCAGACGGACGCGGGTGCGCCTCCGGTCAGCACCGTGCACTACCGCAGCTTCCACAACCTGGAGACAAGCCAGCGGGGTACTCCGCCGACGGTTCCGGGCGGCCCGCCCTCGGGTGGCACCCCTCCAGCCGGAGGTCCTCCTCCCCCTGGCGGGACCCCGCCAGCAGGCAGCACGCCCCCGCCCGGAGGCACCCCGCCGTCAGGTGGGACGCCGACGCCGGGTGCGCCGACGCCGGGTGGGACGCCTCCGGCGGGCTCTGGGTCGCCCGCGGCGCAGCCCGATCCCGGCCAGGACCCGTCCACACACCGCCGCACCGCCGCCCCGTCCCAGCCGGGCACGCTCGGCTCCCTGCCGGACGCGGGCGACACCGGCGCCGCCCACCGCTCAGCCGAGGGCGAGGCCACGGGCACAGGCCCGGGCCCGGAGACGGGCACGTCGCAACGTCCGGCGGACGGCCCCGTCCAGCCGAGCGAGCCCAACCCCGGCGGGACGCCACCAAGCGCCACGCAGCCCAGCGCATCACACCCGGGCGCCACGCAGCCCGGCGCCACGCAGCCCGGCGGGTCGCACGTGCCTGGCTCGCCGTCCGAGCGACCCCCGTCCAGCGGAGAACACGCCCCCGGCCGGACGGAGGCGGCACCCGGCCATCCGGAGGCGACCCACGGGCGCACGGACAGCACACCGGAGCCGCACCGGCCCGGCGACCTCCACGAGGGAAGGGACGCCGAGCACACTCGGGACGCCGATGACGGCGATCCCGCCCACGACCCCACGCATGAGCACGACGACGCCACCACCGAGGTCCCCGAAGGGCTCCCGGCCCACCTGCACGACGTGTTCCGCGACAGCGAGTCCACACCCGCCGGCCGGTCGTTCTACGACCCCGACGACCACGGGATGCGGGACCTGGCGAGGCGGGTCCCGGCCGATCCCGAGCGGTTCGTCCTGGACGGGCACGGCACCCCGGACGGCATGCGGATCAACGGGCGGCACCTCGACGTGGACGACGTCGCCGACCTGGTCCGCAACGACCCGAACTGGAACGGCCGCGAGGTCATGCTGCTGTCGTGCCACACGGGCGACGGCGACTTCGCCGCGCGGCTGGCGCAGCGCCTCGGCGTGCCGGTGACGGCGCCGACGGGGCTGGCCTGGTCCGACTCGAACGGCAACGTGTACGCCTCGTCCGGGCAGCGGGGACCGGACGGCAGGGTCCGGCCCACCATCCCGCCGGACGGCGCCTGGAACACCCACCACCCCGACGGCGCCAGGACGCCCGCCGGGCAGGACGGGCACGCGCCCGGGCACCGCGCGTCCGACGGCGAACCGAGGCCGGACGACGCGGCGGACCGCGGCTTCTTCAAGAACCTGTTCGGCAACCACGAACCGCCACCGGACGTGCACGCGCCAGTGGAACGGCCCGATTTCCAGGATCCGAAGGCGTTCAATCCGCCGGACCGCTACGGGACCCCGCTGGAGCGCCCAGACGGGACCCGGATCCCGTTGTTCGACGGGGAGCCGACGCGCGAGCAGACCCGGCAAGGCAAGCTCGGCGACTGCGGAATCATCTCCACGCTCGGCGCGATCGCGGGGCACATGCCGGAAGCGATCAAGAACTGCGTCCGCGAGAATCCTGACGGCACGTTCGAGGTGCGCTTCCACGGCGCGGAGCTGTCGGGCAAGACCGGAGCGTACGTGCCGACAGGGCAGCAGATCGTCCTCACGATCACGCCGGATCTGCCCGTCCACGACAATGACCCGGGGCAGGCGTCCTTCGCCGACGTCCGCGAGACGGGTGTCGCGTGGACGGCGATCCTGGAGAAGGCGATCGCCGGTATCGACGAGACCTGGACTCCCGAGCGCGCGGGCAAGTGGGAGGAGCGGTGGCAGGTCGTCGGCAGCGGGGAGCCTCCGCATGGGTATGTCCGGCTGAACCAGGGAAGTCATCCCAGCGACCGTGCCGAACTGCTGACGCAGATCACGGGTCTGCCGGCCAAGTCGCACGAGCTTCCGGACAGGTACGACCACAATGGCGTGCATCCCGACAAGCAGCTCGTCGCGGAGTTCAGGAGGCTCCTCGACGAGAACAAGCCCATCCTCGTCGGCTCGCAGACCCGCCTCCTGAAGGAGCCGCCGCTCACGCACGACCTAGAGAGCGGACACGCTTACGAGGTGGTCAAGGTGGACGACGCCGGAAGGATCCATCTGCGCAATCCCTACGGCCACGCTGACCCTCTGCCGTTGAGTGCCAAGGAATTCCGGGCCAACATGCGGAGGCTGTACACGACACTGGAGTGAGCATGGCCCTGGAGAGCATCAGCCTCCAACCGAATCAGCAATGGAACAGCGACCTCGGCAGCCTCTCCGTCGTTCACGTCGTCGACCGGCAGCACCCGCGCGGGTTGAAAGTGCAGTTGCTCGTCGCCGCGGACGGCGAGGAGAACTACTACGACCTGCACGAAGGGGACACCTTCCCCGTTGCCGGGGCCCCCTGGAAGCTGGACCGGATCCTGACCCACGACGATGTCAGGTGGACGGTCCTCCTGGAGAAGGTCACCTAACCTGAGGGCGCGCGGGGTCGAACGAGATACTCCTCCGGACCGACATGCGGAAGCTGTACATCACACTGGAGTGACCATGGCGTGGGAAAGCCTCGCGCTCGAACCGAACCAGCAGCAGAACACTTCTCTCGGGAGCTTCTCCGTCATCCACGTCCATGACGGAGATGACCCACGGGGTCCGAAGGTGCGGCTATGCGTGGCCGGTGAGGAAGAGCACAGGTACAACCTCTACCCGGGCGACACCTTCCCGGTGGCCGAGGGCCAGTGGAAGCTGGACCGCGTCGTCTTTCACGATGACGTGAGATGGACGGTCTTCCTGTCAAAGGTCACCTGACGTGACGACCCGCTTGACCGAGATACTCCTCCGCCCCAACAGGCAGCGGAACAGCGGCATCGGCAGCTTCGCGGCGCTGCACGTGTACGCGCCGGGCGGGGACACGGTGCCGGAGGTCCGGCTCATGGTCGTCACCGACGAGGAGCGCGTTCACGTCCTCCACCCGGGCGAGACCTTCCCGGTCGGGGAGCAGACGTGGAAACTCGACCGCATCGACACCGTGCCCGGGTCGGGTGAGCCAGGCCGTGACTGGGAAGTCGTCCTCACAGCGATCGCCTAAGGAACGCCTCATGGCAGGGCACAGCATCCCCGTCACTGCTGAAGGCCGGTGGCGGCTGGAGCCGGTTCTGGAAGCATGGGGCGGGTGTACGACGGGCGGGAATCCGCTGGAAGTTGAGGAGATGCTGGATCAGGGGCAGGAAGACGCGCTGCTGAACGACGTCGCGACGCTCGTCGTTCATCTGCTGCCGGGCGGCTGGGAGCGGGCGTCCCTGACGTACCGGGCGGTGGGCGAGTCGTTCGAGTCGATCACGCTGGGCGGGGGGCTCGTGTCCCGGCGGGTGAGCGAGCACAATCCCGACACCGTCGCGCGGTTCGGCCCGGCCGAGGAGCTTCTGCCGGAGTCGGGCATCTATGACCTGCTGCGTCGGTTGCGGTCCGGGATGTACCAGGACGGGCGCGGGACGTGGATGCAAGTCCGGCTGGACGTCGAGTGTCCCGTCAGCGGCAAGCCGTTCTGGGGCGTGACCTTCGACTGGCCGGACGACGCGCAGCAGTGGGAGCAGTACGTCTCCTGGGAGGACCGGGTGCCGCCGCGGGCCTGCGCGGAGGAGCTGCGGCTGTTCCCTCGTCCGGACGCGTCTATCCCCACCTGGATGCGCGAACCCCTTGCCCTCCAGGCGGCCGCCGATGGGCTCGACGTCCGGGAGTTGCTGGAACGGCCGCAGGACGAGCGTGTCCTTGCCGGGCGCCTGCCGGATGGGCTTGACGGCCTGTTCCCCCAGGCCCGAGCCATCCTGGCGGACATGGTGCCCAGCGCCGCAAGCCGTTTCCTCGTCGGACGCCTGGACGAGGGTTGCTGGTCGGTCATCCACCACGACTCCGCCTGGCTCGCCGTCCACTTGGAGGACGAAAACTCCGTGCAGGCGGTTCCGTTCAGGGAGCCCAGGGCCGCGGTGTCGTGGGCGATGGGCGGGGTCATGGCGGACGCCGGGATGGAGGTCAACGCCGGCGTCCTGGAATGGGTCGGGATTCTCGCCCGCCAGACCGTGCCCCGCGCGAATCAGGACGCCTGGCTACTGAGCGCCGACGGGCGTGACCTGGCGTTCTGGCGACGGGCCGTCCCAAGGCCCACCGGAGACACGCCCACGCCCAGCGGGAGTGCGGCCGGGCGGGGTGCTTATGTGGCGCTGGACGGGCTGAACAACCGGCCGGGCGGCTACATCGTCTGTCGGCCGGGGCCGCCGCCTCGGCGGGGCGCCTTCATCAGCACCCACGAGGTCTTCGACCGGCTCGCGTCCCGTTCGCGGCTGCCGATCCCGGCACCGTCCGCCCAGGCCTCAGCGCAAAGCCCCGCGGACGAGGTTCCGCGTGCCGTGACCGAGGTCCTTCCCGCGGGGACCGAGCTCGACGCCTACGGGGGGCCTGACCGGGACTTCCTGTTCACCGTCGGCGCGCCCTTCTCGATCCGCGGCCAGTTCGGCACGGAGGACGGCCTCGGCTACCACGTGTACCGCCTTCAAGAGCCCCTGGAGGTCTCACCCGGCTATTTCGCCGACACGCCGATCTTCGGCCCCGGCGAAGCAGCCGACGAGACCGACAGGGACGGACGCGGTTTCTACCTGCACGCCACCATCGCCGACCTCCTTCGCTCGGGCGTCCTGGTCGAGATCAGCGAGCCCGGCGGGGAGCCCCTGTCCACCGGCGGCGGGCCTCCGGCTCCCGATGGCGAGCCCCCGGCTCCGGGTGACGGCGCCCCGGCTCCGGGTGACGGCTCCCCGGTTCCCGGTAACGGGACCACCGGATCCGCCGGGCAATAGACTCAGCGAGCTAGGAGGAACACACCCGATGACCCAGCCCTCTCCCGACGCATACGTCCCCCGCCAGGAGCCGCGGCCCTACGACCAGCGGCAGTACGAGCAGCTCGTCCAGCGGACGGGGCAGACGCTCGTGCAGATCACCCCGCCGGGCTGGCGGCGGATCGACCTGAAAATGCTGATGCTCGCCGGCGCGTCCGATCTGGCGCTGACCGTGATCATGCAGGACGGCTCGTCCCCGCAGGTGGACGCGCCCCGCGACCTGCTGGAGATCGCGGCCGAGCTGCGGTCGATCATGTACCGGCCGGACGAGGGCACGTGGTTCGGTATGCGGTACATGATGGATCCGCCGGGCGCGTACTGGGTCAGCTTCAACGACCGGTTCGACCCGCTATGGGACCCGCCGATCCCCGGCGAGCTGTTCGCGCAGGACCTCACCGTCTTCCCGCGCGCGGACGCGAGCGTCCCCGGCTGGCTCCGCGAGAAGCTGGCGCGGCCCGCCGGAACCCCGCTGAACGGCTGAGCGGCCCCTCGACCAACGGATGGAATGAGCAACGTGGTGAGCGAGAACCGGCCGCTCGATCCGGCCGAACAGAACCGGGTGCTGGAGGCGATCACCCTCCTGCTGACGCACACGCTCCCGCCGGGCTGGGAGCAGGCCGACGTGCAGTACGCCGCGGTCGGCTCCCACACCGAGACCCGCATGCAGGTCAAGTTCCTCTCGCAGCAGTTCCCGTCCCTCGTGGAGCCGCCCGCCGCGGTGGACGAGCTGTTCGCGGAGCTGCGCGCGGGGATGTACCGGCCCGGGACCGGCACCTGGTTCACCGCCGTCTTCCACCTGGACTTCCCGTTCTCCTACGGGATGAAGTACGACTACGAGGCCCTTCCGAGGCTCGGCACCCCGCCGCCCGCCGAGGCGCTCGACGAGGAACGCCGCCTGTTCCCGCGCGACGCGGAGCACACCCCGGAATGGCTCGCGCCCTCCGAGCAGCCCGCCGGAGCGGCCGCGGACGAGGGGCTGCGGCTCGCGAGGCCGTTCGACTCCGTCACGGCCGACGGCGCGCCGGTCGTGGAGCGGCCCGAGGTGCCCGCCGACCAGCGGGACGCGCTCGTCCAGTACCTCGAACGGTCGCCGATCGTGCTGGCGGCCCGGAGCTTCGACGAGGACGTGCTCGACCCGTCCCGCGCCCCGAAGGTCCCGCTGACGTTCCACACCGACGGCTCCTGGGTCTGGCCCGGGGCGGTCGGCTACTACCTGCGCGCCCACGGGGTCTCGCCGGAGCCGGCGCTCGTCGAGCACATCCGGGCCCGCGGTTTCCAGATTCCCGAGGTCGCCGAGGAAGCCCGCAACGAAGCAGTCGCCGTCGTCACCGGCTCGTCCCCCTCGTGAGGTCGCCATGAACAACCCGCTCCCACCGAACGGCTCCGACGTCCCGGACGACCCCGCCGCCGCCGACGTCCCCTACCCGGATGTCGCTCCTCGGCCCGGCTATGAGACGTCCACCCGGAAGCCTGTCGTCTACCTGCCGGTAACCCTGGACGGTGAGCTGATCGGCTACCTGTGGGCGGGGACGACGGACCGCGCGGCAGGCTTCGTACGCCGTCTCGAAGCGGCGTCCCAGTCGCTGGAGGCGTCCATCGTGTGGCATCAGCGCCTGGACGAGGCCCACGGCGAGGGACTGCCCGCCAGAGAGGCGATCAGGCGCTGGGTCGGCGAGCCCGAGCATCCGCGGGCGGGCGGGATCCCGGCGGGCACGCCCGAGCAGGACGCGGCCACGCTCGCCGAGCTGGACACGCTGGCGAACCCGCACCTGCCGCCGGAGCCCGGCCCTCTCATCCAGGACGGCGAGCTCCCGGACGGCACGCCCGTCGACCGCTCGAAGGGCTGGGGGCCGCTGACGCTCACGGTCCCGCCCACCTATGACACGGACGCGGTCGGGCCGGTCCGCTACCTGCCGGTAACGCGCAACGACGTCGTCCTCGGCTACCTGTGGGCGTCGGTCACCGGGAACGCGGCCGCCTACCTCGAACGTCCGGACACCGGGCTCGTCGGCGCCGACGCCGGCGGGGCGCTGATCCCGCGGTTGCGCGAGGCGTACGAGGCCGGGCTCTCCCCGCTGGAGGCGATCCGCCGCCTCAAGGGCGGCGAGGAGGGCGTCAGCGCGATGGCGGAGGAACGCGAGGTGCCCGCGCTGGACGACCTCCGCCGGCTCGCCTCCGAGTACACCCAGTCGCTGCGGCTGACGTTCCCGTCCGTCCGCCCGGACGGTGCGCCCGCCGACCCGCGTCCCCCGGTGCCCCCGGAGGAACGCGACGCCATCGTCCGGTACCTCGACGAGGCGCCGGTCGTCCACGACAACGGTGAGTCCGCGCCCGACGTCCTCGACCCGTCCAGCACCGCGACGGTCCCGGACCGGTACCACACGGACGGCACGTGGGTCTGGCCCGGCGACGTCCCGTACTACCTGCAAAACCACGACATGCCTCCGGAGCCCGCCTTCGTCGAGCACATCCGCGGCAACGGCTTCCAGGTGCCCGCCATCGGCGACGACGACCGCGCCGCGGCGCTCCGCACCCTCGAATGGAACGGGATCCTCGTGCCGCCGCCCGGATGGTGAGCGACCACATGACCGCCGACGTCCGTGAGCTGGTCGAACGGCTCGCGCCCGAGAGCCCCCTGCTGTTCGCCCGCGCCCGTCTCCTACTGCGCGACACCGCGCCCGGTGCCGTGGCGCGCTTCGCGGTCGGACGCCCCGTCCCGGGTTCCTGGACGGTCCTCCACGACGGCGGCTGGCAGACCGTCCACGGCGAGGACCCGCCCGTCCGGCACGACACGGCCCGCAGCGCCATCGCGCACGCCGTCGGCGGACTGCTCGCGGACGAGGGCCTGACCGTGAACAGCGAACTCCTCCGCACCGCGGGCCTCGTCCAGGAGGGCCCCTACAACGCCGAGACGAACTGGTCCGACTGGGGGCTCACCGAAACCGCCCAACGCATCTGGGACGCGACGGACAACGCCCCACGCCCCTCATCAGGCGAGTACATCGCCCTGGGATCGCTCCTCGGCCGCCGCTACCCGTCCTACTTCGTCGTCGCGTCCGGCCCGGCACCCGCACACGGACCGTTCGTCAGCACCCACGACATCTTCACGCGGGCCGCTCACAACGAACTGCCCGACGGCCCCTCCGAACCCCCCGAAACACTGCCCGAAGGCACGGTGCTCGACTCCTACGGCGACACCGACCAAGTGTTCCTGTACGAGGAGGGCACCCCCTTCCACAAGCGGGGCCTCCCCGGCGAACCCTGGCGATATCCACACCGCCGCTACGAACTCCGGAAGCCGCTGGACGCCTACCCGGCCTTCCCGTTCGAGCGCACGACCGTCCCGCTGGAGAAGGCGGGAGGCGAGGGCCGCGGCTACTACCTCGTCGACACGATCGCCGACCTACTCGCCTCCGGCCACCTGGCCGCCCTCCCGAACCGGGCCGCGTTCCGCGCCTTCAGCGCTTGAGCGCGTCAAAGAGCCCAGGCAGCAGCATGACGTTCTGATTCTGCTGCGGCACCCTGAGGATCGCCCTCTTCCCGCCCTTCTCGTGGATGAAGTAGTTCCCCTTCTCGAAGGTGACTCCCGCGACCGCGTCCCACGACCGCGAGACGCCGCCACCGGCGAAACCCTCCCGGTTCAGCCGCACATCCGCGACGTTCACCGTCTGCCCGGCCTGAATCGCCTCTAGGAATTGCCGTGCCAGCCGCGGCTCGACATACGCCTTCGACAGGTCGACGAGGAACTGCCAGTCCTCCGGCGGCTTGCCGGCCCGCAGCCCGGTCTCCTCGAACGCGATCGCCGGCGCCTTGTTCACCGGGAAGAAGCCGATCTCGAAATGGTAGTCCGTCGAGGTGTGCACGCTGATGTTGAGCGGCCCCCGCATGCGGCTCTGCACCACCGTGTACCCGACGAACTCCGCCCGCGCCAGCTCGATCGTCCGCCCGTCCCAGGTGATCGAGTGCTGGTCGGCCCGCAACTCGACCCCGTACCGCTGCTTATGCAGCACAGGCCCCTGCACAGACCCCTGCACCGACCCCGGCTGCGCAGCCCCCTGCGCCGAGACCGGCTGCGCAGCCCCCTGCCCCGACACCGGCTGCGCGGGCGCCTGCGGCGGAGCGGGCGCCTGAGGCGGCGCGGCATTGACATGCTCCGTCCACCTCGTCCCGTCCCACCAGCGAAGCCCGCCTCCCCCGTACGGATCCGGATACCACCCACCCTGAACCACCGCGCCCACTCCCTCCCGGAACTCCGCGAGACCGTCCCCGAAGCCACTCTCCGACCGGATCCACGAAGCCACCGCGTGCCACGGTAAGTGGCCGCTCCAAGAAGCAGCGATCTCCCAATACAACGTGCTTCACAGTATCGACAACGAGAAGTCAATCACCACTAAGATGCCGAACCGACCGCCCGCCCACCCCCCACCAGACGACCACCCGACGAACAGCACGCACTCCATCCGCCAGCGACATCGCAAGGAGTCACCTGGTGTTCGACACCAACGGCCCCGACCTGGACAAACTGCTTCGGGACGCGCAGGAGCGCGTGACCAGGACGGAAGTACTCCGCGAGGAGATGGCGAAGCTCACGGGACAGGCCGAGGCAGCCGACGGCCGCATCAGGGTCAGTAGCACCGCACGCGACTACGTCTCCGAACTCCACATCGACCCGCGGGCGATGCGTATGACCGCGGAGGAGCTCGCAACCACGATCAAGGAGACCATCGCCGCGGCGCGCGGCGACCTCGACCGGCAGATCCAGGAGATGACGGCCTTCCAGTTCAAGGACGCGCCGAACCCGCTCGACGCCATGCGGGACAAAGATCAACTGAAGCAGACTCTCGGCGAGGTGCAAGGGATGTTCGAGAAGGCCGGCCGGGACGCCCAAGCGATGATGGATCAGCTGCATCGCACGCTCGGAATCACCAAGCAGGCACCTCCACGCTGACTGGAAGCAGCCATGGGCACGAACAAGATCGACCACATCCTGAACTCACCGAATCCGACGCCGGCGCCGGCTCCCGCACCGGCACCCACGCCCGCTCCGACGTCCGGCGGCGGAAGACCGTCCCCAGCCCCGGCTCCCGCGCCGCCGTCCGGCACGACGCCTCCCAGCGCGGCCAAGACGAGCGGCGAGGTTCACTTCTCACCGGAGAGCCTGCGAAAGCTTGGTGACGCCCTGGAAAAGGAGGTCGGCGCGATCCTCAAGGAAGCGCGCTACAAGCTGAACGTCAAGCCGCGCGACGCCCAGCCGGACGCGTTCACGACCTTCGGATTCTTCTGCGCGATGGCCTATACCGAGCTGATCGAGTTCGCCGACCAGGACCTCATCTCCAAGAGCAAGGCCACCATGGACTTCAATGACCGCCTGCACGCGGCCGCGAAGAATCAGGACGAGGCCGAGCGCAAGTCGACGATCAAAGGAGGCGGGTCATGACCGATGTGCTCGGAGCCGCCAAGGGACTGGCCGAAGCCTCGATGTACGAGTGCATCTGGGTCTCCATCGTGATTCCTGCCGCCATCCCCATTAATCAAATCGTGTACCAGGCCCAGGGCGACCCGAAGAAGATCTGGGACGCCGCCGACGGCTGGAAGGAGACCATCGACCAACTGGAGAAGGCGCAGCGCGAGGTCGAGAGGCTGACCCGGAGCGTCCAGGAGAGCGTCTGGGAGGGGGACGATCGGACCGCCTATGAGAAGCACATGCGTGAATACGTGCAGCAACTCGACGGCGCGCTCGCGATGGCATGGGCGGTGGCGATCGCGTTGTGGGTGCTCGCCGTGATGATCGCGGTGTTCATCTATCTGATGTTCCTCGTCGTCAGCCTGCTCGCGGTGTTCGCCACGGCCATCGTCATCGTGGCGGGCACCATCGTCGGCGCGCCCGCGGCTCTTGAACTCGAGGCGGAGGCCAACCAGTTCGCGACCATGGCCTTCCAGGTGCTGAGCATCGGGTCGAAAGCCTTGACCGTCACCTTCGGGAGTACGGCTCTCATCTTCGGCGGCTTCCTTGTGGGCAACCTCGTGCAGCAGGGCGTCCATGGCAACGACCGTTGGTGGGGGGACATGAAACAGGCGACCCTCAATGGTCTCGACGACATGATGAAGGGCACGCTCTCGTACCTTGAGCAGAGGTTCACCGGCCGGGCGATGGGCAGTGTGCCCGCAGGGAACTGGACCGGCATACCGCAAGCGAGCCGCATGGCTCCGCTGAGCGGCATCGAACAGGGCGCGCTGGGTCTGGGAGCGGTCGACACCAGGAGTGGTGGACCCGTGCTGGCGCAAGGGGGCGAGAGCTTGGCCGGACTCATCGGTCTCCAAGGTGACGATTACGGAAGCGGCGAGCCCGGTGGGCCTGACCCCGGTCGCAAGTATGTAGAGAAGACGCAGCCCCAGCGGGATGACTGAGACGACTGTGAGGTCACCGTGCTTGGTAACCTTGCCGCCCCCGTCCGCGAGGCGGTGTCGAACAGCCAGGACGGCATGCGGATCTCAGCTGGCAGGTCAGTCCTCCTCGTCATCTTCCTGCTCGGTCTCGCCGGAGTGGTCGTCCTGGGGGTCATGGCCTATACGGGCCGCTGGCACTCCTGGCATGACAGCACCTTCTTCAGATGGGCGTATTCGCCGCTCAGCGCCGCATGGTTCTGCGCCGGGGTGTTGTGGATCGCTCTCGCGTACGCCATTGACTGGCTCATGCCCGGAGCTCCGGCGATCGTGTACGCGTGGCCGATCCCGCTTGCGCTCACCAGCGCAGTCATCTCGGTGCTCTATTTCCATCCGCCTCGATGGATGCTGCCGAAGTGGGTCAGATGGAAGGAGGGTGACGCCTCGGTGCCCGTCCGGCCCGCCAGCATCGATGCGCACGCGAACTCGCGAGTCGACGCCGTCATGCGCGTGATAACCCTTGAGTTCCTTCAGCAGTGACGAGTCTGCGTAAGCGCGCGGAGTGTTAGCCTCGCGGCTGGCGCGTGTGTGCGGTCGCGGGAGTTGGGGGCTTGGTTTTGTCCGAGGGGTCGCGTCCGGAGTTCGTGGCGCCCGATCAGGGGTTGGACGGGTCGGATCGGACGGGCGGCGTCGAAGAGGCTTCCCCAGTCGCTCAGGAGACGGTCGAGGCGGCTCCTGAGGAGCCTCTAGAAGGGCCGAAGGGCTCGGGGCGGCGTTGGTGGGTTTGGGGCGGTTTCGTGGCTGCTGTGGTGCTGCTCGGTGGCGCGGCTGTCTGGGCCGGGGTCGGGGGTGAAGACCACAAGTCGGAGGCGCGGTTCACCTCGTCGCCGGACGTGTGCTCCTCGGTGCCCGGGGCGACGCTCGAACGGTACGTGCCGAATGCCGAAGGGCCTAGTGCTGTGCCTGCCACCGTCTCGGCGCAGGAGCGGTATGCGGCGTGCGCGTGGGAGGAGCCGGTGGCGGGCAAGGGCGGGACGACGCTCACATCCCATCGGCTGAACGTCGCGGTCCGGCTGCACCTCGACGACACCGGGCGGGCACAGGCGGAGTACGACGACGCCTGGCGGGGGGCCGGTGCCATGGCGGGGACAGCGAAGGCTCAGGCGGGCTCGATCGACTCCGAGGCGCCGAGTGTGGTGGGCGGCGTCGGCGACCGGATGTTCACCCAGCATCGGACGCTCGACAGCGCGCTCGGACGGTCCGGGACCGTCGCGGCGACCGTTCTCCTTCGCAACGCCGTCATCACGGTCGAGTACCGCGGCGCGACGTTCCCGCTGGAGCGGGATGGCACCGCGAAGCTGAAGGACTCCAGGCCCATGGACGAGGCCACCGCGCGGGCCGGCGCGGAGGCGGTGGCGCGTGATCTCGTTGGCGCGCTCAACGCCTGCGGGAAGTGCCTCAGTCGCTAGGCGTCGTGCCCGGTCGGGTAGCCCCACGCCTCGCAGACGTTCTTGAGTTCCGGCGGGACGGGGCGCGGCGGCGAGTAGTCAGGCAGGATCTCGCCGGTATGGATCTTCCCGACCCAGTCGCCGAGGCCCGGCTTGAACGTGTCGGTGCCTGCCCGGCCATAGTCGAGCATGTCCTCCTCGAAGGCGACGCCCAGGAAGTCGCAGAGTTCCTTGATGGTGGCCTCGGGGCGCCGGGTCAGATCCTCGTAGCGGACCGTCGGCCCTGAGAGTTCGTTGCGGGCTTCCTCTACAGCCTCGCAGTACCGGACGATGTCCGCGACGCGCCTCTCCTCGGAGTAGATCGGCCGTGCGCTGCGCCAGGAACGCAGGATCGCGCTGGGGTGGCGGATGAGGAAGATGAATCTGGCGTCCGGCCAGCACTCCGCGATCTGGTCGCGGATGAAGACGTCGTTAGGCGACTTGTTGACGAGGTGCTTCTTGCCGCTGCGCGCCAGCGCGTCCGAGAGGAGGGCGTCCCAGAGCAGGAAGCGGAGCTCGCGCTCGGTGTGCCCGAACAGCTCCATGGACCTGCCGACCTGCCTGGACTCGAAGCCGACCGTGATGTCGCCCAGGTGGGTCTCGTGCGGGGCGTACAGCTCCGAGTGCCCGCCGAGGATCGCGCGCAGCAGGGTGGAACCGGTCCGCACCGACGACAGGACGAACGTCGGTGCGGTCAGGTGCCGGTGCATCGGCCGTCAGCGGCCGGGCGGCGGGTTCGGCCCGCCCCCGAACGGAGGTCCGGCGGGCGGCTGGCCGTACGGCTGCCCCTGCGGGCCGGTCTGGTACGGGGACTGCTGCGGCGCCCCGAAGTTCTGCGGCATCGAGGACGCGGGCGGCGGCGCGGACGAGGAGGAGCGGCGCCGGAGCAGCAGGAAGATCCCGCCGCCGACGAGGATGACGACGACCACGATGCCGCCGATCAGCAGGAGGCCGCCGGAGCCCGAGTCGTCCTTGCTCGCGGACGGGGCGGTGGACGAGCCGCCGCCGGTCTTCGTCGTGCCCGCGACCTTGTCGAGCCGCTCGTACACGGGGTTCGGCGCGTTGGCGGGAACGCTCTGCTTCAGCGCGCGCGGGATGCTGATGACGCCGTAGCCGAGCTGGTCGTCCTTGCCGGGGGCGCCGAAGTCCTTGGCGGTGTTGGTGAGGCGCTGCACGACCTGCCGCGCGGTCATCTTCGGGTCGTGGCTCCGCAGCAGCGCGGCGGCGCCGGCCGTCAGCGCGGACGCCTGGCTGGTGCCCGCCCCGGAGTCGTAGGCGTGCCCGGCCTTGTTGATCCAGCCGACGTCCGCGCCGGGGGCGCCGACCGTGACGTAGCTCTGGCGCTGCGTCGAGGCCCAGGGCTTGCCGTCGCGCGCCAGGGCGCCGACGGCGAGCACGCCCGGGCAGGAGCCGGGGTAGTTCGGCTTGTTGTCCACGTTGCCGTCGTTGCCGGCGGACGCGACGAGCACGACGTCCTTCTCGGCCGCGTACTTAATGGCTTCGAGCAGTTCGGGCGGGCACTGGTTCGGGTAGGCGTCGGCGCCGCCGCTGCCCTGGGACAGGTTGACGACCTTGGCGCCGTGGTCGACCGCGAAACGGATGGCCTTGCCGGTGTAGGGCCCGTTGACGGACGGCGAGGTGATCGGCAGGATCTTCGCCTCGGGCGCGATGCCCACGAAGCCGGTCCGGGTGCCCTGCGAGGCGATCAGGCTCGCCATGCCGGTGCCGTGGCCGTTGTCGTGGGTGTCGAAGTCCTCCCGGCCGTCACCGCCCTTACCGGTGACGTCGCCGCCGGGGACGACGGCGGGCTTCAGGTCGGGCAGCTGGGCGTTGACACCGGTGTCGACGATGGCGACCGTGACGCCCTTGCCCTTGGTGACGGGCCACACTTCCTTCTGGATGCTCCAGGAGGCGAACCACCACTGGTTCGGGCCCGGGCCGGGGACGGCGGCGTCCGCGGGAACCACCGGGGCCAAGGCCAGGCCGACCGCCGCTGTCGCCGCCGCCGCTCGGAGCAGCCGTCGCATCTCGCACACTCTCCCTCGTCCAGGACACCCGACGTGTCCATTACACCGGTGCGGGCGGGCGGGGGCGCGAACCCCCGCCCGCCCACGGGCACAGCGTCTACGGGACGGTCAGCCGATCACCGGGGGCGCGGTGTCGTCGTCGGCGCCCCAGACGTCCTCGTCCTCGGTCAGCCAGGTCGTGCGCTCGCGCTCCTGCTCGCCGTCGCCGCCGTGGGCGCCGTGGCCCATCGGCATGCCGCCCATGGCACCACGTCCGGCGCCCGCGCCCATGGCGCCGCGCCCGGCAGCGCCCATGGCGCCGGGTCCGGTGCCGAGGCCGCCGGCCGCGCCGAGGCCGCCCGGGCCGGAGCCGAGCCCGCCGCGCGGAGCGCGCTCGCGAGGCCCGTGCTCTGCGTGACCGGGACGAAGTCGCCGCTGGCGTGCA
>NZ_CAACUY010000138.1 GCF_900659615.1 Actinomadura fibrosa | reverse complement strand
CAGCTCGTACGGGCCGCCCGCGAGGTAGCGGACGGCGAGCGCGAGCCCCGCGACGATGCCGCCCGCGCGTCCGTCGAGAGCCTGCGCCGCCGCGGCCGGCACGTCCAGGTCGGCCTCCTGCCGCCCGCCGCCGGACGCCCCGACCTGCCGATGGACCGCGTCATCGCGCACGAGCTGGAGATCGTCGGCAGCCACGGGATGGCCGCGCACGCCTACGGGCCGATGATCGAGCTCGTCCGCTCCGGCGCCGTCCGCCCCGACCTGCTGGTCAGCCGCGTCCTCCCGCTCGCGGACGCGCCCGCCGCGCTGGCGGCGATGAGCGGCCCCGGCGTCACCATGATCGAACCGCACGCCTGAGGTCACTTCGCGGGCCGCGCCCCGAAACCGCCGAGGATCGCCTCCAGCACCGGCAGCGCCCGCCCCGCCTTCCGGGCGCGGATCACCAGGTCCCAGGCGGGCTCGAACTTCTTCCACCCGCCCGCGTAGGCCGCGTGCCGCGCCTTCCCCCGCAGCGTCGGCTTGCTCGACGCCCCCTTGAGGATGGACCCCCAGCGGTAGAAGTCGCGATAGGCCCGCCAGTACCCGTCCTCCAGCTGCCGCGCCGTCATCTTCGCGGGCTTGAAGACCACGGTGCGCGTGTCGTACCGGTCCCAGTCCCGGTGGACGAGCCGCCCCGCCTTCTCCATGCGCTCGTAGAGCCGCGTCCCCGGATACGGCGTCAGGATGTGGAACGTCGCGGTCTCGATGCCCTGCCCGACCGCCCACTCCACCGTCCGCTCGAACACGCTCGGGTCGTCCTCGTCCATCCCGAACACGAAGCTGCCGTTGACCATCACCCCGTGGTCGTGCAGCCGCCGGATCACCTGCCCGTAGTCGCGGTCGATGTTCTGCCACTTCCGCTGCTCCGCCAGGTTCCCCGCGTTCACCGTCTCGAAGCCCACGAACAGGCTCCGCAGCCCCGACTCCACGGCCTTCTCCAGCAGCCCCGGGCGCAGCACCGCCTGCACCGTCCCGGCGGCCTGCCACAGCCGCCCCATGCCCCGCATCCCGTCGAAGAGCGCCCCCGCGAACCGGGCGTTCCCGAACAGATGGTCGTCCAGGAAGTACAGGTGCCGCCCCGGCAACCGCTCGATCTCGGCCAGCGCCGCGTCCACCGTCTGCGTGTAGAACGACTTGCCGCCCTCGAAGAACGCCTCCTTGTAGCAGAAGTCGCACACGTGCGGGCACCCCCGCGACACCACGATCGAGTTCGGCACCAGGTACCGCCGCCGGTCGATCAGGTCGCGCCGGATGGGCGGCAGCTCCGCGAGCGTCCGCTCCGACGAGTCGTACCGCGGCGCCGGGCGGCCGGCGCGCAGATCGTCCAGGAACCGCGGCCAGATGTCCTCGCCGGGCCCGCAGAAGATCGTGTCGGCGTGCCGCGCGGCCTCCTCGGGCAGCGACGTCACGTGCAGCCCGCCGAGGCACACCCGCACGCCCCGCGCGCGGTAGTGGTCGGCCAGCTCGTACGCGCGGCGCGCGGAGGTGATGTAGACCTGGATCACCACGAGGTCCGGCTCGTCCGACAGGTCCACCTTCTGGACGTGCTCGTCGGTGATCGTCACCTCGTCGTCGGGCCCGAGGTACCCCGCCAGCGTGGCGAGCCCGAGCGGCGGGAACAGCGAGTACTTGATCGGCCTGAAGAACGGCGACGTCGCCTCGGTCAGGGCGGGCAGGATCATCTTCACGCGCATGCCCCCACGATGTTGTGCAAGCCCGTACGAACCGGTCAGATCCCGTGAAGATTCTGTGCGAACGGTCAGCGCGCCGGATCCGCCTCCCGCTCATCACGCGGATCCGCCGCCCACGGTTCCGGGACGCTCGTCCGAGACAACCAGACATGAGCGTCAGCCTTGGTCTCCTTGCAGACCACCTGCACGGGCCGGTACTGCGCTTGGTCGACATACCCCCCGCTCCCGGCCACATCGCCGTACAGCCGGTCCGACACGATGAGGCCCACCTCCGCCTCGGAAAGACTGATCGCCTCCTTGAACGCCGGCGCGTCCAGGAACCGGAAGAGGTGATTCACGGCATGGCCCACCACGCCGTAGGCATCTCTGTGGACGAAGCCCGCGTTCACCGCGACCCGCAACCGCATCTGCAGAGCGCGGCTGTAGAGCCGGTTGCCGTGCCGGAGCACGGCCTTCAGGTGGTGCGCGAGCGGATCGAGCAGCAGATAGGCCGGGACGTCAGGCGGCAGGACGATGAGCGCCCCGTCCCCGCGGTCCTCCACGTAGCAGGCGAGCCACGGCAGGCACGTGATCTCGAACGCCTTCCGCAGGCGCACGTACATCAACTGCCGCAACTGGGCTTGGATCGCCTCGTCGCGCTCCGGAGCGCCGAAGGACACTATGTCCACGGCGATAAGTGAGGTGTAGCCTTCAGGAAAGGTGAGCGGTGTCGGCAACCCGTCACCTGCGCGAACGCTCATCGACGATCGAGACCTTTCGGGATTCGGCGTCACGATCTCTGTCAGGATCCTGCCTTTTCAGGGCCCCGTCATCGTGCGGAACGAGCGATCGGCTCGCCTGACGACTTTGCCTGCAACCGCTCACTTCTTCATTGTCGGCCGCCATCGGAAGTGTGCCTGCCGTGAGCTGATTGCCTGGAGATGACTTGCCTCCAGGCAGATCGCAGATCTCTTTCTCTCACCTGCCAAGCCGATAACTGGCAAACGGACACCACGCGTGGTGCCGCCCGGCGTGCAGACGGGTGGCGCCGCACGCTGGATCCCGCGTTCACGCAGGTCATCGGAGTTCTTGTATCCGCAAACACCGTTTGATCACGCCCGAATACGGGCGGGACCGGCCGCTGTCCCGTAACCGCCCCAGATGTCGCACAGAATTGAGTCGTGCGACGCAGTGCGACACGAAGCCATCTGCGAGGTTCCGGATTGAGGGTTGCTGTCGTCCGGCGGGCATTGTGCCAACTCGCAAGTGGCGTCTATGGCAGTCTGCCACCTCGCTGACTTAAGGTGAGCATCTCGAAGGGCGGCGAACAGCGACGTGGCCGTTCGCGAGGAGAGTCAAATATGATCTTTGCTGGGCGAGCGAAGGGGCCGACATGGGCATGCCTTCCGGGCCTGGACCGGTGGTCCAACGCGCGATCCTGACCAGTGAGCTCCAGCGCCTCCGGCAGGAGAACGGCGCGACGCAGGACCAGGTGGCGGCCGCGCTCGACTGGTCGACCTCCAAGCTCATCCGCATCGAGGGCGGCACGGTGGGCGTCTCCACCACCGACCTGCAGGCCCTGCTGCGCTACTACGGCATCCCGGAAGGCGACCCCCAGGTCACCAGGCTGACCGAGATCGCTCGCGATGCCCGGCAGCGGGCTTGGTGGAACCTCTACAAGAGGGAGCTGAGTTCAGACTATCTGCAGTACATAGGCTACGAGATGGGCGCCTCCATCATCCGCAGCTTCACGCCGCTCGTCGTCCCCGGCCTTCTCCAACTCGAGGAGTACGCGACCGCGCTCACCAAGGAGTTCGTGCAGGCCCCCGACCAGCGCGACATCGTCGTCGAGGTTCGTCTCCGGCGGCAGGAGGAGATCTTCAACCGGAGCGAACTGCCGCAGCTCCGCATGGTCATCGATGAAGCCGTCCTGCAACGACGCGTCGGCGGGCAGGTCGATCCCGAGATCATGCCGCGTCAACTGCGCCACATCCTCGACATGCTGGAGAAGCCGAACGTGACGATCGAGATCATCCCGTTCTCGAAAGGGGCGCACTTCGGGTTGCTCGGTAACTTCACGATCCTTGAGTTCGCCGATCCCCGGCTGAACGACGTGCTGTGGCTCGAGAACGTGGGCGCGTCGGCATTGACCGTCGTCGACCGCGACACGCGCGTCACCGACTACCGCGCGGCCTTCGAGAACCTCAGGCAACTGGCCCTGCCGCCAGGTGAGGCACGCCCCTTCATCGAGGGCATCGTCTCTTCGATGGGCTGAACCGCCCGTACGGGGAAGAGTGCGTCAGGCTGCGCCGGGCCGCTCAGTGGAGATGACCGCTCCGGAGGCTGGAGAGCAGGTCGGCGAAGGCTTGCCGTGGCAAGGCCAGCACGACTCGGTGCTCGGCGTCCTTCGAGTCGCGAATCAGTATGGACCCGCCGGTCGAAGCGACCTCCACGCAGTCCATGTCCGAACTCGCGGACGCTTTGCGCCACGCGACGGCCAACCTTGGATCCCCCTCGACGTCCGGGAGACCGGATCCGCGGGATTCCAAGCCGGATCGCCGGGCCATCGTCACCTAATCCTCCTTCGGCCAGCGATGCGGTCGCAGCCGGTTGTCAAGTCAGTACCCAGAGTGATCTACCGTGGGTAAAGGACGATGATCGCCTTCGGCAAGCAAGTTTAAGCGTATGAGTAAGTCTTGTGTGGCCATTCAATGACATCGGCGCCAACTTCGCTTCCTACTGACTCGTAGGTGCACGTTTCTTCCGATCCATGCCGTTTCTAGGACGAATCGGTTTGAGGCGGTGGCTCTTTCGTTCTGTCGGTGGGGGCGTCTACGGTCGGGGCAACGTCCGCGGAGTGGGAGGGATCACATGAGCAGCGTCGTTGACCAGGAGCAGGGGTTCGAGGAGCTGGCCGACCCGTACCGGCGCGAGTTACTCGCGCACTGCTACCGGATGTCGGGGTCCATCCACGATGCCGAGGACCTCGTCCAGGAGACGTTCCTGCGGGCGTGGCGGTCGTACGAGGGCTTCGAGGGGCGGTCGTCGCTGCGGACGTGGCTGTACCGGATCGCCACGAACGTGTGCCTGACGGCGATCGACCAGCGGGGGCACCGGCCGATGCCGTCGGGGCTCGGGACGCCGGCCTCCGAGCCGGAGCGGCCCGTGGTGGCCTCGCCGGAGGTGCCGTGGCTGGAGCCGGTTCCCGACGCCGTGATCGGCGCGGACGCGGCGGACCCGGCGTCGATCGTCGCGGCCCGGGAGAGCACGCGGCTGGCGTTCGTCGCGGCGCTTCAGCACCTGCCGCCGCGGCAGCGGGTCGTGCTGATCCTGCGGGACGTCCTGAAGTGGCGCGCGGCCGAGGTCGCCGAGCTGCTGGAGACCTCGACCGCGGCGGTGAACAGCGCGCTCCAGCGGGCGCGGGCGCAGCTGGAGGAGGCCGCCCCCGTCCGGGACGAGCTGGTCGAGCCGTCCGACCCGGACCAGCGGGAGCTGCTGGAGAAGTACGCGCGGGCGTTCGACGACGCCGACATCGCGTCGCTGGTGGAGCTGTTCAAGAAGGACGCGGTGTGGGAGATGCCGCCGTTCCCCGAGTGGTTCCAGGGCGTCGACTCGATCATCCGGCTCATCAAGACCCAGTGCGCGCCGGAGCCGGGGGAGCTGCGGATGGTCCCGACGGCGGCGAACGGGCAGCCGGCGTTCGGGCTGTACCGGCGGGACGCGGACGGGGTGCACCGGCCCTTCCACCTCCAGGTCCTGACGATCACGGGGGAGGGGGTCTCGCAGGTCTCCGCGTTCTTCGACACCACGCTGTTCGCGAAGTTCGGGCTGCCCGAGCACCTCTGATCGCGCTCCGCTCCTTCCGCTCAGCGGAAACCCCGGGACGGCGCCGCGGGAGGTGGCTGCCAGGCTGGGGGCAGTGGCGGGCCCTGGTCCGCCGGAGCGGAAGCGGAGGCGCATGGACGAGGTCGTGGGGTCGGCTGCGGAGGCCGTCGCCGGCATCGGTGACGGGGCCTCGCTCGCCGTCGGCGGCTTCGGGCCCTGCGGGGTGCCCACGGTCCTGACCTTCGAGCGGGGCTCGCGGGACCTGCGGGTCGTGGCGAACACCTCCGGGCTGGGCGGCAAGGGGTTCGGGAAGAGCTGCTCGCCGCGCGCCGCATCGCCCGCGCGATGGACTCCTACGTGGGCGAGAACAAGGAGTTCGCGCGCCGGTACCTCGGCGGCCGCATCGACATCGCGAGGCTCGGCGCGGGGCGACTTGGCCAACCGGTCGGCGCCCGGCAAGACGATCAAGGCGGTGGGTCTCGTGCACGGGGCTCGCCGGGTGGTCGTCGTGATGGGGCACACCGCCTGGGACGGCTCCCCGATGAGCGTCGGAGAGTGCTCGCTGCCGCGCACCGGCAAGGGCTGCGTCGAGCCCGTCATCACCGGCTTGGACGTGACGGACGAGGGGCTCGTCCTGGTCGGGACGGCCCCCGGGGCGATCACCGAGGAGATCCGCGCGGCCACGGAGCCGGAGCGGCTCGAACGCGCCGCGGCAGAAGGGAAGACGGCATGACGGACCCCCACCCCCCGTACCTGTCCCCGGGCTACCGGAGCACGGTCCTCCGCGCTCCGGCGCGGGAGCTGGTGATGCCGAAGCTCGGCCCGGACAGCGTGGAGCTGACCTCGCCGGTCTTCGGGCACCAGGAGCTCGGGCGGCTCGACAACGACCTCACCAGGCAGCACTCCGGCGAGCCGATCGGCGAGCGGATCATCGTGACCGGGCGGGTGCTGGACGGCGCGGGACGCCCGGTGCCCGACGCGCTGGTCGAGGTGTGGCAGGCGAACGCCGCGGGCCGCTACCCGCACCTGGCCGACCAGCATCCGGCGCCCCTCGACCCGAACTTCACCGGCGCGGGGCGGTGCCTCACCGACGCCGACGGCCGCTACCGGTTCGTCACGATCAAGCCGGGCGCCTACCCGTGGCGCAACCACCACAACGCCTGGCGGCCCGCGCACATCCACTTCTCGGTGTTCGGGACGGCGTTCACGCAGCGGCTGGTCACCCAGATGTACTTCCCCGGCGACCCGCTGTTCCCGTTCGACCCGATCTTCCAGTCGATCCCGCGGCAGGAGGACCGCGAGAAGCTGATCTGCCGGTTCGACATGGACACCACCGTCCCGGAATGGGCGCTCGGCCACCAGTGGGACATCGTGCTCGGCGACACCCCGATGGAGGCCTGATGACCACCCCGTCCCAGACCGTCGGCCCGTTCTTCGGGTACGGGCTGCCCTACGAGGGCGGCTCGGAGCTCGTGCCCGGCTGGCGGCCGGACGCGATCCGCGTGCGCGGCCGGGTCCTCGACGGCGCGGGCGAGCCGGTGCCGGACGCGCTGGTCGAGATCTGGCAGGCCGACGGGTCGGGCGAGATCCCGCGGCGGCCGGGCGGCCTCGTGCGGGCCGGGCACGACTTCTCCGGCTTCGGGCGCTGCCCCACCGACGCGGCGGGCGGCTACTGGTTCGGCACGGTGAAGCCCGGCCCGGTCGGGGAGGGCGCGCCCTACATCGCGGTGCTGGTGTTCGCGCGGGGGCTGCTCAAGCCCGTGTTCACCCGGCTGTACTTCCCCGAGGACGGCGCGGCCCACGGCACCGACCCGCTGCTCGCGGAGGTCCCGGCCGAGCGGCGCGCGACCCTGATCGCCGAGCGGGAGGGCGAGCGGGAGTACCGTTTCGACATCCACCTGCAAGGCGAGCGGGAGACTGTCTTCCTTGGATTCTGACCGACCGGCCGGTCCCGCGCCCGACGCGGGGCTGCTGTCGCCCGTCCGCGCCGGGACGGAGGCCGAGGCCGCCACGGGCGACGCGGCCTGCCTGGCGGCGATGCTCGACGCGGAGGCGGCGCTCGCCCGCGCGCAGGCGAAACTCGGGATCATCCCGGCGGACGCGGCGGAGCTGATCGCCCGGGCCGCCGCGTCCGGGCGGATCGACCTCGCGGACGTGGCGCGGCGGGCGCGGGGGGCGGGCAACCCGGTCGTCCCGCTGGTCGCCGACCTGCGGGAGCTGGCCGGCCCGGCGGGCGAGCACGTCCACCGGGGCGCCACCAGCCAGGACATCGTCGACACCGCCGCGATGCTCGTCGCGGCCCGGACCAGGCGCGCCGCCCTCGCCCATCTCGACCGGGCACTGGACGCCCTTTCCGGGCTCGCGGAACGGCACCGCGGCACGCCGATGGCCGGCCGGACGCTCGGGCGGCAGGCGCTGCCGACGACGTTCGGGGCGAAGGCTGCGGGCTGGCTGCTCGGCGTCCTGGAGGCCCGCGACCGGCTGGCCGCCGTCCCGCTGCCGGTGCAGCTCGGCGGTGCCGCCGGAACCCTGAACGCCTACGGCGACCAGGGGCTCGACCTCGTCACGGCGTTCGCGGCCGAGACGGGCCTGGCCGAGCCGCTGCTGCCGTGGCACACGCGCCGCACGCCCGTCGCCGAGCTCGCCGCGGCGCTCGCGCTGACCGCCGGGGCCCTCGGCAAGGTCGGCACGGACGTGTGGCTGCTCGCCCAGAGCGAGGTGGACGAGGTCGCCGAGGCGGCCGGGCCGGGCAGGGGCGGCTCGTCCGCGATGCCGCACAAGCGGAACCCGGCGCTGGCGACGCTGGTCCGGTCCGCCGCGCTCCAGGTCCCCGCGTACGCGCAGGTGGTGCTCGCGGCGCAGGCCGCGCCGCTGGAGCGCCCGGCGGGGGAGTGGCACGCCGAGTGGCAGCCGCTCCGCGAGTGCCTGCGCCTCACCGGCGGCGCCGCCGAGACCGCCGCCGAGCTGCTGTCCGGCCTGGAGGTGCGCCCCGAGCGGATGCGCGCCAACCTCGACGGCCTGCTCGCCGTGCTCGGCGAGGACCCGGGCCCCGGTGCCGCGACCGCCCTGGTCGACCGGGCCGTCGCCGCCTACCGGAGGAGCCGCGCGTGACCCAGCCCGTACCGGCGCCCGTGCCGCGCCATCGCCTCGACGGGCCGGAGGACGCGCCCGTCGTCGTCCTCGGCCCGTCCCTCGGTACCACGGCCGACCTCTGGCAACCGCAGCTGCCCGCCCTGGCCGAGCGGTGGCGGGTGGTCCGGTTCGAGCTGCCCGGGCACGGCGGCGCGCCGGTCCCGGACGGCCCGTTCACCGTCGGCGACCTCGCGGACGGCGTCGCCGCGCTGCTCGACCGGCTCGGCGTTGCCGAGGCCGCCTACGCCGGGGTGTCGCTCGGCGGCGCGATCGGCGCCGAGCTCGCGCTGCGGGCCCCGGAGCGCGTCGGCAGCCTCGTGCTGTGCTGCACGTCGCCGCGGTTCGGCGAGCCGGGGCCGTGGCGGGAACGCGCCGCGCTCGTCCGCGGGAAGGGCATGGGGCCGGTGGCCGAGGCCGCCGCGGGCCGCTGGTTCACGCCGGGCTTCGGCGGCGCCGCGCCCTACGTGGCGATGGTCGCGGCCGCCGACCCGGCCGGGTACGCGGCCTGCTGCGACGCCCTCGCGCGCTTCGACGCCGCGGACCGGCTCGGGGAGATCGCCGCGCCGACGCTCGTCGTCGCCGGGGCGGAGGACGTCCCGACGCCGCCGCGGGGCCACGCCGACCGGCTCGCGGACGGCATCCCGGACGCCCGCCTCGTCATCGTGGAGGGCGCCGGGCACCTGGCGAACGCCGAGCGGCCCGAGGCCGTCACCGAGGCGATCACCGCGCATCTGGACCGCACGTGGAAGGGGACGTCCCGTTGAGCCGCGACCAGGACATGACGGACGAGCGGCGGCACGCCGAGGGCATGAAGACCCGCCGCGAGGTGCTGGGGGACGCGCACGTCGACCGCGCGCAGGCCCGGACGGACGCGTTCACCGCCGACTTCCAGGACCTGATCACCCGGTACGCGTGGGGGGAGATCTGGAGCCGTCCCGGGCTCGACCGCCGGACGCGGAGCTGCATCACGCTGACCGCGATGGTCGCGGGCGGGCACCTGGAGGAGCTCGCCATGCACGTCCGGGCCGCGCTCCGCAACGGGCTGACCCGCGACGAGATCAAGGAGGTCCTCCTCCAGACCGCGATCTACTGCGGCGTCCCGGCGGCCAACTCGGCGTTCGCCGTCGCCCAGCGGGTACTGGCCGAGGAGGAGTGATCGCCGCGGTGGCGGCCGCCGGAAGGGGCACGGGCCGGAAGGGCATGGCTGAGGGGAATGGCTGAGCGCGCGCGGCCGATCAGCGTGGCGGGGAAGGTGATGGCCATCCTGGACGCCTTCGCCCTCGGCGACGTGCGCCTGAACCTCAGCGAGATCTGCCGCCGGTCCGGCCTGCCGCTCGCGACCGGGCACCGGCTCGTCGGGGAGCTCGTCGCGGGCGGGTTCCTGGAGCGGGTCCCGGACGGGACGTACCGGATCGGCACCCGGCTGTGGCGCATCGGCAGCCAGGCGCCCGCGGTCACCGGCCTCCGCGAGCTCGCGCTGCCGCACATGGAGGACCTGTACGAGGCCACGCACGACAACGTCCAGCTCGCGGTGCTGCGGGACCGGCGGGTGCTGGTCGTCGAGCGGCTGCGCGGGACGCGGTCGGTGCCGGTCGTGACGCAGGTCGGCGCGACGCTGCCGCTGCACGCCACCGGGGTCGGCAAGGTGCTGCTGGCGTACGCGCCGGCGGAGGTCCGGGAGGCGGTGCTGGCGGGCGGGCTGCCCCGGCACGCCCCGCGGACGATCACCGATCCGGAGGAGCTGCGGCGCTGCGTGGAGCAGGTCCGGCGGTCCGGGTACTCGGTGACCCGCGACGAGATGACGCTCGGCGCCGCGTCCGTCGGCGCCCCGGTGCGCGACGCGGAGGGCGCGGTGGTCGCGGCGCTGTCGCTCGTGTCGCGGACGCGCAGCGCCGACCTGCGGCGGCTGCTGCCGCCGCTCACGACGGCGGCGCGGGCGCTGTCGCGGGACGTGGCCGCGCACTGGCGGGGCCGGCCGGACGCGCTTTCCGCCGAGCGGAAGGCCGGGGCCTGAACCTGCGGCTTCACGCGGGACCATCGCGGAGGACGTCCATGACGAGGAGGCTCGATGCGCACCCAGGTCGCGATCGTGGGCGGCGGCCCGGCGGGGCTGCTGCTGTCGCAGCTGCTGCACCGGCGGGGGATCGCCTCGGTGGTCCTGGAGAGCCGCGACCGCCGCTACGTGGAGCAGCGGCAGCGGGCCGGGATGCTGGAGCAGGGCACGACGGACGTGCTCCGCGAGAGCGGCGCGGGGGAGCGCCTCGACCGCGAGGGCCTCGTCCACCACGGCCTTGAGCTGCGGTTCGGCGGCGCGGGGCACCGGATCCCGCTCACCGAGATGACCGGCCGCACGGTGACGGTCTACGCGCAGACCGAGATCGTCAAGGACCTGGTGGCGCTGCGGCTGGCGGACGGCGGCGACGTGCGGTTCGAGGCGGAGGTCCTGGAGATCGACGCGTCCGCGCCGAGCGTGACGTTCCGGCACGAGGGCCGGGTGGAGACGCTCGACTGCGACTACGTGGCGGGCTGCGACGGCTTCCACGGGGTGAGCAGGCCCGCCGTCCCGGGCATCCGGACGTTCGCCCGCGACTACCCGTTCGCGTGGCTCGGGATCCTCGCGGACGTCCCGCCGTCCACGGACGAGCTCATCTACGCGCACTCCGACCGCGGGTTCGCGCTGCACAGCCTCCGCTCGCCGAAGGTCTCCCGCCTCTACCTCCAGGTCGCCCCGGACGAGGACCTCGGCGCCTGGTCCGACGCCCGGATCTGGGACGAGCTGGCGGCGCGGTTCGCGACCGGCGACGGCTGGAGGCTGCGGGAGGGGCCGATCACCGACAGGGCGGTGACGCCGATGCGCAGCTTCGTCGCCGAGCCGATGCGCCACGACCGGCTGTTCCTCGCCGGGGACGCGGCGCACATCGTCCCGCCGACCGGGGCGAAGGGCCTGAACCTGGCGGTCTCGGACGTCACCGTGCTCGCCCGGGCGCTGGCGGAGCGGTACGAGACGGGTTCGGAGCGCCTGCTCGACGACTACTCCGCGACGTGCCTGCGGCGGGTCTGGCGGGCCGAGCACTTCTCGTACTGGATGACGACGCTGCTGCACGCCGATCCGGAGGCGGACGAGTTCGCGCGGCGGTTGCAGCGCTCGCATCTGGAGTACGTCACGTCCTCGGAGGCCGCGGCGACGACGCTGGCCGAGAACTATGTGGGACTCCCTCTCGCCTGAGGCGCGGAGCCTCACGCAGGCTGATCCGTTCACGACGGCGCCCCCGCCCGGCCGGCGGGGGCGCCGTCGTCGTTGGGCGCGCTCGTCGTTGGTGGCGCTCGTCGTTGGGGCGCTCGTCGTTGAGGGCGCTCGTCGTTGAGGGCGCTCGTCGTTGGGGTGCCGCCGCCGGGGCGGCCTGGTCGGAGGCGCGGCGGCGGTCCGTCACGAGTGGTGACCCGCCGTGGATGAGATGCACATCACGTAACTTGTCAGCTCCTGCAATTTTGCCGATCGCGCAAGTTTGTCCTACGGTGGAGGACATGTCGGAGATGGGGCTGCGTGAGCGCAAGAAGGTCGCGACCCGCGAGGCCCTCAGCCGCGCGGCCGCGCGGCTGGCGGTCGAGCACGGCGTGGAGCGGGTGACGGTCGAGGGGATCGCCGCCGAGGCGGGCGTCTCCGCCCGCACGTTCCACAACTACTTCGCCTCCAAGGAGGAGGCGATCGTCGCCCCGCTCACCGACGGGGCGCGCGCCGTGATCGACGGGCTGCGGGCCCGCCCGGCGGGCGAGCCGATCTGGGACGCGATCCGGCACGTCGTCACCGGCGTGGTGCTGCCCGCCGACGGGCGGGACGAGACCATCGCGCTGGCGCGCGTGGTCAAGCGGAACCCCGCCCTGGTCGCCAGCCAGCTCTGCGGGCTCGGCGAGATGCAGCGGCAGATCGCCGAGGTCGTCGCCGGGCGCACCGGCACCGAGGCGCGCCGCGACCTCTACCCGCACCTGCTCGCGGGGGCGGCGGCGCTCGCCATGCGCACCGCCGTCGACCTGTGGGCGGACGGCGGTACCGGCGCCGACCTGCCCGAGCTGATCGACTCCGCCTTCGCGCAGCTCCGCGCGGGCCTCCCCGCACCCCCGGCCGGGCCGTCCAGCTGACGGCCGCCTCCCCCCACCCTCCAGTGACCGCCCTCCCAGTGACCGATGGGACAGTTCCTTGGCCACCTTCCTCTACCGGCTCGGCCGGTTCTCCTTCCGGCGGCGCAGGCTCGTCGCGCTGATCTGGGTGGGGCTTCTGGTCCTCTTCGGGATCGGCGCCGCGGCGCTCAAGGGCCCCACCAGCAACGACTTCTCGATCCCCGGCACCGAGTCGCAGAAGGCGATCGACCTGCTGGAGGAGCGGATGCCGCAGGCGTCCGCCGACGGCGCCCTGGCGCGGGTCGTGTTCGCCGCGCCGTCCGGGGCGAAGGTGACCGACCCGGCCGCGAAGGCCGCGGTCGGGCAGGTCGTCGCGAAGCTGCGGACGGCGCCGCAGGTCGCCTCGGTCGTCGACCCCTTCCAGACGGGCTTCGTCTCCCGGGACGGGCGGATCGCCTACACGCAGGTCACCTACAAGGTGCCGCCGATCGACGTGACGGACGGGGCGCGGGACGCGCTCGCCGCCGCGGCCGGCCCGGGCCGGGCCGCCGGGCTCCAGGTGGAGATGGGCGGCACCGCGACCGAGGCGATGCCCGAGCAGAGCGCCACCGAGATCATCGGCGTCGCGGTCGCGGCCGTCGTGCTGATCATCACGTTCGGGTCGCTCATCGCGGCCGGGCTGCCGCTGCTCAACGCGATCCTCGGCGTCGGCATCGCGATGGCGGGCATCACCGCGGCGACCGGCCTGTTCGAGATGAGCTCCACCACGTCCACGCTCGCGCTGATGCTCGGGCTCGCCGTCGCCATCGACTACGCCCTGTTCATCGTCTCCCGCTACCGGCATGAGCTGGAGGAGGGACGGCCCGGCGAGGAGGCCGCGGGACGCGCGGTCGGCACGGCCGGCTCCGCGGTGGTCTTCGCGGGCCTCACCGTGGTGATCGCGCTCGCGGGCCTCGCGGTCGTCGGCATCCCGCTGCTCACCGAGATGGGGCTGGCCGCCGCGTTCGCCGTGGTGGTCGCCGTCCTCATCGCGCTCAGCCTGCTGCCCGCGCTGCTCGGCTTCGCCGGACGCAAGGTCATGGGCGGGTGGCTGCCCGGCCTGCGCGGCGGGCGCCCGGCGCACGGCCGGCCGCCGCTGGGGGAGCGGTGGGCCCGGTTCATCGTCCGCCGCCCGCTGCCGGTGCTGCTGGCCGCCGTCGCCGGGATGGCCGTGATCGCCGTCCCTGCCCTCGACCTGCGGCTCGGGCTGCCCGGCGACGAGGTCGCCGCGCCGTCCAGCACCCAGCGCAAGGCCTACGACCTGCTCGACGAGGGCTTCGGCGCCGGCTTCAACGGCCCGCTCATGGTCGTCGTGGACGCCGGGCGGGGCGGCGCGGCCAAGGCGCCCGCCGAGCGGTTCGCCGCCGAGGTGAAGGGCCTCGGCGACGTCGCCGCGGTGACCGCGCCGGCGACCGGCCCGTCCGGCGACACGGCCGTGCTGACCGTGGTGCCGAAGAGCGGCCCGAGCACCGCCGCGACCGAGGACCTCGTCTCGGCGATCCGCGACCGCGGGGACGGGCTGCGCGCGGCCACCGGCGCGCGGGCCATGGTGACCGGGCAGACCGCGATCGCGATCGACGTGTCGGCGAAGCTCGGCCAGGCCCTCCTGCCCTACCTGGCGCTCGTCGTCGGCCTGGCGTTCCTGCTGCTCATGCTCGTGTTCCGGTCGCTGCTGGTGCCGCTGAAGGCCACGCTCGGCTTCCTGCTCACGGTCGCGGCGACCTTCGGCGCCGTCGTCGCGGTGTTCCAGTGGGGCTGGCTCGCCGGGCTGCTCGGCGTCGCCGAGACCGGCCCGATCATGAGCATGATGCCGATCTTCCTGATCGGCGTGGTGTTCGGCCTCGCCATGGACTACCAGGTCTTCCTGGTCACCCGGATGCGGGAGGAGTTCGTGCACGGCGCCGAGCCGGGCGCGGCGGTCGTGACCGGGTTCCGGCACGGCGCACGCGTCGTCACCGCCGCCGCCGTCATCATGATCGCCGTGTTCGCGGGCTTCGTGGCCTCGTCCGAATCGATGATCAAGATGATGGGCTTCGCGCTGGCCGCGGGCGTCGCCTTCGACGCCTTCGTCGTCCGGATGACGATCGTCCCGGCGGTGATGGCGCTGTTCGGCCGCGCCGCCTGGTGGCTGCCGCGGTGGCTGGCGCGCGCCGTCCCCAACGTCGACGTCGAAGGTGAGAGGCTTCGGCATCTGCTCGACGACGGCGGCGCCGCCCGCCCCGGCGAGCGCGAGCTCGACACCGCCCGCACCTGACGGGCCCGGGCCGCCTCCGACCGGGGGCGGCCCGGCCCCGCGCCGTACGCCGCCGCGCCGGGAACCCCGGGCCGGCGGGCCCACCCCGCAAAGGACAGCACATGAGCCTCCTTGAGCAGCCGCCCCGGCCTGCCAGTTCGTTCGCGCGGCTGCGCGGACCGGTACGGGACGGACGCTCCCGGTGCGGCGGCGGACCGGGCGGGCGGCCCCGCCCCGTCCGCGAGCTCGTCCTGATCGTCCTGCTGTTCGGGGTGTACAAGCTCGGGCGGCTGCTGGCGAGCGGCCGGGTGTCGGAGGCGCTGGCCAACGCCCGCGGCGTCTGGGACCTCGAACGCGCCGCGCGGCTGCCCAGCGAGACCGCCGTCCAGCACGGGCTGCTGCACAGCGAGGCCCTCGTCCACGCCGCCAACTGCTACTACGCCTACGTGCACTTCCCGGCGACCGCGGCGTTCCTGCTGTGGATCTACCTGCGGCGCCCCGCCCACTACCGGTGGATCCGGCGGGTCGTCGTGGCGCTCACGGGCGCGGGGCTCGTGCTGCACCTGCTCGTCCCGCTCGCGCCGCCGCGGATGCTGGCCGCCACCGGGCTCATCGACACCGGCGCCCGGTTCGGCCCCGCGGTCTACGGGGCGCCGCAGACCGACACCATGGCCAACCAGTACGCGGCCATGCCGTCCCTGCACATCGGCTGGGCCGCCGTCGTCGCGATGGGCCTCATCGTCACGTCGCGGACGCGCTGGCGGTGGCTGTGGCTCCTGCACCCCCTCGCCACCGTCGCCGTCGTCGTGAGCACCGCCAACCACTACTGGCTGGACGGCATCGTCGTGCTGTCCCTGCTGGCGGCGACCGTGCTCCTGATCCGCCCGCCCCGTCCCGCCGGCCGTCCCGTCAACGGAGCCGCCGGCGGGGCCGCGAGCGGGGCCGCCGCTCAGCCGCCCGGCACGGCGCCCAGCGTGTCGAGCAGCTCGGCGACCGGCGCCAGCCTCTCGTAGAGCAGCAGGACCGGCTCGTCCGGCCCCGCGATGTCCAGCGCCGCCGTCAGCGCCCCCTTGAGGTCGCCGGCCGGATGGGGCCGCACGTCCGGGCGGCCCGCCCGCAGCCCCTCGACGATCAGCCGGGTCATCTCGCCGGGCCGCCGGCCGCGCAGGTCCTCGTCCTCGTAGACGACGACGCGGTCGAACGTCCCCGCGATCGCCCGCGCGGTCTCCCGCACCAGCTCGTCGGACCGGTCGCCGGGCAGCGTGACCGCGGCGACGCCGGCACGGCCCCAGCGCCGCCCGACGAGGGCGCCCATCGCCTCCGCCGCCGCCGGGTTGTGCGCGTAGTCCACCAGGACGGGACGCGCGCCGACCCGGTACACGCAGCCCCGCCCCGGGTTCAGCGCGTGCGGCTCGAAGGTGCGCAGCGCGCCGGCGAGGACGTCCACCGGGACGTCGAGGGCGCGGGCGGCGGCCACCGCGGCGAGCGCGTCGGCGATCACGTGCGCGGCGTCGCCGCCGAACGCGCCCGCGACCTCGTCGGCCGGGAGCACGCGGGTGCGGCGCCCGCCGCGCGCCTCCGTCAGCCACCCGTGCTCCACGAAGTAGGCGGTGCCTCCACTGTGCAGGTGCGCGGCCACGCGGGGCGCGTCCGGCGACAGCGCGAAGTAGCGCAGCACCGGCTCGCGGGCGCGGACCGCCGCCCGCCCGGCGAGGCCCGCGGCCGCGTCGTCCTCGGCGTTCAGGACGAGGTGCCCGCCGCGGCGGATCTCCTCGGCGACCAGCGCCTTGATGTCGACCAGGTCGTCCAGCGACTCCGTGCCGTCCATGCCGAGGTGGTCGCGGGTGATGTTGGTGACGACCGCGACGTCCGCGCGGTCGTAGCCGAGGCCGCGGCGCACGATCCCGCCCCGCGCCGTCTCCAGCACGACCGCCTCCACCGACCGGTCGCCGAGCACCATCTCCGCGGACCGCGGCCCGGACGCGTCGGACCGGTGCACGAGCCGCCCGCCGACGTACACCCCCTCCGTGCTCGTCATCCCGGTCCGCAGCCCGCCCAGCCGCAGCATGTGCGCGATCATCCGGACGGTGGTGGTCTTGCCGTTCGTGCCGGTCACCGACACGATCGGGACGCGGGACGGCGCGCCCGGCGGGTACATCAGGTCGATGATGTCGCCGGCGACGTCCCGGCCCGGCCCCTCGTGCGGGGCGAGGTGCATGCGCAGCCCCGGCGCGGCGTTGACCTCCAGGACGCCGGCGGCGCCGCGCTCGGCGGGCGGCGGCGCGGCGATGTCGGGCAGCCGCAGGTCGATGCCGCACACGTCCATGCCCACGGTCGCGGCGGCGCGGACGCACATCGCGGCGATGTCCGGGTGGACCTCGCCGGTCACGTCGCGGCTGGTGCCGCCCGTGGACAGGTTCGCGTTGCGCCGCAGCCACACCGTCTCCCCGGCGGCGGGGACGGTCTCCGGGCCGTGGCCCTGCCGGGCGAGCAGCCCGAGCTCGGTGTCGCCGAGCGCCAGCCGCGTCAGCGGCCGGTCGTGGCCCGCGCCACGCGCCGGATCGGCGTTGACCCGCTCGACCAGCGCCGCGACCGTGGAGGTCCCGTCACCGGTCAGGCGGGCGGCCGTGAGCCGCGCGGCGGCCGCCACCCGGCCGCCGACGACCAGGACCCGGTAGTCCTCGCCGGGGACGTAGGACTCGACGAGCACCGCGCCGGCGTCCCCGGCCGCGGCGGCGAACGCGGCGACGACCTCGGGCGGGCTCGTCAGCTCGACGTGCACGCCCTCCCCCTGGTGCCCCGACAGCGGCTTGACGACCACCGGGGCGCCGATGTCGCGCAGCGCCTCCAGGGCCTCGGCGGGCGACGCCGCCACCCGGCCGTCCGGGACGGGCACGCCCGCCTCGGCGAGCAGGCGGTGCGCCAGCCGCTTGTCCGCCGCGACCTCCATGCCGATCGCGGACGTGCCGTCCGTCATCGCCGCCCAGACGGTCCGGCGGTGCCGCCCGTAGCCGAGCTGGAGCAGGTTGAGGTCGCCGACGCGGCGGACCGGCACGTCCCGGCGGCGCGCCGCGCGGGCCAGCGCCGAGGTGCTCACCCCGAGCCGCCCGGACTCGTGGTCGGCCGCGATGCGCGCGAGGTCCTCGGTCACGTCCGGTGCGAGGCCGCAGAGGGTGCCGTTCACGAGCCGCAGGGCGAGGGTGACGAGGTCCTCCACGACCGTCCCGCCGGACGGCTCGTCGCGCGGGCACTCCAGGATCACGTCGTACAGGCCGGGCTCGCCCGCGCCGACCGTCCGGCCGAAGTAGACCTCGCGGCCGATGAGCCCGGACAGCTCCAGCGCAACGTGTTCGGTGACGTGGCCGAAGTAGGTGCCCCGCGCCATCGCGTCGAGCAGCCCGCCGGGGCGGCCCGCCGAGCAGTGGTGGGAGGCCAGCCCGGGCAGCGCCGCCGCGAGCCGGCCGGCGAATCCGGGGTGGTCGGTGGTCTCATGGCCGGTCAGGCCCTGGAGGTCGAGCCGCGCGATGGCCACGGGCCGGGACAGGTAGACGTTCGGGCCGCCCAGGCGGCGGACGGAGTCGAGCCGCACGGGTCACTCCTCCTCGGGGCCGCGCACGGCCCCGATGGCGGGCAGGCGGTCGTTCATCTGGAACGAGCAGCCGGCGGGCAGCAGGTGCAGCGACACGTCGAACATCGCCATCGGCTCGTCGTCGGCGGCGGCGTAGGCGACCGTGGACTGGCCCGCGTCCACGACCGTGACGACGCCCGTGCCGACCACCGCGAAGTGCCCGTCGCCGACCACGATCGCGGTGTCCTCGTCGATGCCGACGCCGAGCAGCCGCGTGTCCAGTGCGATGCCGCTCAGCAGCCGCGGCAGCCGGCCGCGCTCGTTGAAGTGCATGTCGATCAGCACGTTGTCGAGCAGCGACAGCCCGGGGCCGACCTTCACGCTGGACGCGGCGACCTCGTGGCCGTGGCCGCCGAGGATCATCCAATGCCCCATCGCGGTCGCGCCGGCGCTCGTCCCCGCGATGACCAGGCCCTCCTGCTCCAGCCGCCGCTTCAGCAGCTCGTTGGTGCGGGACCCGACGAGGGTCCGGATCCGCGACTGGTCGCCGCCGCTGAACAGCACCCCCGTGGCCGACTCCAGCGCCCGCAGCGTCGCCGCGTCGTCCGCGGCGGCCCGGCCGAGCAGCCGCAGCTCCCGCACCGACGACACGCCGAGCCGCCCGAACACGGCGGTGTACTCCTCCGCGACCTCCTCCGGCACCTCGGTCGCGGTCGTCATCACCACGATCCGCGCGTCCTCGTGCCCCGACAGCTCGACGAACGTCTCCAGCGGGCCGGCGCCGCAGGTCCGGTTCTCCGCCCCTCCGATGATCAGCAGCCGGCCCTTCCGGCCGGCACCCCCCAGTTTCTCTGTCACATCCCGTAGCTACCCTTTGATGACGGTCCGTAGTCTTTCGATCGCCGCCGCCGGGCGTGTCATGCTGGGCGCATGAGCGGCAGTCCGGCCTCCTCCGACGGCCCCGCCGCGGCGGTCGCCGCCGCGTCCGCGCACTACCTGCGGGGCGAGCCGGTCGACATGTCCGCGCTGGCCGCCGAGCTCGGCGTCGGCCGCGCCACCCTCTACCGGTGGGTCGGCGGCCGGGAGCGGCTGCTCGGGACGGTCCTCGCCGACATGACCGAGCGCACCTACCGGGGCGTGATCAGGGGCGTGAGCGGCACCGGGGCGGACCGGATCATCACCGTCCTCGACCGGTTCATGCGCGCGGTCGTGGACGCCGCGCCGCTGAAGGCGTTCACCGAGCGCGAGCCCCGGCTGTTCGTCCGGCTCGCCACGATGCCGGGCGCGATCGAGGACCGCGCGACCGGCCTGCTCGCGGCGGAGCTGCGGGCCGAGACCGAGCGCGGGGCGCTGCGGGTGCCGCTGCCGACCCGGACGCTCGCGCAGGCCATCGTCCGCATCGCCGACTCGTTCATGTACGCGCACTTCCTGGGCGGGACCGAGCCGGAGATCGACACGGCCCTGGAGGTGGTCGCGCTGCTCCTGCGGCCCTACCCGGGGGAGGGCTTGGGGGAGGGCACGGTAGCGGGCGCGGACGCGTCCGGGGAATCTCTCCGGCCCGGGGAACGCTGAATCTTTTATGGGGAATGACCATTTTGTGGCATTCACCCGCATGAGAGGCTGAAGATCATTGGACGCATCGTCGAACGAGGAGCGGTCCAGCCGTGACTGACATACCCCGCCGGGCGGTGACGCGGACCGCCAAGCTCGCCAGCCTGCCGCTCGGATTCGCCGGGCGCACCGCCCTCGGGCTGGGCAAGCGCACCATCGGCCGGCCCGCCGAGGCCGTCGCGCTGGAGGTCCAGCGCCGCACCGCCGAGCAGCTGTTCGCCGTGCTCGGCGAGCTCAAGGGCGGCGCGATGAAGGTCGGCCAGCTGCTGTCGATCTTCGAGGCCGGGCTGCCCGAGGAGGTCGCCGGGCCGTTCCGCGCGAGCCTCACCCGGCTCCAGGAGGCGGCGCCGCCGATGCCCGCCGCCACCACCCACCGGGTGCTCGCCGAGGGGCTCGGCGAGGACTGGCGCGACCGGTTCGCCGAGTTCGACGACCGCCCGGCCGCCGCCGCGTCGATCGGGCAGGTGCACCGGGCCGTCTGGCACGACGGGCGCGCCGTCGCCGTCAAGGTGCAGTACCCCGGCGCCGCGCAGGCGCTGATGAGCGACTTCAACCAGATCTCCCGGCTGAGCCGGCTGTTCACCCCGCTGTTCCCCGGCGTCGAGGTCAAGCCGGTGGTGGCCGACCTCAAGCGGCGGCTGGAGAAGGAGCTCGACTACGTCGACGAGGCCCGCGCCCAGACGGCCTTCCACGACGCCTACGCGGACGACCCCGACTTCGTCGTCCCCGCCGTCGTCGCCCAGTCGGGCAACGTCCTCGTCACCGAGTGGCTCGGCGGCACCCCGCTCGCCAGGGTGATCGCCGAGGGCGGCCAGGAGGAGCGCGACCGCGCCGGGCTGCTGCTGTTCCGCTTCCTGCTGTCGGGCCCGGCCCGCTGCGAGATGATCCACATCGACCCGCACCCCGGCAACTTCCGGATGCTGGACGACGGGCGCCTCGGCGTCATGGACTTCGGCGGCGCGGCGCACGTCCCGGCCGAGCTCCAGTGGTCGATCGGCCGCCTGCTGCGCATCGGGACGCTCGGCGACCCCGAGGAGATGGTCGAGGTGCTGCGGGACGAGGGCTTCCTCGACCCGGACGCGGACGTCGACGCCGGCCAGGTGGCCGAGCTCGTCGCGCCGCACGCCGCCCCGTTCGCCGTCGAGCGGTTCCGGTACTCGCGCGCGTGGCTGCGCGAGCAGACCGCGCGCGGGCTCGGCCTCGCCTCCGACATGCGCCCCGGCGCCCTCGCCCGCCAGTTCCGGCTGCCGCCGCAGTACCTGGCCGTCAGCCGCGCGCTGTCGGGCTGCGGCGGCGTGCTGTGCCAGCTGGAGGCCGAGGGCCCGTTCCGCGCCGAGGCCGAGCGCTGGCTGCCCGGCTTCGCCGACGGCGACGACCCGGACGCGACGGAGCCGGAGGAGGCCACCGCCTGACCTCGGCCCGTGCCCCGGCCTTCCCCCGGCCGGCGCTCCGGCCCGCGACCGGGTCAGCCGAGGACCTGGGCCTCTTCCTGCTCGACCTGGCGGTTCCACTCGCGCTTGGACGACTGCCAGCCGTCCTCGTCGCGGCCCACGCGCCAGTACCCGGAGATGGACAGCTGCTCTAGCGGCAGCCCCCGGTCGACCCGCAGGTGCCGGCGCAGCGCCTTGACGAAGCCCGCCTCACCGTGCACGAACGCGTGCACCCGGCCGTCCGGGAAGTCCAGCTTCTGGACGGCCTCGACGAGCAGGTCGCCGGGCGCCCCGCCGTTCCGGTGCAGCCAGACGATCTCCGCGTCGCCGGGGGTCCGCAGGTCCTGCTCCTCCTCCGGCCCGGCCACCTCGACGAACACGCGCGCGGGCGCGCCCTCGGGGATCCGCTCCAGCGACGCCGCGATCGCCGGGAGCGCCGCCTCGTCGCCGACCAGCAGGTGCCAGTCCGCGTCGGCGCTCGGGGCGTAGGCCCCGCCCGGCCCGTTGAACAGCACCTCCTCGCCCGGCTGGACGCGCGCCGCCCAGGGGCCCGCGATGCCCTTGTCGCCGTGGTGGACGAAGTCGATGGTCAGCTCCACCGCCTCGGGGTCCCAGGAGCGGACCGTGTAGGTCCGGACGCTCGGCCACTGGTCGCGCGGCAGCTCCGCCCTGACCTTCTCCATGTCGAACGGCTCCGGGTACGCGACACCCGGCTTCGGGAACAGGAGCTTCACGTAGTGGTCGGTGTACGCTCCCGCGCCGAACCCGGCGAGGGACTCCCCGCCGAGCACGACGCGGATCATGTGCGGCGTGACGCGCTCGGTGCGCAGCACCGTCCCGCGGTTGAGCCTCGGCCTCTTGCGCGCAGGTTCCGTCGCCATCGAGCCCTCCGGTGATCGAAGTCACGTGTTAGGTGACCCTAACCTTACGTGCTCCGCGGATGTTCCCGCCGCCCGGCCGGATCCGGCTGGCCGGGACGTGCCACATCCCGAACCGGGACGGGGCCGCGCCCGTGGTGGGGGCGACATGCCCGACACCTGGAGGGACCGTGTGATGCGATCGACGATCTGGCTCGGCACCGCCGTCCTCGCGGCGGCGCTCGTCCTCCCCGCCGGAGCCGCGCGGGCCGCGGGCGCCTGGACGGCCTCCCCGGCCACCGGGGTGAGCGGTCCCGTGAGCAGCCACGGCGACACCGACGCGTGGGCGCTCGGCAGCCCGGGCTTCGCGCACTGGAACGGCACGTCCTGGCAGCAGGTCCCGGCCCCGGCCGGGCGCGGGACGGTCCTCGCCATCAGTGCCGGCGGTCCCGCCGGCACGTGGGCGGTCGGCAAGGCCGCCGGCTCGGGCTACCGCGTGTCCAGCCCCCAGATCGAGCGCTGGGACGGCTCCGCCTGGAGCATCGTCCCCAGCCCGGCGATCTCCGCCCGCAACGCGGCGCTGCACGGCGTCGCCGCCGTCGGCCCCGCCGACGCCTGGGCGGTCGGCACCGACGGGCGCCGCGCCCTCGTCGAGCACTGGGACGGGACGGCCTGGAGCCGCGTCGCCGTCCCCGAGGAGGGAGCCCCCTTCAGCTCGCGGCTGGCGGCCGTCAGCGCCCGCTCCGCCACCGACGTCTGGGCCGTCGGGACGCACAGCAACGATGCGCCGCAGCCCGACTCCCTGTACGCGCTCCACTACGACGGGTCCGCGTGGAGCGTCGTCCCGATGGCGCAGACCGGGAGCCAGACGAACAGCGACAGCCCCGTCGCCACCGGCGCGGTCGCCGTGGCCGCGAACGACGTCTGGGCGGTCGGCTACCGGAGCGGCTTCGGCACGCCGGTCACGCTCACCGAGCACTGGGACGGCAGCCGCTGGACGATCGTCCCGAGCCCCTACGACCACCTGCCTCCGTCCGCGAACTCGATCGCCAGCGGCTCGCTGGCGGCCGTCACGGCCCGCTCCTCGCACGAGGTCTGGGCCGGCGGCTCCTCCTTCACCTTCACCGACGGCGACCCCGCCGGCGTCTACCACGCCCTCCTGATCCGCTGGGACGGCACCCGCTGGACCGAGGAGCCCGCGCCGACCACGGGCACGTACAACGCCGTCCAGGGGATCTCCACCACGCTCGGCGGCGGCGTCGTCTGGGCCACCAACGCCGGAACCCCGAACCTTCTCGTCCACCCGTGACCGAGGCCCCACCGGAAGGCGGCCGGCCCCGCGGGCGCGCACACCCGCGGGGCCGGACCGTCAGCGGACGCCGGCGGGACGCGCGCCCGCCGGCGCGGCC
>NZ_CAACUY010000137.1 GCF_900659615.1 Actinomadura fibrosa | reverse complement strand
CACCGCCGCCGGCGTCCGGGCGCTCGCCGTCCGCGCGGACGTGTCCGACGGCGCCCAGGCGGGCGCGTTCGTCCGGCGGGCGGCCGGGGAGCTGGGCCGCCCGTCGGTGCTGGTGACCTGCGCGGGCGTCACCCGCGACGCGCTGCTGGCGCGGATGCGGCCGGAGCAGTGGCGCGAGGCCGTCGACGTCAACCTCGGCGGGACGGTCAACGTCTGCCAGGCCGCGGTCGGCGGGATGCTGCGGGAGGGCGCGGGCAGCATCGTGACGCTGTCGTCGGTCTCCGGGCGGCACGGCAGCGCCGGCCAGGCCAACTACGCGGCGGCCAAGGCGGGGATCATCGGGTACGCCCGCTCCCTGGCCCGGCGGTGCGCCCCGCGGGGCGTCCGGGTCAACGCCGTGTGCCCCGGGCTCATCGAGACCGACATGGCCGGGGGCATGGACGAGCGGGCCCGGCAGGGCATCGTGGGCCGGATCGGGCTCGGCCGGACCGGCTCCGCCCGCGAGGTCGCCGACCTGGTCGCCTTCCTGGCGTCGGGGGCGGCCTCCTACGTCACCGGGGAGGTCGTCGGGATCGACGGCGGCCTGGCGGGCTGAGGACCTCGGGGGAATGGGAACGTCCGGGGCGGGTCGCATCGACCCGCCCCGGACGTTCCGCGTGCACACCCGCCGGCGGTTCCGGGAGTCAGGCGGCGCCGGAGTGGGCGCCCGTGTGGGCGGCGGTGCGGGGCCTGGGCAGCCGGCCCCGGTACTCCACCGGACGGAGCTCGCCGGGACGCCGCGCCGGGCCGTCGGCCGCGGTGCGGTGCAGGGCGTGCGGGCCGGAGGCAGGAGCCGAAGCGGAGGCGGTGGCGGGCCGCGACGCCTCCAGGGCCTGTTCCGCCGCCTGGTCCAGCACGTGCGCGATCCAGCTGCTCAGCGCGCTGCCGCGCCGCTCGGCGGCGCGGCGCCAGCGCTCCTGCCGGCCGGCGGGGACCTTGAGCGCCAGGGTGCCGTCGGCGGCGGCGCCGAGCCGGCGCCCGCCCGCCTCGTGGTCCTGCAGATGGCGCCGCAGCCGGTTGCGGGACCAGCCCTCCCGCTCGGCGCGGTCCAGCCACAGGTCCTGGTCCTCCTCGGGCAGCGAGGCGACCTCGGCGTGGTGCTGGAGGCTCAGCTTCGGGCGGCGCCGGGACGGCGGGAACCTGCGGGCCGCCCACGCGTAGTTGCGGAGCGTCTGGTAGTCGAGCCCCGAGTCCTCGACCGCCCGCTGGTACCGGTCGGGGTAGCGGTCCTGGCCGTACAGCAGCCAGTCGCCCTGCCACCAGCACGTGGAGTCCCAGAGGACCGACAGTTCCTCGCCGATCTCCTTCCACGCGTCGATGGTCAGCCGCGGCGGGAGGATGAGGCCCGTCCGCGTCGTCATGATCTTGCTCTGCGGCGGTGCGGAAGGGGAGCCGGCGCGGGCGCGGGCGCCCGCGGCCGTCGACCGTTCCGTCGGGAGCGTCATGCTGCGATGCCTCCATTGGTTTCTGCCCGGCGCGTGCGGCGGCGGGCGGAGTCCCGGTGTCTCGGTGCATGATCGGGAAAGTCCATCCCGACGATAGGGAGGCGGTGTCATGAGGCTGTCAACCGGCCGTCAACGCGGCGCGTAGCCGCACCTGAGGCGGGGTGCCCGGACGCCGGGGCGCCCGCGCGGCCCTCCCGGCGCTCCCGGCGCGGTCCCGGCCGCGCGATCCTTGCGGCGCGCTCGCCGGCCGGGTCAGGGTGTGCGGGGACGGCGGAGCACCCGGGGCTCGCGCGATGGCGTCCCGTGCCGGCGAGCAGGGAGTGCGAAGGATGGCGGATCTGGCGGGCGACACCCAGGTCACGGGCGGGCCCGGCACCTGGAGCGCGAAGGTGAGCGGCGAGTGGGACCTCTGGGGCCCGAACGGCGGCTACCTGGCGACCATCGCGCTGCGGGCGGCCGGCGAGCACGCCCCCGGCCTGCGGCCCGCGAGCCTGGAGTGCCACTTCCTGCGCAGTCCCGCGCCCGGCGGAGCCGAGCTGACGACGGTGTCGCTGCGCGTCACCGGCCGGGCCCACTCGGTCCGGGTGTCGATGGCCCAGGACGGGTCGCCGGTCCTGGAGGCGCTGGTCTGGCTCGTCGAGCCCGGCCTGGACGGGCTGCCGCAGCGCAGCGTCGCCCCGCCCGCCGGACCGCCCCCGGACGGCCTCGCCTCCTACGAGGAGCTGCTGCCCCCCGCCCACAAGTACCGGGAGCCGTTCTGGCAGCACGTCGAGGAGCGCCCGCTGAACCAGACCCGCCACCTCATCTGGCCGGAGGACCCGAGCGAGGACTCCGTCCGGACGTCCTGGCTGCGGTTCCGGCCCGAGCCCTGCTTCACCGACCCCTGCCTCGACGCCGGGCGGTCCGTGATCGCCGCGGACGTGTTCCCGTTCCTGGCGGCGGTCATCGCGCTGGAGCCCGGCCCCCTGACCCACATCGCCCCCACGATCTCCCTGTCGGTCTCCTTCCACGCCCTCCGGCCCGACTCGGAGTGGCTGCTCGTCCACACCGAGAGCCCTGCGGCAGGTGACGGCCTGCTCGCGGGCCGCACGTCCATCTGGGCGCTGAACGGCGATCTGGTCGCTTCCAGCCGCGTCCAGATGATGTGCCGCTCCCTGCGTCCCCGGGGGAGCTGACCCGCCCGGCCGGGCCCGCCCCCGCCAACCCGACCCGACCCGACCCGCCAGCCGACCCGCCAAGCCGACCGCCCGACCAAGCCCGTCCCGCCGGCGAGACGCCGCGCCGCCGGCCTCCGACCCCGCCCGCCCGGGCCGCGGGCCCGCCGCGGCCGCTCCCCGTGGAAGGACCGGACATCGTGATGCGGAGCGCTGCCCCGCGCCTGGCCGCCCTCGCGGCCGTCGCCGGCTTACTCCTGACCGCCTGCTCCCAGTCGGCCGCCGACCAGGGCCGGGGCGATCCCGGCACGCTGCTGGTGGGCGGCGAGGTCGAGCCGCAGACCCTCGACCTGACCGTGACGTCCAACGCGTCCATCCCCTCGATGCTGCTCGGCAACGTCTACGAGACGCTCGTCGACCGAGACCAGAAGGGGACCGTCACGCCCGGGCTCGCCTCGTCGTGGGACATCGACCGGGACCGCCGCCGGTACGTGTTCCACCTGCGGCAGGGCGTGCGGTTCGGCAACGGCGACCCGTTCACGGCGCGGGACGTCGTGTTCAGCTTCGACCGCGTGCGGGCCGCCGCCTCCCGCCACCCGTTCAAGCAGCAGTTCGCCGCGGTCTCCGACGTCAAGGCCAGGGACGATCACACCGTCGAGGTCGATCTGAAGCGGCCCAGCAACCTGTGGCTGCTCAACCTGAGCGGCCCGGTGGGCGTCATCCTGAACCAGCGGGCCGTCGGCTCGCTGGCGGACCGGCCCGTCGGGACGGGCCCGTTCACGTTCGGCCGGTGGGACCGGGGCAACCAGATCGTCCTGGCCCGCAACGACGCCTACTGGGGCGCCAAGACCCAGTTCAAGACCGTCACCTTCCGCTTCTACAACGACCCCAACGCCCTGGGCAACGCGATGCTCGCCGGCGAGCTCGACCTCATCACCAACGTCCCGGCCCCGCAGTCGCTGCCGCAGTTCCGGGACGGCGGCAGGTTCCGGATCACGACCGGCCACACCAACGGCGAGGTCGTCCTCGGCTTCAACGACGCGCGTCCCGCGCTGCGCGACCGGCGGGTCCGCCAGGCGATCACCCAGGCCATCGACCGCGCGGCGCTGCTGAAGACGGTCTGGGCCGGGTACGGGACGCTGATCGGCAGCATGGTGCCGCCCACCGACCCCTGGTACGAGGACCTGTCGAAACGGGTGCCCTACGACCCGGCCGCCTCCCGGCGCCTGCTGGACGCGGCGGGATACGGCGGCGGCCTGAAGCTGCGGTTCCGCGTGCCGAACCGCCCGTACGCGACCCAGGCCGCGCAGTTCGTCGCCGACCAGCTCGGCCGGATCGGCGTGCGGGTCCAGATGGAGCAGGTCGAGTTCCCCGGGCGCTGGCTGGACGAGGTGTTCACCAAGGGCGACTACGACATGACGGTCATCATGCACAGCGAGCCGCTGGACATCGTCCAGTACGGCAACCCGTCCTACTACTGGCATTACGACAACCCCAAGGTGCAGCGGGAGCTGGCTGCGGCCGACGCGGGCACGCCGGCCGAGGAGGTGGCCGGGATGCGGGAGGTCGCGCGCACGATCGCCGACGACGCAGCGAGCTGCTGGCTGTGGCTGATGCCGAGCATCCAGGTCAGCGCGCGGAACGTGACGGGCGTCCCGCCGAACGTCGTCACCGGCGGGTACGACCTCTCCTCCATCCGGAAGTCCTGACATGGTCTGGGCGGTGCTGCGCCGCACGCTCGTCATGGCGGTGACGGTGTTCGCGGCGTCCGTCGTCGTCTTCGCCGCCTGCTCGGCCCTGCCGGGCGACACCGCGACCGTGCTGCTCGGCGAGCGCGCGGACCCGGCGTCGGTGGCGGCCCTGCGGCACGAGATCGGCACGGACCGGCCGCTCGCCGTCCAGTACGCGGACTGGGCGACGGGCATGCTCGGCGGCGACTTCGGGACCTCCGTGGTGACCCGCAGGCCGGTGTGGCCGCAGATCGCGGACCGGCTCCAGGTCACCGCGTCGCTGGTGGTGACCGGCATGGCGCTGGCCGTGCTGCTGGCGGTGCCGCTCGGCGTGCTGGCGTCGCGGCGCCGGATCGGGCCGCTGGTGTCGGTGTTCGGCCAGCTCGGCATGGCGGTCCCGGTGTTCGTGGCCGGGATCCTGCTCTCCTACGTGTTCGCGGTGCGGTTGCGGGTGCTGCCCGCGGGCGGTTACGCGCCCCTCGGCGACCCCTACCAGTGGGTCCGGCACATGGCGCTGCCGGCGCTGTCCCTCGGGCTCGTCCAGGGCGCGGTCCTCGTCCGGTACGTGCGCGGCGAGGTGCTGGAGGTCATGGAGAAGGAGTACATCCGGACCGCGCTGGCGACCGGCCGCACCTGGTGGGGGGCGCTGTGGCACCACGGGCTGCGCAACGCCGTGGTCCCGGTGCTGACCGTGATCGGCGTCCAGTTCGTCGTCCTGCTGTCCGGCGCGGTGATCGTGGAGGCCGTGTTCACGCTGCCCGGCGTCGGCCAGATGCTGCTGCGCGCCGTCGAGGGCCGGGACCTGCTGCTCGTCCAGGGCGTCGTGATGATCCTCATCGCGCTCGTGCTGGTGATCAACTATCTGGTGGACCTGCTCTGCCTGGCCGTCGACCCGAGGCTGCGGAGGCCGGCGTGAGGCGCACCGGTTTCGTCCTGGTCGGGCTCGTGGTCGCGGCCGGGCTGCTGTCCCTGCTGTGGGCGCCGTTCGACCCGGCGCGGGTCGAGCCCGGCGGCGCGCTGCTGCCGCCGCTGCGGGACGGGCACCTGCTCGGCACCGACGGGCTCGGCCGCGACGTGTTCAGCCAGGTGCTGGTCGGCGCCCGCGCCACGCTCGCGGTCGGCGTGGCGGCGGTCCTGATCGCGTCGGTGCTCGGGGTGCCGCTCGGCGTCGCGGCCGGGATGGCCGGCGGCTGGCCGTCCGAGCTGGTCATGCGCACCACCGACCTGATGCTGGCCTTTCCCGCGCTGCTGCTGGCGCTGGTGCTCGCCGCCGCGTTCGGGGCGTCGGCGGTCACCGGGATCGTCGCGGTCGGGATCTCCTCGGTGCCGGTCTTCGCGCGGGTGTCGCGCGCCGCGACGCTCCAGGTGATGGCCCAGGAGTACGTGACGGCGGCGCGGGCCTGCGGGCGCCGCGCGCCGGGCGTCGCGGTGCGGCACGTGCTGCCGAACGTGGCGCCGGTCCTGCTCGTCCAGGCCACGGTGGCGTTCGCGATCGCGGTGACGGCCGAGGCGGCGCTGTCCTACCTCGGCCTGGGTGTGCAGGCCCCGACCCCCTCGTGGGGGCGGATGCTGCACGAGAACCAGGCGTACCTGTTCACGAACCCGGAGCTGGTGTGCTGGCCCGCGCTCGCCATCGGCCTCACGGTGCTGGGCTTCAACCTGGCCGGGGACGTCCTCGCCGACCGGCTCGATCCCGCCCGGCGGGCGCGGCCGTGAGCGGGCGGGACGGCGGGCCGGGCCGGGCGGCCGACCCGGAGGCGCCCGGCTCGAAGGCGCCCGATCCGGAGGTGCCGGACCTGGAGGCGGCCGACCCGGAGGTGCCGGACCTGGAGGTGGCCGGTCTCGGTGTCCGCTTCGGCGGGACGGCGGCGGTCTCCGGGGTGTCGTTCGCGCTGGCGCCGGGGGAGCGCGCCGGGCTGATCGGCGAGTCCGGCTGCGGGAAGTCGGTCACCGCACTGGCGGTCATGGGGCTGCTGCCGTCCGGGGCGCGCGCGGAGGGCCGGGTGCGGATCGCGGGCCGGCCGGTGCTGAACCGTCCCGACCGGGAGGTCGCCCGGCTGCGCGGGACGCGCGCGGCGATGATGTTCCAGGAGCCGCGGTCCGCGCTCGACCCGCTGAAGCGCGCCGGGCGCCAGGTCGCGCTGGCCGCCCGGGTGCCGCGCTCCGAGGCCCGCGCGCGGGTGCGGGAACTGCTGGAACTGGTCGAGCTCGACCCGGACACGGCGCGCGCCTACCCGCACCAGCTCTCCGGCGGGCAGCTCCAGCGGGTGCTGCTCGCGGTCACGCTGGCGCGCGACCCGCGGCTGCTGATCTGCGACGAGCCCACCACGGCGCTGGACGCGCTGGTCCAGCGGCGCGTCCTGGACCTGATCCGGCGGATCTGCGCGGCGCGCGGCACGACGCTGCTGTTCATCTCGCACGACCTGGCCGTGGTGTCCGACCTGTGCGAGCGGGTGATGGTGATGGACGGCGGCCGGATCGTCGAGGACGGCCGCACGGCCGAGGTGTTCGCCGCCCCCGCCCACGACCGCACCCGCGCGCTGCTCGCGGCGGGCGACCTCGCGGCGTTCGGGCACCGGGAGCGGGTTCCGGTGGTCCCGGCGGCCGGTGCGGAGGAGTGAGGGCGATGTCCCCGAGGCCCGTGATCCAGGTCCGCGAGGTCGTCCGCGAGTACCGGCGGCCGCGCGGCTCGCCGTTCCGGCCGCGCCCCGTGGTGCGGGCGTTGGACGGGGTGAGCCTGGCGGTGCGGCCCGGCGAGGCGTATGGGATCGTCGGCGAGTCCGGTTCGGGCAAGTCCACGCTGTCGCGGCTGATCCTCGGGCTGGACCGCCCCACCTCGGGCCGGGTCGAGTTCGACGGGCGGCCCGTGCTGGAGGTGCCGGCCCGGGAGCTGCGGTCGGCCGTCCAGCCGGTCTTCCAGGACCCCCGCTCCTCCCTGGACCCGCGGATGCGGGTCGGCGCGATCGTCGCCGAGCCGCTGGAGGCGCTGCGGCTGCCGGTCGACCGCGCCGAGCGGGTCGCCGAGGTGCTGGAGACGGTGCGGCTGCCCGCGGCGGCCGCCGGGCGGTACCCGCACGAGTTCAGCGGCGGCCAGCGGCAGCGGATCGCGATCGCCCGCGCGCTCGCGCCGCGCCCGCGCGTCCTGGTCGCCGACGAGCCCACCTCGGCGCTGGACGTCGGGGTGCGGGCGCAGATCGTCAACCTGCTCCTCGACCTGCTCGGCCGCCTCGAACTGACGCTCGTCCTCGTCTCCCACGACCTCGCGCTGGTCCGGCACGTCACCGAGCGGACGGCGGTGCTGCGCGGCGGCCGGCTGGTGGAGGAGGGACCGACCCGGACCGTCCTGGTGGACCCGGCGGAGGAGTACACCGCCCGGCTGATCGCCGCGACGCCGACGGTCTCCTGGGGGAGGCGATGACCGCAGACCCCGGGTACGCCCCGCGCCGCCCCGCCCCGCCCCGCGCCGCCCGCCGTAGCCCGTCGCACGCACTGGAGGACCGTCCCGTGCCCACTTCCCCCGATCCCGGCGTGGCGAGCATCGCCCGCATCTACGACGCCTACCTCGACGGCGAAGACCACCTGCCGATCGACCGGGAGACCGCCGAGCGCGTCGCGCGGCGGACGCCCTGGGCCAAGCCCGCCGCCCGCTACAACCGCGCCTTCATGGCCCGCGCCGTCGAGGACGCCGTCCGCGCCGGCATCCGGCAGGTCGTCGACATCGGCTGCGGCATGCCGACCGAGCCCAGCTCGTTCAGCGCCGCCCGCGCCGCCGACCCGTCCGCCGTCGTCGTCGGCTTCGACAACGACCCGGCCGTGCTGGCGCGGGCCGAGCGGATGCGGGACGCAGGCGTCCGCGTCCTGGAGGGCGACATCCGCGAGCCGGACCGGATCGTCGAGGCGCTGGAGCCGCTGATCGACTGGAGCCGCCCGGTCGCGCTGGTCGCCACGGCGGTGCTCCAGTTCGTCCCGGACGAGCTCGACCCCGCCGGGCTGCTGCGTGTGCTGAGCGGCAGGCTGTCGGCCGGGAGCCGCCTCGTCTTCACGCACTCCTCCACCGACGGCACCGCGCCCGAGGTCGTCGCCGGAGTGGAGGAGGTCTACGGCCGCGGCGCGACCGCCCCGATCACGTACCGGAGCGACGAGCGGATCATGGAGTTCCTGGCGGGCACGCGGCTGCTCGATCCCGGGCTCGTCGCCGTCCAGGACTGGCTGGGGCCGGACCTTCCCGCGCCGCCGGACGGCCCGGCCGTCCGGCTCGCGGCGGCCGTCGGCGTCGTGCCCGGCTGAGAGCCGCCGCGCCGATCCGGTGCTCAGCGGGCGCGGCCACTCCGGTCGGACGCAGCGGCGGCCGACGCGTCCGAGGACAGCGGGAAGTAGCGGCCGAGCGCGCGCAGCGTGGCGGCCCGGCTCTCGTGCAGCACGCCGATCATGCCCGCCCGGGCGGCGCCGGCGACGTTGGCGGCCAGGTCGTCCACGAAGACCGACTCGCCGGGGGCCACCCCGAGCCGTCCGGCGGCGTACCGGAAGATCTCCGGCTGCGGCTTGCGCATCCCCAGCTCCCCGGAGATGAGCACCTGGTCGAACGCGCCCTCCAGCAGTTCGCCGGGGTAGTCGTTGCCCCAGCTGTTGGACAGCAGCGCCGTGCGGTGGCCCCGCGCGCGCAGCCGCCGGACGGCGCCGAGCAGCCGTAGGTCCACCTCGAAGTGGCCGAACATCCGCCCGATCAGCCCGGACCGCCGCACGGCGACCCCCGAGACGCGGCGCAGCCGCGAGGCCAGCTCCCGCTCGAAGACCTCCGCGCCGATCTCACCGCGCTCCAGCGCCCGGATCATCCCGCTCCCGGCCTGCTCGCCCACCCCGGCCCCGCGCAGCTCGGCGAGGACGTCCATGACCGCCGCGGTCGGGACCCCCTCGCTGCGCGACCAGGCCGCCACCGAGGGCTCGAACCCGGTGGTGAGCACCCCCACCCAGTCGATGACCAGCGCGCGTGGCCGCGCGTGGGCCACCGTGGCGATCTCTTCCGTTCGCGTCGCGTCGGACGGTTCCGTGCTCACGGGCGGTCCGCGTCCTCGATCCTCAGCACGGCGCAGGACCAGCTGAACCCCACTCCGACGCCCATCAGCATCACCGTCTGGCCGGGGACCGCGCGTCGCCGCGTGCGCAGCCAGTGCAGCCCGGCGATCTGGTCCCCGGCGCCCAGGTGCCCGACCGTCCGGCCCCAGTCCCACAGGGTGGACTCCACCGGGATGTCCAGCGGGCCCAGGTAGTACTGCCGGAGCTCCTGCATCCCGATGAAGGGCAGGACCCAGTGGTCGATCTCCTTCGTGTCCAGGCCCGCCTCGTCCAGCGCGCCGGTGATGGCCGCGCCCGCCCCGGCGGCGAACCTGCCGGTCGTGTCCTGCACCCCGTACCTGGCCAGGTACTCGCGCTTGCGCTGCCGGAACGGCGGTGCGGCCTCGACGTCGCTCTGGCCGACGTACACCGCGTCGCCGCGGTGCACCTCCTCCAGCGAGGAGTCGAAGGCGGTGACGAGGGACAGCAGCCGGGCGAAGCCCCGTTCGCGCGACAGCACCAGCGCGGTCGCGCCGTCGCCCGGGACCAGGCCGCCGTCGTAGTTCCACCGGCCGCCCACGAGATCGCCGAACCGGTCGCCGGTGGCCAGCAGCGCGGCCGGGCCGCCGCGGGCCTCAAGGTGGGCGGCGGCGATCTCCAGGGAGGCGAGACCGCCGTTCGAGCGCTGGTTCACCTCGACCACCGGGGTCGCGCCGCCCACGGCGAACCGGTGCACGTACGCCCCGGAATGCCAGCCGGGAAGGCCCTGGTTGTTGATATAGGAGTAAAGCGTCAGCGCGATGTCGCCGGCGTCGTGCGAGGAGGCGAGTATCGCGTCCCGTGCCGCTTCCACCGCCATTTCCGCCGGGAATCCCTCGTCGGCCACGGCGATCGATTTCAATTGCGTTTCGGCGTGGTCCTGGGCCGGGTAGAGTCCCGCGGCGACGGCCTCGCTCACCGGGACCGACGGCGGTATGCGGACTCCGGTGCCACCGATGTAGAAGTCGCGCAGAATCATCGTCGCCCTTCCGCTGCGTTGGTGGCCGGTGCGCCGTCAGGCTAACCAGGGGCGGCCCGCCGGTCGAGACTCCGGCGGCGCACGCCAATTCACCGGAAAGCCCTTCGCGGAATGCGGATGGGAAAACGCGCGCCCGCGCTGACATAATCGTGTCAACGTTCGCCGGGGCCCGGTCCCGCCGGCGGGACGGGCGGAGCGGCGGCCGTCCGCGCGTCGCGGCGCCGGACCGGGCGTGCGGCGCCGGGGGCGGCGGGGATACTGTCCCCGTTGGCGGGCCCGCCTCCATGCCGGTCCCGGACGAGGCACGAAGGTGGCGTGCATGCTGACCGACCCGTACGATCTTCCGCTCACCGCTCCGGACGCGTCCGCGGCCGCCGCGCTCCAGGAGGCGGTCGGGCGGATGCTCCGCTTCCGTCCGGGAATGCTCGACCCTGTGGCGCCGTGGACGGCGGCGGAGGCGCCGTTCCCCCTGGCCGCGGTGCTGGAGGCCTACATCGGCGCGCTGAGCACCGAGGCGGACGTCACCGCCGCGGCGGGTGACGCCTTCGCCTCGGCCCGCCGCGGCTTCGCCGGACTGCCGCTGACCGACCGGGAGCGCGACCACGTCGAGGCGGCCGGGCTGCTGCTGGCGGGCGAGCCCGGCGCCGCGGGCGACGTCCTGGCGCGGATCTCGGCGCGGTGCCCGCGCGACCTCCTCGCCCTGGCCGTCGGCCACCAGATCGACTTCCTGCGCGGGGACGCGGTCGCGCTGCGGGACCGGATCGGGGCGGCGCTGCCGTTCCTCGGCGAGGACGACCCGTACTACGGATGCCTCCTCGGCATGTACGCCTTCGGCGCCGAGGAGAACGGGCACTGGGAGTACGCCGAGGAGCTGGGCAGGCGGGCCGCCTCGCTGGACGGCGAGAACGTCTGGGCGGTCCACGCGGTCGCGCACACCTACGAGATGCGCGCCCGCACCGGCGACGGCCTGCGCTGGATCGAGGAGCGCCGCGCCCAGTGGGACGACGACAACTACATGCGCCTGCACATCTCCTGGCACCACTGCCTGTTCCTGCTGGAGGCCGGGGACACCGGCGCGGTGCTGCGGCTGTACGACGAGAGGCTCGCCCCGGAGCGGACCTTCGGCAGCGCCCTGGAGATCCTCAACGGCTCGTCCCTGCTGTGGCGGCTCCACCTGGCCGGTGTCGACGTCCACGACCGGTTCGGCGAGCTGGTGAAGGCGTGGCGGCCGAAGGCGGGCGAGCCGTGGTGCGCCTTCAACGACTGGCACGCCGCCATGTGCTTCGCGGGGGCGGGCGAGTTCGGCGACGCCGACGAGCTGCTGCGCTCGCGCGAGGCGCACGCCGCGGGGACCGAGAACGCCGCCGTGATCGCCGCTGTGGGGCTCCCGGTGTGCCGGGCGATCGTCGCGTTCGCGCGGGAGGAGTACGAGCGGGTCCTCGACCTGCTGATGCCGGTCCGGCGGGAGCTGTACCGGTGCGGCGGCAGCCACGCGCAGCGCGACGTCGTCCACCAGACGCTGCTGGAGGCGGCCCTGCGCGGCGGGCACCGCGACGAGGCGCGGATGCTCGTCGGGGAGCGGCTGTCGGTCCGCCCGCAGAGCCCGTTCAACCGGCTGGCGCGCCGCCGGCTCGCCGGCGCGGCCGACGCCCTGCACGACTGACCGCCCCGCACAACTGACACCCCGCACGACCGCCCCACACGACCGAACGCCTGATGAGCATGCGCCCGCGAGGAGGGAGCCGTCCGATGACCGTGCCCGCGAACCGCCCCGGCGACCCGCTCCGATGACGCACGCGGACGGCCCCGCCGGACCGACCCGGTCGGCGTTCCGCCGGGTGATGGGCGCCTTCCCGACCGGGGTGACGGTGCTGGCCGCGATGGCCGGGCCCAGTCCGCGCGGGATGACGGCCAACGCCGTGCTGTCGCTGTCCCTCGACCCGATGCTGGTGCTGGCCGCCGTCCGCCGGGACGGGCGGTTCGCGGCGACGCTGGCGGGCGCGCGGGGCTTCTCCGTCAACGTGCTGGCCGAGCAGCAGCGCGAGGTGGCCGACTGGTTCGCGTCGCCGCTGCGCCACCGGCGCGCCGACGAGTTCGCCGCGGTGGGGTGGCGGCGGTCGCCGCGCACCGGGGCGCCGCTGCTCGACGGCGTCGCCGCCCACCTGGACTGCCGGGTGGACGACCTGCGGCCGGGCGGCGACCACGTCGTGCTGGTCGGCGAGGTGCTCGACTGCGCCGCCGACCACGACCGGGATCCGCTGGTGTGGTTCGCCGGCGGCTACTGCGGCCTCGACCGCGTGGGCGGCCGCCGCGCCGCCGGCGGCCACTGACGGACGCTGATGAACGCCGACGGCGCTGCCGCCATTTCCGATCCATTCTTGCCGAACCCGGCGCATGCCATTCTGGTGCCGTGGAGAAACTCAGCATCGAAGGCGCGTTCCTGTTCACCCCGAAAGTGCACGGCGACCACCGCGGGTCGTTCCACGAGGTGTTCCGGGCGCGTGAATTCAGCGAAAGCACCGGCCATTCGCTGACGGCGTTGCAGACGAACTGCTCGGTCTCGGCCCGCGGCGTCCTGCGCGGTGTGCACGTCGCCGAGGTGCCGCCGGGCCAGGCCAAGTACATCACCTGCGTGCGCGGCGCCATCCTGGAGGTCATGGTCGACCTGCGCACCGGCTCGCCCACGTTCGGCCGCTGGGAGGCGGTCCAGCTGGACGAGGAGAACCGCCGCTGCCTCTACCTCGCCGAGGGGCTCGGCCGTTCCTTCATGGCCCTCACCGACGACGCGACGATGGTGTACATGTGCTCCCAGCCGTACGCGCCCGAACGCGAGCACACGGTCGACCCGATGGATCCCGCGCTCGGGATTCGCTGGCCGGAGGACATCGAGCCGATCCTGTCGGCCAGGGACGCGGCGGCGCCCCCGCTGGCGGCCGTGGCGGAGTCGGGCGTGCTCCCCGACTACGCCGAATGCCTGGAGTTCTACGCGAGGACGAGCGCGCCCGTCTGAGGACTCCGGCCGTCCGCCCCGCTTCAGAGCAGCGTGGGCCACGCCTCGTGGAGCGAGTCGCGCCAGTGCGGCATCGGCTTCAGCCCGGCCTCGGCCCAGCGGTCGTGGCCGAGCACGCTGTAGGCCGGACGGGGCGCTGGGCGCGGGAAGTCCGCGGTCGCCGCCGGGCGCACCCGCTCCGGGTCGAGGCCCAGCAGGGTGAAGACCTCGCGGGCCAGGCCGTACCAGGTCGTGGCGCCCGCGGCGGTGCCGTGGTAGACGCCTGGCCGCGCGCCCGCGCGGACGAGCGCGATGATCTGCTCGGCGAGCGCGCCCGTCCACGTCGGCTGCCCGTGCTGGTCGTCCACCACCTGGACGGTGTCGCGCTCGGCGGCCAGGCGGGCCATCGTGCGGACGAAGTTCGGGCCGTGCGCCCCGTACAGCCAGGCGGTGCGGACGACATAGCCTCGCGGGGCGGCCAGCGCGGCCCGCTCGCCGGCGAGCTTGGTCCGGCCGTAGGCGTTGACCGGCGCGGCGGGCGCGTCCTCGGGGCAGGGGACGGTGCTGCGGCCGTCGAGCACGTAGTCGGTGGAGATCTGCACCAGCGCGGCACCGCCGTCCGCGCACGCCTCCGCGAGCGCACCCACCGCCGTGCCGTTGACGGCCAGCGCGGCCTTCTCATGCGCTTCGGCGTCGTCCACGGCGGTCCACGCGGCGCAGTTGACGACCACGCTGGGCCGGATCCGCCGCACGGCGTCGCGCGCGGCGCCCGGCGCGCACAGGTCGAGGTCGGCGCGGGACGCGGCGACGACGTCATGGCCGCCGGCCCGCAGCCGGTCCACCAGGTCCGTGCCGAGCATCCCCGCGGCCCCCGTCACCAGCCAGGTCATCCATGCCTCCCGTCTCCCCGGGCCGTCCGGCCCGCCGCCCGGCAACCGCGGCGCACCGACCGCCTCCCGGTCCTGTCCGAGGCGCGTCGGTCCGCGGTGCATGGCCGGACCGAAGCTACGTGAACGCCGAGGCCGTTCAAAGGGAGCGCGTCGGCGAGGGACGTCCCGCCGGCGAGACGACGCCACCGATGGCTCCCGCGCACGCGGGGCCGAGTCGGCCGGCGAGTGCCTCGGCCGAAGGCATCGGGCTACCGTGCGCAGCACCGCTCCCGCCCGGACGGAGTCGAGAGAAGGGATCGTCCGATGACCGAGCCGACCGCCGTGGAGACGACCGCTCCGTACGGCTCCGGAGCTCCCGTCCATCGGGAGGTCCGGCGGGTGCGCGTCCGCCATCTCCAGCGGATGAAGGAGCGGGGCGAGACCTGGCCGATGCTGACCGCCTACGACATGTACGCCGCCGGGATCTTCGACGCGGCCGGCATCCCGGTGATGCTCGTCGGCGACTCCGCCGCGAACAACGTGTACGGGCACCGGACCACGCTGCCGGTCACGATCGAGGAGCTGCGGCCCCTGGTGCGGGCGGTGATCCGCTCCACCGAGCGCGCGCTGATCGTCGCCGACCTGCCGTTCGGGTCGTACGAGGCGTCGGCGGAGCAGGCGCTGGCCACCGCCATCGGGTTCATGAAGGACGGCGCGCACGCGGTCAAGCTGGAGGGCGGCCGGCCGTTCGCCGGGCAGGTCAAGGCCTGGTCGACGCGGGCGTCCCGGTCATGGGGCACATCGGCTTCACGCCGCAGCGCGAGCACGCGCTGAGCGGCTACCGGGTGCAGGGCCGCGGCGAGGCCGGCGAGGACATCTTGCGGGACGCGCTGGCGCTGCGGGACGCCGGCGCCTTCGCGGTGGTCCTGGAGATGGTCCCGGCCGACCTCGCCAAGCGCGTCACCGCCGAGCTGGAGATCCCCACCGTCGGCATCGGGGCCGGGCCGGACTGCGACGCCCAGGTGCTGGTGTGGCAGGACATGGCGGGAATGCGCAGCGGCAGGGTGCCGCGCTTCGTCAAGCGGTACGCCGACCTCGCCGGGATCCTGGAGGACGCGGCGCGCAGGTTCGCCGAGGACGTGCGCAAGGGGACGTTCCCCGGCGCCGAGCACTGCTTCGAGTAGCGCCCCGCGCGCCGGGACCAGGACCCGGCGGGTGCGGCTGCCGCGGCCCGCGCGTCAGCGTAGGGCCGCGGGCCGCGCGTCAGCGGAGGGTGGCGGCGTCGATGACGAAGCGGTAGCGGACGTCGGAGGCCAGGACGCGCTCGTAGGCCTCGTTGATCCGGTCCGCCGGGATCAGCTCGATGTCGGCGCCGATGCCCCGCGCGGCGCAGAAGTCCAGCATCTCCTGGGTCTCGGCGATGCCGCCGATCATCGATCCGACGAGCGAGCGCCGGCCGTTGATCAGGGAGAACACGTCGAGGCTCAGCGGCTCGCCGGGCGCGCCGACGTGGACCAGGGTGCCGTCCACGGCGAGCAGGCCGAGGTAGGCGTCCAGGTCGACGGACGCGCTGACGGTGCTGACGACCAGGTCGAAACGTCCGGCGAGCTGCTCGAACGTGCCCGGGTCGCCGGTGGCGTGGTAGTGGTCGGCTCCGAGCCGCAGGCCGTCCTCCCGCTTCTTCAGCGACTGCGAGAGCACCGTGACCTCGGCGCCCATGGCGTGGCCGAGCTTCACGGCCAGGTGCCCGAGCCCGCCGAGGCCGACGACGGCGACCTTCTTCCCCGGGCCGGCGCCCCAGCGCCGCAGCGGCGAGTAGCTGGTGATGCCGGCGCACAGCAGCGGCGTCGCGGCCGCCGGGTCCATGCCGTCGGGGATCGACAGGACGAAGTCGGCGTTCACGACGATGTGCGTGGAGTAGCCGCCCTGGGTGACGGTGCCGTCCCGGTCGATGCCCGCGTAGGTGAGCACCATCCCGTCCAGGCAGTACTGCTCGTCGCCGTTGCGGCAGTTGACGCACGCGCCGCAGGAGTCGACCATGCAGCCGACGCCGACGAGGTCGCCTGGCCGGTGCCGGGTCACGGCCGCGCCCACCTCGGCGACGGTGCCGACGATCTCGTGGCCCGGGACGAGCGGGAAGGGCCGGGGCCCCCAGTCGCCGCTGACGTTGTGGATGTCGGAGTGGCAGATGCCGGCGTACCGGATCTCGATGAGCACGTCGTTCGGGCCGACGTCCCGCCGCTTGATGACCGTGGGGGCCAGGGGCTCGCCGGCGGCCGGCGCGGCGTACGCGTGAACACGCACGAGGATCGCTCCTTCTGGTCGGGCTGGTTGGGGCCTGGTTGAGAGCTCGCCTCCCGGGCGCTCACCGCGCCGGGGAGGCGGCCACCACCCATGGAAGGCGCTGATCCGGGGAGGAAGAAGGCACTGGTGAAAGGTGTACTCGCAGGGCACCCCTCCCGCTCGCCGGGCCGCCTAGCCTGGGGGACGTGGACAACCGCAGCGAGGTACGCGAGTTCCTGACCTCCCGCCGGGCCCGGATCAGCCCGGAGCAGGCCGGCCTGCCGTCCTACGGGACCCGGCGGGTGCCCGGCCTGCGCCGCGCCGAGGTCGCCCAGCTCGCCGGGGTCAGCGTGGAGTACTACTCCCGCCTGGAGCGCGGCGACCTCGCGGGCGTGTCCGACAGCGTCCTGAACGCCCTGGCCCGCGCGCTGCGGCTCAACGACGAGGAGCGCATCCACCTGGAGGACCTGGCCCGCGCCGCCGGCCCCGGGCTCCGCCGCCGCCGGCGCCGTCCCGCCTCGCAGCGGGTCCGGCCCACGGTGCAGCGGCTGCTGGACTCCATCACCGGTCCGGCCTTCGTCATGAACGGCCGCGGCGACCTGGTGGCCTTCAACGCCCTCGGCCGCGCGCTGTACGCCCCCATGATCGAGGCCGCCCGCGGCGCCGTCCCCAACCACGCCCGGTTCCTGTTCCTGGACGCCCGCTCCCACCAGTTCTGGGGCGACTGGGAGCGCGCCGCCAACGACACCGTGGCCCTCCTGCACGCCGAAGCCGGCCGCGACCCCTACGACAAGGACCTCACCGCCCTGGTCGGCGAGCTGTCCACCCGCAGCGACGACTTCCGCGCCCGCTGGGCCCGCCACGACGTCCGCCTGCACCACATCGGCAGCAAGCCCGTCCGGCATCCGGTCGTCGGCGACCTCCACCTCACCTACGAGTCCATGGACCTGCCCGCCGACGCCCTCACCCTCGTCGCCTACGGCACCGAGCCCGGGAGCGACTCCGAGGACAAACTCCGCCTCCTCGCGAGCTGGGCCACGACCGCCGAAATCGCCTCCGCGGACGGCGATCTCGTGAATGACCGGGCCGACAATCGATAAGGCTTCTTTTCGGTTCGTCGTGTCACCCGAGTCGTCCCGCCGGCGAGACGGGCGGGCGTGCCTTCTTCTGCCGCGGTGAGCGTGGTTGTCTGGGGCGCGCCATGCGGAATCGTCGGCAGGAGGACGATGTGACTGCGACGTCGGCTCACGGTGTTCCCGTCCTCGTCGAGACGAGGCGGCGGCTGGCCGAAATGCGGGAGGAATTCCGGGCGGACGGCCGTGCCGTCGCACTCGTGCCGACGATGGGAGCGCTGCACGACGGGCACCGGGCCCTGATCCGGCACGCCAGGGAACGCGCGGACGTCGTGGCCGTGAGCATCTTCCTCAACCCCCGGCAATTCCTTCCGGGCGAGGACTTCGACCGGTATCCCAGGACCCTTGACACCGACATGGACGCCTGCCGCGCCGAAGGGGTCGACGTCGTCTTCGCTCCGCAGCGCGCCGAGGTGTATCCGGACGAGCCCTGGGTCACCGTCAATCCCGGGCCGATGGCGGACGTCCTGGAAGGCGAGCGCAGGCCCGGCCATTTCGACGGCGTGCTCCTGGTGGTGCTGAAACTGTTCAACATCGTCCGTCCGGACCTCGCGGTCTTCGGGGAGAAGGACGCGCAGCAGCTCGCGCTCATCCGGCGGATGGTCGCCGACCTCGACGTGCCGGTCGCGATCGAGGCGGTGCCGACGGTGCGGGAGGCGGACGGGCTGGCGCTGTCGAGCCGCAACGTCCACCTCTCGCCCGCCGAGCGCCGCTCCGCGCTGTCCCTCGTCCGCGCGCTGCGCGCGGGGCTGGCCGAGGCCGGGAACGGGGCGGCGGCGGTGCTGAAGGCGGGCCGCGCCGTCCTGGCGGAGGCCGCGGCCCTGGACCCGCCCGTGCGGACCGACTACCTGGAGCTGGTCGAGCCGCGCACGTTCCGGATCGCGGAGGCGGACGCCTCCGGCCCGGCCGTGCTGGCGGTCGCCGCGACGGTCGGCGCGACCAGGCTCATCGACAACGTCCCCGTGGTGCTGGGCGGGGCGGCGCGGTCCTGATGGGCGCGGGGGAGCCGGGCACCTCGGCACTGGACCTGCTGTTCGGCCACCTGCCCGCGCAGATCGTCCACACGGCGGGGGAGCTGGGCGTCTTCGACCGCCTGGCGGAACGGCCGCGCACCGGCGCGGAGCTGGCCGCGGCGGCGGGCACCGATCCGGGGGCGACCGTCCGGCTCCTGCGGGCGCTGGTCTGCCTCGGGCTGCTGCGCGAGGGGCCGGACGGGTCGTTCGCGGCGGCGCCCGAGGCGTCCGTCCTGCGCGGCGGGACGGACGGGTCGGTCCTGCCGCTCGCGACGCTGTTCTGCGGTGACAAGGCCTGGCGCACCTGGGGGAACCTCGCGCACAGCGTCCGGACGGGCGACCCGGCGCTGGGCCTCAGCACCGGCAAGGGCGCCTTCGAGTGGGACGCCGAGGAGTTCGCCGTCTTCTACGCGGGGATGGCCGCGCACACCCGCCTGCTGGCTCCGCGGCTGCTGGCGCAGGTCGATTTCGCGCGCTTCGGGACGGTCGTCGACGTCGGCGGCGCGGACGGCACGCTGCTCGCCGCCGTCCTCGCCGCGCATCCCGGCGTCGGCGGCGTCCTCTTCGACATGCCGGTGGCGATCGAGGCGGCGGAGGCGGTGCTGTCGGCCGCCGGGGTGCGCGACCGGGTCCGGCCCGTGCCGGGGGACTTCCACCGGTCGGTGCCCGAGGGCGGCGACGCCTACCTGCTGAAGAACGTCCTCTACGACTGGGACGACGAGGGCGCGGAGCGGATCCTGCGGAACTGCCGGGCGGCGATGGGGCCGGACGCCGTTCTCCTCATTATCGAGCCGGTGCTGCCGGAACGGGCCGAGCCGATGCGGGACTTCGGCGCGGTGATGAACGACATCAGCATGCTGCTCAACACGGGCGGGCGGGCCCGCACGGAGGCCGGGTTCGGTGAGCTGCTCGCCGCCGCGGGGCTGGAGCTCGACGCCGTCGGCGCCTGTCTCGGCTCCGCGGGGAGCAGGATCCTGCAGGGCTACCGGGTGCTGACGTGCCGGCTCTCGACCGCCGGGGGAGGGCGTCCGCGGGATCGCGGTGCCGTCCCGTCCGGCGCCGAAGTGCGATTCCGTTAAGAACGCGCGTTGTTTCTCGGCGGACCGGCCAGAACAATCGAAAGGGCCGGAACAAAACCGCGGCCGCTTGCCCGCGGCGACGACCGCGCAGGCGCCGCAATGGCGGGCGGTGCACCGTGCGGAAGATCCGCGCGCACCGGGCGACCGCGCCGTTATCCGGGTTGACGTACTGATCAAATCCGAAGAATCCTTGGGGCCATGGCGGATGCTGGCAGGCGGACCGGGCAGGAGCAGAATCGGTCGCGCGTTCCGTTCTCCCCGGAGCTGCGCTGGTCGATCGTCATTTCCGCGCTGGGCGCGATCATGTCGCTGCTGGACTCGACCATTGTCAATGTCGCCCTGCACGAGCTGTCGGCGCATTTCGACGCCTCCCTGATCACCATCCAGTGGGTGGTGACCTCCTACCTGCTCGCGCTGGCCGCGGTGATCCCGGTCACCGGCTGGGCCGCCCGGCGGACGGGCGCCAAGCGGCTCTACCTGGGCGCCGTGGCGGTGTTCACGGTGGTCTCGCTGCTCTGCGGGCTGGCGGGCAGCGTGGAGCAGCTGATCGCGCTGCGCGTCGTGCAGGGCGCGGCGGGCGGGGTGATCGCCTCGGTGGGGCAGATGCTCCTGGTCATGCGCGCCGACCGGGCGAACATGGCGCGGGTGATGAGCGCGGTCGGAGTGCCGATGATCATCGCGCCGATCGTCGGGCCGGCCGTCGGCGGGCTGCTGCTGGACGGGCCGGGCTGGGAGTGGATCTTTTTCGTCAACGTCCCGGTCGGAATCGTCACGGTCCTGCTCGGCCGCCGGTTCCTGGCGCCGGACGAGGGGCGGCCGGGGCAGCCGCTCGACGTCCTCGGGCTGCTGCTGATCGGCGCCGGGATGGTGGGGATCACCTACGGGCTCGCGGAGATCGGCGCCCGCGGCGACGCCGGCTCCCCGCGGGCGCTCGTCCCGATCCTGGCGGGGGCGCTGCTGACCGCGGCCTTCGCCGCGCACGCCCTGCGGACTCCCCATCCGCTGCTCGACCTGGGCCTCTACCGGACGCCGGCGTTCGCGTCCGCGTGCCTCACCACGCTCTGCTCCGGCGGGGCGGTGTTCGGGGGCATGATCCTCCTGCCGCTGTACCTCCAGACCGTGCGGGCCGAGAGCGCGCTCGGCGCGGGCCTGCTGATGATCCCGCAGGGCTTCGGCGCCGCCGTCGGCATGTACCTGTCGGGCCGCGCCACCGACCGGCTGGGAGCGGGCGCGACCGCGCTCATCGGGGGCGTCGCGATGAGCCTGTCCAGCATCCCGCTGGCCTTCCTCACCGGCTCCACCTCGTACTGGCTGATCGGGGCGGTCACGGTCGTCCGCGGCGTCGGCATCGGCCTCATCACGATGCCCGCCATGACCGCGGCGTTCCGCGCGCTGAACCCGGCGAAGGTGAACGACGCGGCGCCCCAGCTGAACATGCTCCAGCGGGTCGGCGGATCGGTCGGCACCGCCATCTTCGCCGTCGTCCTGCAATGGCACCTCGACGATGCCTCGACGCCCGGCGACCAGGCGGCGGCCTACGGCACGGCGTTCTGGTGGGTGGTCGGGGTCACCCTGGCCGCCACCGTCCCGACCGTCCTGCTGATGAGGAACGAGCGCCGGGACGCCGCCGCGGCCCCGGCCGAGGAGCAGCCGCTCAAGAGCACCTGAGCGGCGGATCGGGGCGGCGGATCGGGGCGGTGGAGTCCGGTGAGGGGCGGCAGACCAGTGGAGGGTCCATGAAGTTCCGTGTGCTCGGGCCGTTAGAGATCCTGCGGGACGGCGGCGAACCGGTGCCCCTCCCGCAGCGGCGCAGGCGCGAGCTCCTCGCCGCCTTCCTCCTGCACGCCAACGAGCCGCTCACCGGCGGCGCGCTGGTCGACGCCGTCTGGGGCGCCGCCCGTCCCCGCTCGGCCGCCAGCGCCCTGCGCACGCACGTCTGGGCGCTGCGGCAGATCCCGGAGCTGAGCGCCAGGCTGAAGACCCGCAGCGGCGGCTACCAGTTCGAGGTCCGCCCCGGCGAGCTCGACGCCGACGAGTTCGCCCGGCTCGCCGCCGAGGCCCGCGCGCGTTTCGCCGCCGGGGAGTCCCTGGACGCCGTCCGCCTGCTGGAGGACGCGCTGCGGCTGTGGCGCGAACCGCCCCTCGGCGACGTTCCCGCCACCCCCGCCATGGCCGGGCGGATCGAGCGGTGCCGCGCCCAGCGCCGCGCCGCACAGGACCTGCTCATCGACGCCCAGCTCGCCCTCGGCCGGTACCGGCAGCTCATCCCGTACCTCCGGGAGCTCGTGACCGAGGACCCCACGAACGAGCACTACTGGGCGCATCTCATGCTCGCGCTCTGCCGCAGCGGGCGGCGCGCCGAGGCCCTCGCCGCCTACGGCCAGGCCCACTCCATCCTCACCGAGGAGTTCGGGCTGGAACCGGGAGGCGAACTGCGCCGCCTCCAGCGGATGGTGCTGGCCGAGGCCCCGGAGCTCGACGCACTGCCCCTGCTGACCTCCCGCGACGTGATCCTCGGCGCGGAGCGGATCGTTCCGGACCAGATCCCGCGCGAGCCCACCGACTTCGTCGGCCGGGACGCCGAGACGTCCGCCGTCGCCGACCTGCTCGTGTCCGCCGGGTCGGGCGCCGGGGTGCCGATCGCGGTGATCCACGGCCGTCCCGGCGTCGGCAAGTCGTCGCTGGCGGTGCACGTGGCGCACTCGCTGCGCCCGCTGTTCCCCGACGGCCTGCTGTACGTGGAGCTGGGCGGTTCGCGCGGCCGGACCGACGTGCGCGGCGCCCTCGACGACCTGCTGCGCGGCCTGGGCGTCCCGGCGCCCGCCGTCCCGGCGTCCACCGCCGGGCGGGCGGGGCTGCTGCGCTCCCGGCTCGCGGGCCGCCGGGTCCTCATGGTGATCGACGACGCGGCGGCGAGCGGGCAGGTGCTGCCCTTCCTGCCGGGGACGGCGGGCAGCGCGGTGCTCGTGACGGGCCGGACTCCGCTGGCGTGGCTGCCGGGCGCGCGGACGCTGCACCTCGACGTCCTCGGAGAGGCCGAGGCGGTCACGCTGCTGCGGCGCATCGTCGGTCCCGGCCGCGTCGACCGCGAGCCGGAGGCGGCCGTCCGCATCGCCGCGGCGTGCGACCGGCTGCCGCTGGCGCTCCGGATCGCCGGGGCGCGGCTGCACGCCTCCGAGACCTGGCCGCTCGCCGCGTTCGCCGACCTGCTCGCGGCCGACCGGCGGCCGAACCCGCTCCGGGCCGGGCGGACGCCGGTCCCGGACGGCTCATGATGCCCGCGGCGGCGCGCGGCGACCGCGCGCGGACGAGATAGGAACGTCTCAATGCCCAAGAACAGGGACCGGATGCGCACCCCGATCCGGCGGAGGATCGGCCTGGACGAGCGGGCGCTGACCCGCCGCACGGGCCTGGACCTGCCGTCGGAGCTGCCGCTGGAGGACTGGCAGCGGATCGGGCGGCAGATCTTCGTGATCTCGGACGCGTCGGCGTGGTGGCTGGGGGACTGGCTCGTCTACGGCCAGAACCGGTATCCCGAGCGGTACCAGCGGGCGCTGGACGAGACGGGGCTGAACTACCAGACGCTGCGCAACTACGCGTGGGTGGCGCGGAAGTTCGAGCCGTCGGTGCGGCACGAGGGGCTGAGCATCCAGCACCACGCGGAGGTCGCGGCGCTGCCCGCCGAGGAGCGCGAGCGGTGGCTGGACCGTGCCGAGCGGTTCGGCTGGTCGCGCAACAAGCTGCGCCAGCACCTCAAGGCCAGCCGCGCCGGCGAGCCCGAGCCGGACCCGGTGCGCGACACGCTGCTCCAGGTCCCCGTCGAGCCCGGCAAGGTCAGCCGCTGGCGGGAGGCCGCCGACGTGACCGGCAACGACCTCGGCGAATGGATCTCCGAGCAACTCGACCGCGCGGCCGACGACGAGGACCCCTAACCCCCGCCTCCTAGGACGCCCCCCGCACACCGGCCACCGCCGCGCAACGGCACCGCCCGCGTGGCGGGCGCCGTCCGCGTACCGGCACCGCCCGCGTACCGGCCACCCCCGCGTACCGGCAGCGTCCACGCAACGGCCACCGCCCGCGCCCCGGCCGGGTCAGGTCGAGGAACAGCTGCCGGTAGGTGCTCGGGCACGTCGTGCTCACCGTCCCGGCCAGCGAGCCGACCGCGCCGCGGTGCA
>NZ_CAACUY010000136.1 GCF_900659615.1 Actinomadura fibrosa | reverse complement strand
CGCCTCGATCCCGGCTCGGGCGCCGCCGCCAGCGGACTCGCCCTGCTGCTGCACGACGTCGCCGTGGCGGGCGACGGCGTCCCGAGCGCCGCCACGGCCGCGCGCCGCGCCCTGGAGATCAACCCCGACGACCCGGTCGCGCTGCTGGTGCTCGCCGGCCAGACCGGCGACGACCGGCTGCGCGAGCGCGCCGAGGCGCTGAGCCCGCCGATCCCGTCCGCGCGGTGGCGGGCGGGCGGCCCCGGCCCGCCCGCCGGGCACGGTGTGCCGAGCCGGTTCGACTACTTCGTCCTCGACGTCGCGGTGCGGGTGACCGACCAGGGCGACACGGCGCCCGGCCTCGCGGTGCTGCGCGACATCGAGCAGGTCAGGCGGTTCGACCGGTACTCGTGGCCGCTGTCCCGCGTGGTCGCGTACCGGTACGAGCGGGGCCTCCTCGTCGCCCGGCACACCGCGGCGCGGTCCTCGGGACCGGACCTGGCGGAGAGGGCGGAGGAGTGGCGGGCCCGGCGCCCGCCGGCGCCCGGAACCCCGCTCCCGGTCGGCCACCCGGTCCGCCACGACGGCGTGATGCTGCACTACGGCGCCAACGGCGTCCAGTGGACGGCGGGCGACTACTGACCGGCAGGCCGCACGGGTCGCGCGTGCGCCGGGCCGGCCCTGGCCGGAGACGGTCAGCGCCCGAACCGCGTCCGGCACCCGGACGTGCTCACCAACACATCAGTCGAAAGGGCGCACGAGCCGGGCACGCGCACCCTTTCCGCACGGGGGCGTCACGTCCTTCCTCCCGCGCCGGGCCAAGGCTCACCGCCCCGGAAAGGTCAGGGACCATGCGGAACTCGTCACACGCGGCGCGCCGACCGGCGCGCCCCATCACACCGGCCACCATGGCGGCCACCGCCGTGACCGTCACGGTGGCGGCCGCGCTGCTCGCCGCCACGCAGACCACCGCGCTCGCGGCCACCACCGTGTTCAGCGAGAACTTCCAGACGACGCCGACCGGACCGCTCGGAGCGCCCTGGAGCATCTCCCGGGCGGGCGGCAGCACCGCGGCCGTCGTCGACACCCCCGACCACGGGCGGGTCCTGGAACTGCGCGGCAGCCCCGCGTCCGGTGACTTCCTCATCGCCTCGCGCGCCTTCTCCTCGTCCGCGACGGAGGTCCGGTACACCTTCGCCGTCAACCCGGCCGCCGGCGCGTCGTTCGTCACCGCGCTCAACGGCGCCGGCTCGTCCATCGGCAGCCGCCGGATCCGGCTGGAGCGCGACCCCGGCTCGACCACCCTCACGGCCCAGACGACGCCGTCGGGCACCAGCGCCTGCGGCACCCTGCCGTCCGGCACGTGGTCGACCGTGACGCTCCAGGTGCACGCGGCGGCGTCCCCGCACACCTTCGACGTCCTGCTCAACGGCGCCCCGACGAAGTGCACCGGCATCACCACCGGCCTCGGCGCGCCGTTCACCGGCCTCAACGTCATGGACGCGTCCAACGACGGCTTCGGCGGCACCGTCCGCTTCGACGACCTCCTCGTCACCGCACCCTAGGAACGACCACCGGCCGGGCGCCGCCTTCGCGCGGGAGCGGCGCCCGGCCGCCGTGACCGGGACGCGGTCCCGGCGGGCTTGCCCTTGACGCGCACGTCAGGGGTTAGCGTCGCCTCCCACGATCCGTGAGGAGCGACCCATCATGCCCACGCCTTCCGAAACCGGCCGCGAGGTGCGGCTCGCCGCGCTGCCCGACGGCCTGCCCCGTCCCGAGCACTTCACCGTCGCCGAGACCCCGGTCCCCGTGGCCGGGCCCGGCCAGGTGCTGCTGCGCAACCGGTTCTTCCAGGTCTTCCCGTCCCTGCGGACGCTGATCGAAGGCGGTGTGCCGGGTGCGCCGATGCCGGCGCTGCGTCCCGGCGACACCCTCTTCGGAGCGGCGATCGGCGAGGTGCTCTCCGCGCCCGACGGCAGTGGCCTCCGTCCCGGCGACCTCGTCCAGCACTGGCAGGGCTGGCGCGAGTACGCGGCGGTGGACGCCGACGCGTGCACGGCCCTGGACGACTCGCTGCCCGACCCCGTCGCGCACCTCGGCCAGGGGCACACCGCCTACACCGCGCTGACCCACGTCGCCGCGACGCGTCCCGGCGACACCGTCCTCGTCACCGGCGCCGCCGGCGCGGTCGGCTCGCTGGCCGGGCAGATCGCGCGGCTGCTCGGCGCCGCGCGGGTGATCGGCACCACCGGCAGCCCCGCGAAGGCCGGCCGGCTGACCGCGGAACTCGGCTACGACGCGGCGCTGGTCCGCGGCGACGGCCCGATCGCCGCGAAGCTGGCCGAGGCCGCGCCCGACGGCATCGACGTCCTCGTCGACAACGTCGGCGGCGAGCAGCTCCAGGCCGCGGTCGCCGCGGCCCGGCCCGGAGCCCGGTTCGCCCTCGTCGGCACCCTCGCCACCCAGCTCGCGCCGGACGGCACCGGCACCACCGCGCCCGTCGAGCTGGACGTCTTCCAGCTCATCCTCAAGCAGATCACCCTCCGCGGAGTCGTCGGCACGCCCGCGTCGCGGAAGGAGTGGACCGAGCGGTTCGGCGGCTGGCTGCGCGAGGGCCGCATCACCTTCCCCCACGTCCGCGTCGCGGGCATCGACCAGGCCCCGCGGGCGTTGCACGAACTGATCGGCGGACGGCACCTGGGCGCCGTCGTCGTCGAGGTCTAGGAGGAACCGGGCTCATGCGGATCGGCGACGCCGCCGCGGCGGCGGGCACCACGCCCCGCGCGCTGCGCTTCTACGAGCAGCGCGGCCTGCTGCCCCCGCCGCCGCGCACCGCGAGCGGCCAGCGGCGGTACGGGCCGGCCGAGATCGCCCGCGTCCGCGTCGTCCGCCGGCTGCTGGCGCTCGGCCTGACCGTCGAGGACGTCGCCCGCTGCGCCGACCGGCTCGACCTGCTCACCGGCGACGACCTCCCGCCGTACGGCGGCGACGGCTGCGACCGGAGCACCGGCACCGTCCAGCGCCGCATCGCCGCCCTCGACGCCGAGATCGCCCACCTGACCCGCCTGCGCGACAGCCTCGCCGCCGCGATCGCGCCCGCTCCACCGGCGCCCGCCCGGCCGGTTCCGCCGGTGGAGCCGCGTTCATGACGTCCGAACGGGACGTCCGCGCTCGCCGGACGAGCCGTCCTGGACGCAGACCGGGTCGGCGGCGGGCAGCTCGCCGGTGGCCAGGTAGGCGTTGACCTTGGCGTCCACGCAGGCGTTGCCGTACACACCGTAGATCTGGTGGGCGGTGGCGCCGCGCAGGGTGAGCAGGCGGGAGCCGGTCAGCGCCCGGTGCATGGCCTTACCGCCCTCGTAGGTGGTGGCGGTGTCACCGGTGGCGGACACGACCAGCGCGGGCGCGGGGTTGCCGACGCGCGTCGGACGTTCGCGCGGCCGGTTCGGCCAGAAGGCGCAGGGCCAGATGTTGTTCTTCAGCGGCCCGAACAGGGGGTGGCGGGCCCGGCTGCGCTGGACGGCCCTCCAGTAGGCGCCGGGGTCGCGCGGCGCGGCGCGGTCGGCGCAGGCGATCGCGGCGACCGGGCTCGCGGCGGTGGAGCCCGCGCCGGTCAGCAGGAACGCGAGGAGCCCGCCAAGGTCGGGCCCGGGATCGGCCGGACGGCCGTGCGCGGCCTCGTTCAGGGTCCGGACGGTCGAGGCCAGCCTCGCACGGGCCGCGGGACGGTCGTCACCGGAGCCGGTGGCGAGCAGGTAGGGGATCAGCTGCTCGTCCACCTCGTAGGCGCCGACGCGCAGCGGGCGGTCCGCCGCGGCAGCGACGATCCCGTCCACCGTGGCCAGCACGCGGGCGCGGGTGGCGCCGAGGCTGTAGTCGCCGTTTCGTCCGGCGGTCCAGGCCGCCCAGCCGCGCAGCGCGCGCTCCGCCTCGTCCTCGGTGCCCCGCAGCGCCAGTGGACCCCACTTAGCGGGGTCGCCCGCGCTGTCCAGGACCACGCGGTCGGTGCGGCCGGGGAACATCTGGGTGTAGACGGCGCCCAGGTAGGCGCCGTAGGAGTAGCCGAGGAAGGAGATCCGGCGCTCCCCGAGCGCGCGGCGCACGAGATCGATGTCGCGGGCCGCGTCGCGCGTCCCGGCGTACGGCAGCACGCCGGCGTGGCGCCGGGCGCAGCGCTCGGCCAGGTCGCGCTGCACCGCCGCCTGCCGGTCGAACCGGGCGCGGGTCGAGCCGGCCGAGCGGAGCCACAACCCGATCGGCCAGCCGCAGTCGAGCGGCGTGCTGCGCCCGACGAACCGCGGGTCCAGGCCGATGAGGTCGTACCGGGCGGCGACGTCGCCCATCGCCTTCCGCACGTCCAGGGGCATGCCCAGGGTCGGCTCGCCGGGCCCGCCGTTGTTGAGGACCATGGTGCCGATGCGATGCGCGCGGTCGGTCGCGGCGAGCTGGGACAGCCCGAGCGTGATGGTGCGGCCGCCCGGCCTGGAGTGGTCGAGCGGGACGGTGATCTCCGCGCACCGCGCGCCGGCCCGGTCGAGGTCCTGGCCGGTGGTGTCGTCCCGGCCTTGGGCGCAGGCCTTCCAGTCGAGCGGCGGGGACGTGCCGCCGCCCGCTCTCGCCGGAGGCGCGACCCCGGCGGGCAGGGGCGCGACGACGGCGGCGGGCAGGGCGAGGGCCGTCAGCAGGCGTGCGCGGGTCCGGGAAGCGGCGCGACCCCGTGCGCGGCCGGGCGATGTCGGTCTCATGGTCGAGGACGCTATTGAGGACGGACGCCGCGGCACGATAAGGCCAGCCGTACACGCGATGCTCCGGCCTGCCCCAGTGCCCTTCCGGGTACCGGCGGCCGATGATGATCACCCTGAGGACTGTCCGAATCGTCCTATTTGGGGCATATGAACGGGCGGCTGGTTTACCCCCGGCGGCCGGGGTAGGCGGCAGGCACCCAACCACCCCGGGAGGATCGCATGGCAACCGAGGAGACCGGTCACGTCACGGGAACCAAGGACAAGGACTACAACCTCATCTGGTTCACCGAGGCGTGCCTGAGCAACGTCCTGCGCCTGGAGACCTACGTCTCCGACGCCGAGCGCGACGGCGACCAGGAGCTCGCCGACTTCTTCCGCCGCGCCCAGGCCGAGAGCCAGAAGGGCGCCGAGCAGGCCAAGCAGCTCCTCAAGAAGCGCCTGGTCGACTGACCGCGCCGGGCCCGGGCCGCCACGCGCGGCACCGGGCCCGACCGGCGCCGCCCAGGACGATGGCGGCGGTGCGATGAGTTTCGCGGGCGCGGCCGGTCTCCCTTTACATGAACGCTACAGAGGCACCTGCGCACCGGAAGCCCGAGGACGGGGAAGCCGCGGCCGGACGACGTTCCCGGCCCGGGGGGACGCCCGCCGTCATCCGGCTGCTGACGCTCGCCACCTTCGTCGTCATCCTCAACGAGACACTGATGATCAACGCCATGCCCCGGCTGATGGCGGACCTCGACATCACCGAGCAGTCGGCGCAGTGGCTCTCGACGGCGTTCATGCTGACGATGGCGGCGGTCATCCCCGTGACCGGCTGGTTCCTCCAGCGGGTCACCACCCGCCGCGCCTACGCCACCGCGATGGGCGTCTTCCTCGCCGGGACGGCGCTCGCCGCCGTCGCGCCGGTGTTCCAGGTCCTGCTGCTCGCGCGGATCGTCCAGGCGTCCGGCACGGCGGTGATGATGCCGCTGCTGATGACCACCCTGATGACGGTCGTCCCCGAACGGGACCGGGGCCGCGTGATGGGCAGCGTGACGATGGCGATCTCCGTCGCGCCCGCGATGGGACCGGCCGTCTCGGGCGTCATCCTCCAGCTCGGCTCCTGGCGGCTGCTGTTCGCGGCCGTCCTGCCGATCACGGCCGTGATCGCGTGGCGGGGCCTGGCCAAACTGGAGAACGTCGGCGAGGCGCGTCCCGGCGGCGTCGACTGGTTCAGCGTCGCCGCCGCGGCGGCCGGGTTCGGCTCCCTGGTGTACGGGCTGAGCCGCTTCGGCGGGGGCGGCACGGCGGCGCCCGCCGCGTTCGTCCTGACCGGGCTGGCCGCGATCGCGGTGTTCGGCCTCCGTCAGGTCCGGCTCCAGCGCCGCGGCACCCCGCTCCTGGACCTGCGCGTCCTCCGGCACCCGACCTACGCGCTCTCGCTGCTCCTCATGTCGCTCGCCTTCATGGCGATGCTCGGCTCCATGATCCTGCTGCCGATCTACCTCCAGAACCTGCGCGGCCTCACCCCGCTCCAGACGGGCCTGCTGGTGATGCCCGGCGGCCTGGCGATGGGGCTGCTCGGCCCGGTCGTCGGCCGCCTGTTCGACCGCTTCGGCGCCCGGCCGCTGGTCGTCCCCGGCGCGGTCGGCATCGTCCTCGCCCTCGCGGGCTTCACCCAGATCTCGACGGCGATGCCGTACTGGCAGATCCTCGCCCTGCACACGCTGCTCATGGTCTCGCTGGCCGCGATGTTCACCCCGGCCTTCACCCTCGGCCTCGGCGCCCTCCCGGCCGAGCTGTACTCCCACGGCAGCTCGATGCTGGGCACGCTCCAGCAGGTCGCCTCCGCCCTCGGGACCGCGCTGGTCGTGACCGTCATGGCGTCCCGCGCCGACGCCCGGATCGCCGACGGCGTCGCCGCGCCCCTCGCCCAGCTCGACGGGATGCGCCTGGCGTTCGTCATCAGCGCCGTCCTGTCCCTGGCGATGGCCGGGATCGCGGTCCTGCTGACGAAGCGCGCACGGCCCGCCGCCGAGCCCGAGCCCACCGCCGGGACGGAGACCGTGACCGAGGCCGTGACCGAGGCCGAGGCCGAGGCCGAGGCCGAGATGCCGGAGATCGGCGAACTGGTGCTGGCGGGCGCGACCGCCGAGCCGGTCCACTGAGCGAAGACCAGCGATCAGTCGCCCTCACCGACCGAAAGGCGGTGGGGGCGACCGCTGTCCGCGCCCACCGCACCGACGTCCATACGCAATCTTCCCCATGGCACCGTTCCGAGCCCGATCCCTAACGTCTGGAACCGGAAACGCACGAGCACGACCACGGGGAAGGGAAGCAGCGATGCGAAGACGCGCGATGGCCGGGGGGCTGATGGCGGCGGCGGCACTGGTGTCCGCCGGGACACTGCCGGCGACACCGGCCCAGGCCGCCGGCTGCGGGGTGCGGAGCGACGGCCGGCTCTACTGCGGCAACGAAGGCGATGTCGACATCATGCAGTCGGCCACCTACACCTCCCGGTACGTGGACACGCTGGAGACCGTCTACAGCTGGTTCGACTGCTGGACCACCGGCGACCCGCATTCCGGCGGCAACCGCACCTGGTACCACACCAAAGGCGACGTCTTCGGACGCTGGGGATACGTCCCCGCCGCCGTCGTCTACACCTCCAGCGCGTTCGACGCCGATCCCACGGCACACGGGCTGAGGCACTGCTGACGCGGAGTCGCCTTCGGCGGGAGGTGCGCGCACCTCGCGTCCGATCAGAGTCTCCCGGCCCCGTGCGGGGGCGGGGCCGGGACTCTCTCCGGTCACGTGATGAGGCCGAGCCGCCGGGCCCGGTTGACGGTCTGGAGACGGTCGTTGCACCCGAGCTTGCGGTAGATGTGCTCAAGGTGCTTGTTGACCGTGCGCACGCCGATCCGGCAGCCGGCCGCGATCTGCCGCGCGGTCAGCCCGCGCGCGAGCAGGACCAGGACGTCCACCTCGCGTGGCGTCAGCCCGGCGCGCTCGCAGGCTTCCGCGCACGGCGCGACCGATTCCGCGTACACCTTGTTGAGCAGCGACAGCACGGGCATCAGCGCGCGGGCGAGCGCGACGTGGTCGTCGGTGAAGTCGGTGTCGGACCGGTTGAGGTACCACCCCGTCCCGCGGGCGGCCGTCCGCGGCGGAAGGCCGATCGACAGCTGGTGGAAGAGCCCCAGCGGCCGGTAGTGCTCGGAGTAGGCGCGGGTCGACCGCCACTCCCGCTCCGACAGCAGGTCGCTGACCCGGCAGGGCTCGAAGGAACCCGGATGCGACCGGTAGTACCGGACGCTCGGGCACTCCGCCATGACCTCCAGGTACACCTGCCGCTCCCACCGCTCCACGGGCGGGTCGCTCCAGAGCTCGGCCGACCGGACGCCGAGGTCGATGTCCGTCCAGCAGATCCGGTCGCACCCGATCGCCTCGCCCAGCGTCGCGCACCCGGCCGCCAGATAGGCCGCCCGGTCCGGGAGATCGCTCAGCTGGTAGCTCAGCTCCGCCGCGGTAAGTCGCTTCATCTGCACCCCGCTCTTCACACGGTCACTGCGCGGGGTCGATAAGCAGTGTCCCGCAAACTCTCGCGCGAGGAAACGGTCCGGGACGACGTCCGAGCTCACGGCGCGAACATCTCGGGATGGCCGACGCCGTCACATCCTGATTACTGTCCGTACTTACTCACAAGCGAAGCGTAGCGACGGCATGGGGCAGCACCCACTCTGGAAGCGAGCCTCCTCCACCCCCGACACCTGGAGAAGACATGCCCCCCACACGTCTCCTCGCTGCCCTGAACATCGCCCCCATGCTCGCCATGGGCGCCCTGGCCCTGAGCGCGCCATCCGGTGCCGAAGCGGGTTCCCTGCCCGCCCCGGTCCCGGTGGCCGGCACCGACGGCGTCCAGGGCACCTCCGACGACGATGGGCTGCCGAAGCCCGGCCAGGTCACCAAGCTGAACCTGCACGACAAGGCCACGCTGCGGTGCGACGATCGCGACTACACCCTGGCGCTCCACGGCACGGTCGAAGTCAAGGCCGGCTCCCCGGGCAGCGAGATCCCGCCCAAGATCCCCCTGAAGGTCACGGCCGCCGAGCTGACCGGACGGTCCGACGACTTCGGCACCGTCAAGGCCACCCTGGACGGCCCCCAGCCCGGCAGCATCGTCTCCGACGGCAAGCTCAAGCCGTTCCCCGCCACCCACACCCTGCCGCTCAGCCTCAAGATCACCCTTGACAAGTCTCCCTGCGCGACCGGCTCCCGCGGGTACGAACCACTCGTCCTCACCACCAAGAACCCCGCCCAGCTGGTCGGCAAGCTCACCCAGTTCCCGCCGAAGGGCGATGTCTACCGGCTACAGAACCCGGTCGACCTGGTGACCGAGGACGACTCGACCGCGGCCGTCCTCCAGGACCTCAACGTGGACATGGACGGCGTCTGACGCAGTGACGAGAGCCGTGCGGCGACGCCTTCTACTCCCGGCCGTCGCCGTACGACTCGTATCCGAGGAACTCGCCGAACTCGTCGTGCAGCCATCGGGGACTCACCCACCGTCCACCGTGTTCCAGCGATCCCTCGTAGTCGATCTCCAAGCTGCTGCCCTCCGCGTCCCCCGTGACGCCGAGGCGCCGGTTCCGGCTGTACAGGAAGATCGTGACGCTGACGTGCGGGTTCCCGTCCGCGGCGAGCCCGGCTCCCAGCAGGCCCTCCCAGCACAGCCGGAACCCGTCGCCCCGCGGAGGCGGGCTACGGACCTTGCAGGAGAACTCCCACCCCTCGTCGTCCAGGAAGAGGACGTCCGCGGGCTCCACCCGCTCGATCGGCTCCTGGAGGAACGCGCTCAACTCCGCGACGAGCCGGGTGATCACATCGAGCCGAGGGTCACCGCCGGTCACCCGCTCCACCCCCGAACCGCTCGGCCGCGTCCAGGCCGCGCTTCCCGGTGCGACAACGGACGGGGCCCCGGCGCCGAAGGCGGCGCCGGGGCCGTGAGGTACTGCCGACGACGGAAACTCTACCCCACCTCCTCGAATATCTACCAGGGCCAAAAGAGATTTTCTGTGGACCGGCGAGGAAGATGCTTCCCTCCGCCAGGTGAGCGTCATTCGGGCGGTCGCTGGGCGAGTATCCGGTAGGTGTTGGAATGCTCGCTTCGCCTGATGATCGGGTGGATGAGCTGGTCGGCCATCGCCGCCGCGAGCATGAGCGGCCCGGCGGCGAGGTAGACGGCCGTCCGCGCGGCGACGCGGGTCCGCCGCCAGCGCGGATCGCGCCAGGGCTTGGCCGGGTCCGGGACGATCCGGTGCACCAGCAAGTGGACGATCATGAACAGGTCGACCGGCTGGTGGGCGGCGCCGCGCTGCACGGCGACCGGGCGGAGCCCCAGCTCGGCGAGCATCATCGAGAGACCGCCCAGGGGAACGAGGTTCAGGTGCTGCGGCTGGAACCAGGCGTGCCACCACCGGCCCGCGAGCCGCGCGATGACCCACTGGGGGTCGGGCACCTCGATGAGCAGGTGCCCGCCCGGTCTGAGCACCCGCGCGGCGGCGTCGAGCTCCCGGCGCGGCGCGACGGTGTGCTCCAGGTAGTGGTGCATGCTGACGACGTCGTACGCACCGGTGAGCTTGTCGGCCAGTTCCGGGAACGTGCCGATGTGGCCGGTGTCGATCCACCCGCGGCGCTCGGCCTCCTCGATGCCCTCGCTGAGGTCCAGGGCGTCGAAGCGGGTCCCCGGCCACACGTCCCTGGCGGCGTTGCAGAAGTGGCCGTGCCCGCCGCCGACGTCGAGCCAGTTCCCCGGGACCGCGTGGCCGCGGAGCATCCTGGCGCGGTCCCGGTAGATCGGAGCCGCGAGCCGGAACGCGCGCTCGACCTCGGCCGCGCCGGACCCGTCGTAGTAGTCCCGGTAGTAGAAGCCCAGCCCCTCGGCGTTCAGCCTCGGGTTCTGGAAGACGTGCCCGCAGGCCCGGCACCGGTGGAGGTGGAAGACACCCGGCCGGTGGTGCTGGTGGTCGCCGCTGGACAGGAACCTGCGCAGGTCGGTGCCGCCGCAGCAGGGGCAGGTCCCGGTGGGCCGGTCGAAGAAGCGCGCCACTCCCCTCTCCGTCTCGGCGGCGTACTCCCGGCGGAGCCGCGGCAGGTCGGGGTCCGGCTGCTCCGGTGCGGCGGCGACGCGCAGCCACCGTCCGAGCGTCCCGAAAGGACCGGTGAGCGCGGACCGCACGAGATCGTCAGGACGGAGCGGTGTACCGGCCGTGACGATGCAGGGACGCGCGCACACCGCGGCCAGCGTGACCGCGACACGTATCGCGGCGTGCCGGCGTCCACTCCCTGGGTACCGCGCCCCTAGGCCAGGTCGTTCTGTGCTGCTGCCCCGCGCGCGTCCGGTCGCGACGGAACCGGCGAGCCAGGCCGCCAGCAACAGGCGGGCGAGGATGTTCCCCGCCAGATAGACGGGCAGGTCCGCGACCCACCGGCGGCGCAGGATCATCCTGCGCTCGCCGGGCGTCCACGGCACCGGCGCCGGTCCTGGGACGACCGCGACGTCCGTGGTGACCGGCGCGTAGAGCTTCAGCCGGACGGCGAGCTCGTCCATCTCGGCCGGGGAGAGCCCGGCGCACCACCTGACGCCCGCCCTCTCGATGACCTCGGCGTCGACGAGCATCGCGTAGCCCGCCCCGACGCCCCGGGCGAGACGCGCCGTCCGGTACGAACGGGGACGCAGCAGGCGGACCAGCTCCATGGCACGGACGGTGTCGAGCCCGTCCGGCACCAGTTCCAGCACGGCCAGCCCCTGCTCGTCGGCGTACGCGCTGGCGGCGCGCCTGGTCGCCCCGTCGAGCCGCGTCCCGGCCGCGGTGACGAAGCAGTGCCGCGCGGCCACCGGCCGGTCGGCGGGCGGCACCGCGCGGAGCCCGGCCGCCCGGCTCCGCCGCCAGAGCGCGTCGATGACGAAGCCCGCCGGGATCAGCAGCGAAACCGGGCGCATCTGCATGGTGCTCCTCCTTCGGACGGCCGGGACTCGGACGCCCCGGCGCCGCCTCGACGTCGCGGTGGTCAGCGATCCTCACCGCGCCCGGAGCCGACGGCCATGTCACGCCTGCCAAAGCGGACGCTCGTAACGGCTCACCCGGGTGAGCGGACACCGCCCGGAGGGACGTCCAACGTCACCGCGAAGCAGCTGACCCGTCCTCGGAGAAATGCAGAAAGGCGTTGAGCGTCAGCATCATGTCGAGCCGATTGTCGGGGCCGACGAACTCGTCACCGTAGAGCTTCTGAATGGTGCGGACCCGGTATCGAATGGTCTGCGGATGAACATGCATCTGCTCTGCCGTGGTGATCGCGTTCTCGCCGCATCTGAGGTAGGTCAGCAGCGTCGACGCCAAGGTCTCCCGGCGCCTGGCGGGAAGCTCCAGAAGCGGACGCAGGTGCCGAACCGATGCGGCATGGACGAGGTCCTCGCATTGTGAGGCGGCGAGTACCGAGAGGTTCTCCACGCAACGCACCACGCCCCGCCGGGGGAGCACACCGCGTTGCATGAGCCGGGCCGCCTTCCGGGCCCAGTGCAGTGAGACGGCGCCCTGGTTCAACGGGACGGTGGGCCCCATCACCCCTGGGTGCCTGCGGAAGAGCGCCGACAGCAAACGGTCCTGCCCGGGGCCGTCCGGATCGGGCACCACAAGATACGGCTCCGACTCGCCCCAGTCGGCGAGGATCGCCGGCGACGTGACGCGCGAGGGCGTCACCGGTGACGAGAGCAGCGCGACGACGCCGATCGTGTGCGGCGGTTCCCAGTCCGCCGCCCGCGCCAGCGTGACGAGCGCCTCCCGGCTGGTGGGCGGATCGGCGACCAGCAGATCGCGCAGCCGGTTGCGGTGGCGCTCGCGCTCGGTCGCCATCTCCCCCTGCGCGGCGGCGTACCCCTCCGCGGCGGCCTTGACGGCCTTCTCCAGCAGGAGGAACAGCGAATCGGTGAGCAGCGACAGCGTCTCGCTGGTCCAGTCGAGCCGGTAGGCCTGCCGGATGAACCGCCTGCAAGCGACCTGGCTGCCCAGCCGCATGGCGGCCTGAAGGCTGTCCAGGCTGCGGCCGTTGCGGGCCTCATGCGCGCCCAACCGCCGGTACGTCACGGTCAGCAGGCCGATGTCCGCCGCCGTCCCGCCCAGGGAGTCGACGAACTGCCCCACCGTCGCGGAGATGTTGCGGCGCAGCCGACGGCCGTAGTCGCTGTCGGGCGGCTGCGCGTACTCGGGCACATGCTTCCGTATCTCCCCGACGACCTCGTCCACGACCGAATCGGTATGGGGGCGGAGCAGGTCGCCGAGACCGTCATGCAATGAACTGCGATGAGAAACGCAGTGGGGCCTCCGGGCGGGCATCCTTCTTGTCGGCACGAGCGTCCTCCCATTGGTCGAAGCCCCCGCCTGACTGCCTGACGATGTCAGTGTCATCACCGCGGCGGCCCTTTCAAGGCGACCGGCCGATCTCTGTGCGAGCGCACCGTCGTCATGGGCGAAGGCACCGGCCCGCTGAAAACCCCGCCGCTACTCATCGAAACGACAACGAGAACATCCGATCTTGTCACCGGCGCGCAAGGCGGAACCGCACCGGCGACCTAATGTTCCGTGACACGAAAAGCGCGAGCCCGGAGGTCGACGATGCTGGACGTGCGGTCCATGGCCGTCCCGGCGGCGATGATCCTCTCGGCCATGGCAGGCCCCGCGGCCACGACCGCGCCGCCCTGGGCCCCGATCCCGGCCGACGACGGAGCGAGAATCACCGCCACCGACCAGCTGGACGAACGGACCTTCGACGTCACGATCTCCTCGCCGTCCCTGCCGGAACGAAGCAAGGTGCGCGTGCTCGTCCCAAAGGACTGGTCACGCGACACCACTCGGCGTTGGCCCGTCGTCTACGCCTACCACGGCGGCCGGGACACCTACGTCTCATGGACGCGGAGCACCGACATCGAAGAAGTATCCGCCCGCTACGGCGTCATGGTGGTGATGCCCGAATCCGACGACGGCGCCTTCACGGACTGGTGGAACTACGGCAACGGAGGCCCGCCGAAATGGGAGACCTTTCACACCACGGAAGTGCTCCAGCTCATGGAACGCAACTACCGGGCCGGCCAGGACCGTGCCGCCATGGGCATCTCCTCGGGCGCCTACGGCGCGATGGCCTATGCGGCACGCCATCCCGGCATGTTCCGGTACGTCGCGTCATCCAGCGGAATCCTGCACCTGACCAGGCCGGGCATTCCCGCCCTGACCCTTTTCATCCAGGGCTTCTTCACGAACAGCGGCGACCCCTTCCGCGTCTTCGGCGTCCCCGGTCTGGATGAGGACAACTGGAAGGCACATGACCCCTACGTCCTGGCCGGGAACCTGAAAGGCACCGGCCTGTACGTCTCCAGCGGCACCACCGGCCTTCCGGGCCCCGCGGACCATCCGGAACCGGGCCAGGAGCACTCCGTCCAGGTGCAGGAGGTCTTCTGCGGAACGACGTCGATCGACTTCCTCCAGCGCCTGCGCGAGTTGAACGTCCCGGTCACCGCGCACGTATATGGCGATGGATGGCACAACTGGGAGACGTGGGAGCTCGAAATGCGCCGCTTCTGGCCCCTGATGATGGCAAGGCTCGGTGTCCGGCCACAGTGAGCCGACCCACGACGAACGACGGCACATCGTCGTTCAGAGCGCGGTCCGGGCACTGCACGACCGGCTCCCCGAACTGACCGACCAGCTCGTCCTCCGGCTCCAGGAGTCAGAAGAGGCGGAAGGACGGCGGACCTTCGGCAGCCAGGCGTTCCGGGAGTCCGCACGTTCCGGCCTCGAAACAGTGCTCGACGCCATCGCCACTCGCGGCATGGAACGTCCGGACATCTCCTTCGCCCAGCGCCTCGGACGCCGGTACGCCGAACACGGCCTGCCGCTGGAGACCGTCCTGCGCGTCTACCGGCTCGCCGGCGGCCTCCTGTGGGAACGCCTGGCGGACGTGGTCAACGAGCGGCATCCGGACGACCTGGCATTCCTCGTGGCCGGAGCCCGCCGAACCCTGACCATGATCGACCAACTCTCGGACGCGATCACCGAGTCCTACCACCAGAGCTCGCACAAAGCCGAGACCGCCCTGAAGGCCCTCGACGACCTCCTGGACGGACACGAAGACCACACCGACCGCGTTCCGCCCCTGGGCCTCCCGGAGCACGGACGCTACGTGGTCATCGCCGCGAGCGCCCACACGGGCCCCTCCCCGCCCGACAAGGTGGCGGGAACCCGGCTCATCTGGCGATCCCGCCCCGACACCCTGCTCGGCGTCGCCCTCCTCGACACCCCCGACATAGACGAACTCGCCACCGGCCTGCGTCCGCTAATCCGCAAGCCCGCCGGGATCGGCCTACCAGTCGACCGCCTAACCGACCTGGGCAAAGCACGCCGCCTGGCCGACCTGGCCCGCTCGATAGCCGCAGCGACCAACAACGGAACCATGTTGCCGGGACCCGGCAACGAACTCGTGCGCCTAGACGAACACCTACCAGCCGCATTCGTAACGGCCCACCCCGATCTCGCCCGCCATTTGCGCGAAACGGTAATGGGACCGCTCCTAGACCTGGACCGCGCCGACCGCGATCTGTTGCTACAAACCGTGACGGCCTGGCTGGACTGCCATGGCTCAACGGCCCGCGCGGCCCAACGACTCTTCTGCCACCGCAACACCGTGCTAGGCCGACTCCGCCGGGTCCAGCGTCTGACCGGCCGAAGACTCGACCATCCACGCGAGGCCACAGAACTCGTCCTCGCCCTAGAAGCAGTGAGGCTCGCCCAGACCCCCGACCACGGAGCCGGCCGCCCGCCGCCGTGACCGACACGGCGGCGGGCGATAAGAATCAGACCCTGCCGGCCGCGAACGCGGCGGCCTGGGCCGCGTTGTTGCCGTAGCTCAGGTGAGCCGTGATGTCGATGCCGTTCCCGCAGATCGGGTCACCGTTGGCGCAGGTGTCGAGGGTGCGGGCGGCGTACGTCCCGGTCACCTTCCGTCCGATGGCCCGGATCGGGTTGCCGAAGAGCAGAACAGCGGCGACGCGGGACTCGACGGAGCCTGGCAGCGTGGCGGTGATGGGCCCGCCGACCAGGGCGCCGTCACTGCTGACCCCGATGGAGTTGTCGACCACGTTCGCGCCCTGGGAGTAGCCCACGAGGATGAACTTCTGGTTCGGGCAGGACGCCGCCTGGCTCTTGACGTGGTTCACGAGGTCGGTGTTGCCCTTGGAGGCCGACCCGATGCTGAGGTCGGCGGGATAGCTGACCGGATACCCCATGAACGACCTGAAGGCGATCTTGCTCTTGAGCGCGGCGTACACGGGGTCGCCGACGATCCAGCCCAGGGTGCCGGGCTCACCGGTGCCACGGGCGACGACCACGTCGATGTCGGTGCACGCCGCGGAGGCGGGAGCGGCGGTCACGGCACCGGCCGCGACGGCGCCGGACGCGACGCAGGCCATGACCGTGAGCTTGGCGACCAGGCGCGCCGGGATGGTGGGGTGGGAAAGGCGCATGGGAGGCCCTCTCTGAGCGGTTCTCCGCGGCGAAACCACGGAATGTGCTGCAGATGATCAGCCCCAAAGCCGCCCCCGACCATGCGCCCACATCTAAAGAACCCCCACCACCCCAGTCACCCAAATGACTAGCACCCAACACCCCCCAAAGAACCAGCACGCCCACCACCCGAGACACCAACACCGCACACCCACGCAAACAGCACACAAGCCCCCACGAACCGCCGTAGCGACACCCCACCGCGCCACACCGCTCCCGCCGCCCTCCTCCACGGAGCTTCGCTCGGTGCTGCAGCGGCTCCGCCCTCGCGCCGCCTCGTCTGGATGTCGTATGTACATCCGCTCCTGGCTTTTGAGGGACCGCGCTCGTCCCCGGTCTGGTCAGGGTGATCTTCCGGGCGGAAGTTATCCCCAACAGGCAGCGCTCTTCCACGGATAGCCCGGAAGGCCGCATAATGCCAAGAGTTTCAAGCCGTCCACTTCCCACTGAGGAGCTAAGCTTCGGCTGCGAGAGACGAAATCGAGAGCCGACATGATCGTCGTCTGCGTCGGGTTTCTCCACATCGTCACTTCCGACGATGATTCATGATGCCCGCAGCTCCGCCCACACCACCTTGCCCCCGCCCTGTGCCGGGTACCAGCCCCACTTATCACAGTGGGCGCGGACGACGAACAGCCCGCGTCCGCCCTCGGACTCGAAGTCGGGCACTTGCTCGACTGGCGGCTCGTCGCTGCTGTCCCAGACCTCGATGAGCAGCATGGCCCGCCCGTAGGACAGACGCAACCGTACCCACTTGAGTTGAGAGACCTCGGTGTAGGGCACCGCGAGCGGAGCCTCCGCGTACGCCTTCTGCTGCCGGACATCGAGTGTGCCGGTCGCCTTCACTGCGTTACTGATGAACTCGGTAATCACAAGCTTTGCGTCACCGAGCGCGACGCATGCATTCCACCGCTTCAGGACGTCCTCGGTGTGTCGACGTGCCCAGTACGCGGCGTTAGGAAGCGCGATGAGCGTCAGCACGTTTTGATGTGTCCAAGCAGTCATTCTGCCGCCCTCGCGCATCGTCGGGTCGTCTGGACGCAGGATCGGCGCCGGAGCTCACACAGATGCCGCAACGGGGGAAACGAACATCTGCTGGCGACACCGACCCTGCGCTTGAAGCACGGCGGACACGCTCCCCCACCAACTCGCCTGCTTGGAGTGCACAAGGCGCCCTCCGGTCGGGTTAATGCCTGCCGTGGGTGACCAGCATCCGATCTGGAGGGCCGCCGAGCTACGCGAGTTCGGCATAGCGCTCATGTACTTGATGTATAAGACTGAGACAGGCATCGCCCGACCACGATCTCCCAGCGAAATCAATCACTCCAGAAAGTCACTGCCGGTCATGAAAACTGGGGATAAAGCCCGTATTTGCCACAGTTGTGACACACGCCTGGCGCGGAGCAATCAAGGCGCGCAGTGCGCCCCTTGCCAGGCGAAGGCACGTGATCGTTTTAACAAGCCGCCCGCCGTCCCCGCCGACTTCTGGAATGCCGAACCACTCCGAACGGCCCTGGAGAACTGGCACATTGGGCGGCTCATCCGGGCCTACCGCCACCATCCACACCATGGCCCCCGCGCCCTGCCGCAGGATGTTGTCGCGCGTTGGCTCGATATCACCCAAACCCAACTCAGCCGCATCGAGAGCGGACCACCGGTCACCAACCTCGACCGCCTCATCCCCTGGGCCCGCACCCTCGGGGTTCCATCCGACCTACTGTGGTTCAAGCTCCAGAAAGAGACGCAAGCACCGCCTACAGCCCACGCTCCCCCACGGGCCGTCGAACCGTCGCTTCCCGCAGCCGTGCAGCACGCCGTCTTCAGCCCGCTCGGCAGCACCCTGCCATCGAGCGAAGACCCCGATATGACAACGCTCCACGCTTTCCGCGCGGCAGACCGGCAGGTCGGCGGCGGCCATCTCTACCCCACGATCACCAGCTACCTGCAATCCGCACTTGCACCCCGACTGTTCGGCAGCCAGACGAACAGAGGGCGCACGAGCATCTTCACCGCAGCAGGAGGGTTCACCGAGATGGCCGGCTGGATGGCCCACGACGCCGGCCACGACCAGATCGCCCGCCAGCACTTCCGCTGTTCACTCGATCTGGCCCGAATGGGCGGAGACCCGCACCTCGCCGCCCACATCTACGCCAGCATGAGCCATCTGTCCCTGCACCAGGACGAGCCCGGCAAGGCCATCTCCCTAGCGCGCCAGGGCCACGCCGAACTCGCCGACACCCCGCCAGCGCCAGCACTCTCCGCACGGCTCTACGCCATGGAAGCCCGCGGCCTGGCCGCACTGGCCGACGGAACAGCCTGTGCAGACGCGTTGAAGCATGCCGAGAAGGCGCTCGAACGCTGCGCCGACGATAAGCCGTCACCGTGGGTCAGCCCCTTTGACGCAGGCTCGCTGGCGAGTGAAGCCGCCCGCTGCATGCGGCAGCTCGGCGACCTGGCCGAAGCCGAGCGCCAAGCCCGACAGATCATCAAGCTACGTGCCGACAGCCACACACGCAGCCGAGCCTTCGCCAGGCTGCTCCTGGTGACCGTGCTCATCGCTCAGGGCAGGTCAGACGAGGCCTGTTTCCAAGCTCGCGAGACACTCAATCTCATCGAAGGACTGAGCTCGCACCTCGTAACTCAACAGCTCGACGAGCTGCGCGCCCTACTCCAACCGCACCGAGCGAACTCCACAGTCGCCGAGTTCCTACCCTGCCTAGAACAAGCCCTCAGGGACAGGCGCGGTCTCTACAGTTGGCTCAGCAGCGACGCCACCGGAGCAGGTTGAGCCGAGGAGATCCGATGCCTCCAGAAGAACCGCTCTACGAGCGCGACCCCGAGGCATGGCGTGCCTATCTCGCCGAAGGCAACGCCACCCAGCCGCGCAAGCGCGTAGGCGCCGACGCCCTCATCCGCGACGCGGCAGGCCGCCTGCTCCTCGTCGATCCGAAATACAAGCCGGACTGGGACTTACCCGGCGGGATGAGTGAGGCCAACGAGCCGCCGGCCGAGACCGTCCGCCGCGAACTGAAAGAAGAACTAGGCCTCGACCTGCACCTCGGACAACTCCTGTGCATCGACTGGGTATCCCCGCACGGCCCCTGGGACGACTCACTCATGTTCATCTTCGACGGCGGCATCCTGCATGAGCGCCAGATCGCCGCCCTCAGCCTGCACGACAACGAACTGAGAGCCTTCAAATTCTGCAGCGAGAACGAAGCCGCTGAACGCCTCCGCCCATACATCTGGCGCCGCACACACGCAGCACTGGACGCTCTACGAGCAGGCAAGGCCCCCTATCTACAGAACGGACATCCCTGACAACGCCTCGGCCTCGCGAGCATCGCCCCGGCTGACCGGCTATCGGCGTGGGCCAGTGGCTGACGCTGCCGCCTGCTGCCATCAGCCTTGGGCGGTCTTGATGAGGGTCACGCGCTGAGGGTCAGACTGGGGCAGGCTCGATAGCAAGCGTCCAACCAGACCACCTGAGTGTGCTTCGGATCGGTCACCCACCATGTCTGGTCGTCAAAGGCGCTACGCGTCAAGGCCGCACCAACGACTGCTGACACATCCGCGTATGTCACCTCGATGCGCTCGCGACCGTCGGATCGATGCCGCTCTAGCCGCTCGTACTGTTCTCGCCGGACTCCTCACCAGCATTGTTGAGACTGGCGCACCTGTCAGCGAAGTGATCTCGGGGCCTACAGTCCCCTAACCTGCCCCGTGGCCTCGCGCGCCGCACCCGCCCCGGAAGGTACCCGGGCGAGCGTCGAGACGACATGACAGACAGCTTCGCCTGGGCGCGCCGTCTGGCCCGCGAGAGCGGAGTTGCAAGCCCCGGCTTCGCACGCGCTTAGCTTGCCCGGCAGCGTCCAGAACGACCTTCCGCTTCTCAGAAGTAGCAACCATCCTGCCGCCGCCCTATCGACCGAGGTCAGACGGTGCCCGACGTACGCCCGTGGTGCCGGTTGGCAGCCGTCGTTGCCGTCAACGTTGCCGTCACTGTCCGGCCCATCGACCTCGCGCCTTCAACCGTCGGACGTGCCGCTCGTGCTGCCCGACACGGCGCCGCTGGGCGCGGTTTGAGAGCAGCGTCTGCGGGTCTGCCGCCAGTTCGTACAACTCGACCTCAAACGGGTCGGCGTCGTACTCGATGAGACGGGCCAAGGTGTCCCGATCCTGCTCGGCAGTGACTCGCCGGCACACCTGTTCCCGCCAGACAAGCTCGCTCGCCTCGGCCTCGTCCATGTTCCGACGATAACTCCTCGCCTCGCCGTGACCACCTGGATGCGTACCACCGGCACACCCCAGGTCACCACCGTCCACCCCAGTTACACCATGCTCCGCCGTATGCCCGCTTAAGCGCCTGTGAGCCGGCTGTTGCGGTACTCCACTGCTGTACGGCAGTTCGCGCTGACCAAGTCCGCACTGTCGGCTTGGGAATCAATCCGATCTAGGCTGTCAAAGCGGCTGACCTGGCCTCCGTTCGTACCGCGAGTGACCGGGGCTGCCCTTGGTCACCCTGGCCAGTTGCACGCCACCGTAGCTGCTGAGTTGCCTCCTCAGCATGCCCGGATCGGCGACAGCACCCCGCTCATCCGAGGGCAAGCGAACCTAGAGCACAGAGTCGACCACGGCCGACCGCAAGTCGCGGGCAACATGTAACGAATCCAAAACCAGTGGCGCTCGGGCTGAGTCTGCCGAGATAGTAGAAGACGTGGACCATCATGAGAACGCCCCGACCTCTGTTGACGCTCTCGCAGCGGCGGAGGATTTTGTGCAGGCCGCAGAAGAGCTAACAACTCCTTATCTTGGTGCGATATGGGAAAAGGATCTTCCAAATCGCCGCAAACTCGCCTCTATTGTCTGCATAAAGCGTCAATTGGAGGCGATCCGTTCGGCGATACTTCTTGCTAAAAATGATCTCGGTCACATGGGGGTCGTCTTCCTTCGTCCAGCTTGCGAAGAGGCGATGTGGCTATCCTACCTTCATAGAATCGGCGAAGAGGACGCTAATCGCCTCCTTGCCTCGATGACCACTCTTGACGTAACGCGCAGCATCATTGCTCAGCAGCAATACGCTGGCAAACGTGGCATGAAGTCGCTTGGATTCCCTGCTAACATTGCAAAGAATGCGGGGGATGGTAAGCGCTTCGCCGAAGCGGAACTCCAAGAGTTTGGGCGCAATCTAGGCTGGCCTAAAGATGACTCGGACAACTGCATTGCGCCACCTCCAGTCGCATGGATTGCACAGCAGTGCAACATGGGCAAATTGTACGACTTTCTTTATTCGGCGACGTCACGCTCGGTACATTTCTCGGCGGGTGAGATATCTCGAAGAGGGTGGGCTTATCTGGATGAGGAGGGTGAAGAACACGAGATGGACTTCCTGCCAGGCGTCTATCATAGGTACCGGACAGATTTCAGCTTGTACTGGTGCTGCACTCTGCTTGTCGAGACGCTGGTATCCGCATATCCTGCCCTGGCGCCTGAAGAAATCGACGACGTTGTCGAGCAACGTATGTTGCGGGCGGTGAAGAAGATTGGCGCTATCGGGGTCGTGCCAATCATTGTTCCAGCGGAATTCAACATTCCTCAAATGCGGCAACGGATCGAGGAAACGATTGCTCGTGCTCGGGAGGTACGGCGGCGGGCTCGCGAGGAAGGTGAGCTTTAGAATCCACACAGCGCTTCGGTGGTTGCTCAATACAAATAGAGCATGTTCACCGTACGTGCCTTACGGGGCTCGGACCGGGTCCAAGGCGGCGTAGACCCCTGGTTCGAGCTCGATCAACCTTCTGATCCGTAGCAAGATCAGGCCCGTCCCGGAACGTCCCCAAGGGTCCCCCTGACCATCGCCGAACCCTTCCGCCGGTCCCCACCCGTCCAAGATCATCCAACCCCGGTGTTAGCACCGCCGTTAGCACGCACGCCCGTCCCGCAGGGTGCGCCCGCGCGAACGGCGAGACGGTGTGACAGACGGATTCGCGCGGGCGTGCCCTCCGGCCTGCGGGAGGCTGGGGGTCGCGAGACCCCGCTTCGCGCTCGCCCGGCCGAGATTGACGCGGCGAACGTACACTATGGGAGTAGTAATCACGCTGCGGCCACCTTGCCGACCGCGTCAGATTGGCTTGACGGGGGCCGTCGTGTCGTTTGGCTGCCGTCGCCCTCCGGCTTCTCGACCTCGGTCCTTCAAGTCCTGAACGTGCCCCTCGCGCTGTCCGGACACATCCTGCCGCCCAATGAATCGCGAAACACCGGATTCACATAGACGAACTGGCTCTCGCCGCGCTGGCATCGACAGCGTTCAAGGGACTCTTTGCCCTTCTGCCGGAAACGACACGCGTACCAAGGAAAGCCGCAACCAGTGTAGCCAGCCCCGCACCTACCACGGATGCTCCCTCTATGGGGGCGCCATTGTCTACAAAGTACTTTGCTAGCCATACAAACAATGCGACGCTACCGAATGCAGAAAGATATGGAAGCCATTGGCGAAATTCTTGGAGCATGGCCAGTCTGCGCCTGTGGCGTGCCTGCTTGTAAACCTGCTTCAGCAATTCTGGTGCAGTTCCCGGGACGATGTCTTCCCATATCTTTACCTTCTCCTCGGGGGGAAGGTCATGCCACAGGGCGGATGATTCCTGATGTTGCGCGGGCTTCCTAGGAGGCATCGCCTGACCCCTTGTAGCCAGGAGGTGGGCCCAGCTCATTAAGGAAGGAGTCGATCTCTGCTTCGATCTCCAGCCAAGATTCAGTTAAATGCTCGTCTCGCGCGGCTTGCGTGTTTCGACTGAGGAACTTAGAGAGAACTCTCCTGATCGACCGCCGCAAAGACGAGAAGTCGAGAAGTGGTACTATAAGTGAATCGTCATCGAATGCGGGGCTTGTTCGCGATACTGATACCAGTACACTGTGCCGGTCAAGGTCATGAGCCATGAAGGCCCCTGGTGCGAGTTTCGGATTCGAGACCTTGATCTAGCCCACCAGGATCTTCTTGCTTGGCTGCCGATTTCGGATGCGGAGTTCCCCTTTGTGTAGAGAGAACCGCAAGGCGGACGAATCGTTGCATCAGAAGCGGGCCTGCGACCCCAACAGCGAATGCAGGTAGGGGGCTTGAAATATTGTCCGACTTAGACATCGCTGCGCCGATAGTCATCGCGACCAGAACTCTGATGACGACCGAGACTACATAGGGAGCCAGTCCGGGTTCAGTTCCGCGACGCCAAGGCCAGCCAGGAGCCTTTTTCAGAGCAGAGACTAGATCAAGAGCCTCGACGCTCAATGCGCCTAGACTAGCCCAGAGCACTGCCACCCACAGGGACACATGTAAGAGGCTAGCCGTCGGCGACCGCCCCTACAAGGCGCTGAGTGACAGCGAGCTTCGCCTGTGAGAGTCATGCACCTGGAACCTAGACGCTAGCTGAGCCGGGCGGGTCGGGGCGGGTCGGGGCGGGTCGGCCCGGAGAGGCCGCATGCCCGGCCCGGTCCGACCGGCGGCGACGCGAAGCGGCGCCCTTGAAGACGTAGAGAGAGTTCTCATCCGGCACAGATGTCACACGACTGACCTGCTACTTCGCTGTCTGCGGTCATACTCGACGGCTATCCGTCGGCCGGCCTCGGCCGCTGCTCGTACCCTCGGCGTCGTGGACTGGGCAGTGACGTGGGCTATGGGGCTCGGCTGGGTGGCACGTGGCTAGGCGACGGTACGTCGCGCGCGGCGTCCCTGGGGGTTACCGCATCTGGGACAACCGCGGCCGCAAGTGGTGGGGTGAGGTGTACGAGTTGTATCCAGACGACCTTCTCGCCGAGCTCAACGGCGATGCGGACTACCAGAAGGTGACTGCCCTGCTCCGGCGCTATCGGACGCTAAAGCGGTAAAGGTCTGAGCGCCGGTGGCTGGGTGGCGCTGTCAGGTACACAGGGTCACGGGATGAGCTTGGTGAGGGCTCAGCGGGTTTGGTCGGCAAGGCTGACAGCGGCGCCTAGGGCCTGTTTCTTGGATCGACTGACGGTGGGCGTTGGTTGGGTCACTGTGGGTTGATGGGTCGTCGTGGTGACTTGACCGATGCGCAGTGGGAGCGGCTGGCGCCGTTGCTGCCACCGACGGGCGGGCGGGGTGGT
>NZ_CAACUY010000135.1 GCF_900659615.1 Actinomadura fibrosa | reverse complement strand
GAGGTCGGCGGGTCCGGCGGGCTGGCGCGTGCGCGCGGTGGCGGCGCGCCAGAGGACGTCGGGCAGGAACAGCGACTGCGGCTGGGCGGTGAGCCCGAGCACGTCGACGAACCGGCCGCAGACCCGCGGGTCGACGTTGGCGAGGGCCTGCACCCGGTCGACGTAGCGGTTGAGGACCCGGGTCTGGACGCCGGCCGTGCCTCCCTTGGTGGTGCTGTAGCGCAGGTCCTCGCCGGTGGCCACCAGCCAGGGGCCCGCGGCGTTCCTGACGGCCCGGCGGTGGAAGCGCCGTGCCAGCGCGTCGAGGTCCCCGTCCGCCCGCAGGCAGGCGTCCAGGGTGAGCGCGGACTTCGCCGCGACGGTCATGCCCTGCCCGTAGAGCGGGTTGAAGGCGCACAGCGCGTCGCCGGTGACCAGGAACCGCTTCGGCCATGTCGACATCCGCTCGTAGTGCCGTCGGTGGTTGGAGGTGCGCCGGTAGCTGACGATGGGCGTGAGGGGCTCGGCGTCGCGGATCGTCTCGTAGAGCAGCGGGCTCCGCAGGCTCTTGGCGAACTCCAGGAAGCCGTCCTCGTCGGTGGGCGGGTAGTCCTCCGCGGCGCCGAACAGGCTGACGATCCACCGTCCCCCCTCTTGCGGGAACAGCGCGCCGGTGCGCGTGGTGTGCGGGGGCTTCGCCTGGAAGTAGAGCGCCTTCCAGCCCGGATCGAAGCCGGGGGGAACGGCGTAGTTGCGGCTGGCGTAGCCCAGCAGCGGGTCGATCAGGGTCTGCCGGACGGCCGGGTAGCCGATCCGCTCCAGCCACGCGGGGGTCTTCGAGACGCGCCCGGTGGCGTCGAGGACGAGGTCCGCCGCGAGCGGCTCGCCCGCCTCGGCCGTCCCGCGCTCCCGCGTCTCGACGCCGGTGACGGCCCCGCCGCCGGCGAGCAGCCCGGTCACCTCGCGGCCCGCGAGCACCCGCACGTTGCCGATCTTGGCAAGCCGGGCGCGGACGCTCCAGTCGAGGAGGTCGCGGCTGAAGGTCAGCAGGCGGGTCGACGCGAACCGGCGGCGCCATCCGGCCGAGCTGAGCCAGAGCATGTCCGCGGGCACGCGGACCTCCGGGACGCCCGCGGCGAGCAGCTCGTCCTCCAGGCCCGGGAACAGCCCTTCGGCGATCTCCAGGCCCCGGTTCCAGAGCACGTGCAGGTGGCGGGCCTGCCCCAGGCCGGGGCGGGACGCGACGGCCTCCGCCAGCCGGTCGCGCTCGACGAGCGTGACCTCGGCGAAGTGGTCGGCGAGGACCCGGGCCGCCAGCAGCCCCGACAGGCTGCCGCCGATGACGACGGCATGCTCACGAGAGCGCGTCACAGTCCTCCTCCTTGCCGGTGCGGAACGGGGGCTCCACGGGTCTCAGCGGTGGTCGGCGGCGTCGGTGAGCGGGACGCGTCCCGCGCGCTCGCCCATCGCGAAGGCGACGCCTTCGTCGAGGTCGAGGGCCGTCCCCCGCTCGAAGGCACGGCCGTACGCCTCGTCGCCCAGAGCCTGCCGCGCAAGCGCCTCCCCCTCGTTGTGCGGAGCGTTGAAGTAGGCGGAACCGAACAGCGGGAGCCCGACCGTTCCCCAGATCCGCTTGGCCGCCCCTTGCAGGACGGCGGCGTCCCGGGGCCGTCCGCCCGCCGCGTGGAACAGGGCGAGCAGCTCGATGGCCAGCACGGCGCACACCAGGTCGTGGAAGGTGCGGCTGAACGTCAGGCACGCGCGGGCGAGGCCCGTCGCCTCCTCCGCCCGGCCGCCCGTCCAGGCCGCGAAGGCGAGGACGTACAGCGCGTAGGCCCTGACCCACTGCTCGCCGTGCTCCTCGCCGATCGCGCGGACCCCTTCGCACAGCTCGACGGCGAAGGGCAGGTCGCCCTGGAACGCCACCGTCATCGCGTACTCGACGCGCGCCATGAGCACGCTGGTGTTCAGCTCGCCGAGGGCGTCATAGGCGGCGAGCGCGTCCTTGAAGTGGGTGGCCGCCTGCGCGTGGTCGTCGGTGACGAGCGCGACGCAGCCCAGCCGGTGGACGGCGTTCGCCGCCGCGACGTGGTCGCCGATGCGCAGCGCCAGGGCCTGGCTCGCCTCCAGCAGCGCGGTCGCGCCGTCGGTGTCGCCCTGCTTGATGGCGATGTAGCCGTTCACCCAGAGGGCCTTGGCCCGCGCCGGGGTCGGCTCGGGGTCGAGGTCGAGCGCCCGGTCGAGCCAGTACCGTCCCTCGGCGAGCGCGCCGCAGCCCACCCAGAAGAAGCACATCGCCCCGGCCATGCGGAGGCCGGTCCGCACCTCGCCGGGGGTGGTGACGCAGTACTCCAGCGCGGCGCTCACGTTGGCGTGCTCGCCGAGCAGGCGCGTGAAGATCTCCTTCTGCCCGGAGCCGAACCACTCCCGCTCGCACTGCTCGACCAGGGCCAGGTACCGGTCGCGGTGCCGCCGCCGCGCGGCGTCCTGCTCGCCCAGCTCGCGGAGCCATTCGGCGCCGTACTGGCGGAGCGTGTCCAGCAGCCGGTAGCGGACGTCCGCGCCGTCCTCGACCCGCGACACGATCGACTTGTCGACCAGGCCCGCCAGGGTCGGCGCGACGCGGTCCGGGGGCAGCACGCCGTCGCCGCAGACGTGCTCGGCGGCGCGCTGGTCGAAGTCGCCGGCGAAGACCGACAGCCGCGCCCACAGCAGCCGCTCCTGCCGGGTGCACAGCTCGTGGCTCCAGCCGACCGTCGTCCGCAGCGCGCTGTGCCGGGACGCGCCCTCCGGCGCCGCCGGGTCGGCGTCGACCAGGGTCTCGAACCGGTCGTCGAGGCGGTCCGACAGCTGGTCCAGGGAGAGCCGCCGGAGCTGTCCGGCCGCGAGTTCCAGGGCGAGCGGGAGCCCCTCCAGGCGCCGGCACAGCCGCACGACCGCGCGCCGGTCCGCCGCGGCGAGGGCGGGACCACCGGTGGCCGCCGCGGCGCGCCGCTCGAAGAGCGCCACCGCCGGGGACCGCACCGCCGAGTCCGCCGAGGCCGGGTCCGCCGTGTCCAGCGGGGCGAGGCTCAGCACCCGCTCGCCGCCGATCCCGAGGGCCTGCCGGCTCGTGGCGAGCACGCGCAGGCCGGGCGCGGCCGCCAGCAGGACCTCCGCCGTGCCCGCGCACGCGCTCCTGAGGTGCTCGCACGTGTCCAGGACGAGCAGCAGCCGCCGGCCGGAGAGGTGGTCGGCCAGGACGTCGAGCTGCGGGCGCGCGGTCTGGTCGACGACCCGCAGGGTGCGGGCGATCGCGTGGCCCAGCAGCGAGCCGTCCCGCAGGCCCGAGAGGGGCACCAGCCAGACGCCGTCGGGGAACCCGTCCTCCAGGCCGCGCGCGGCCTCCAGCGCGACCCGCGTCTTGCCGACGCCGCCGACGCCCGTCACCGTCACCATGCGGTGCAGACCGGACAGCCGCCTGAGCTCCGTGAGCTCGGCACGCCGCCCGACGAGAACGTCCGCCGGGGGGATCAGATTGCCCCGCCGGCGCACACCGGACTCAGCCACGATCGCCTCATTCTCCACGCGCCGCCGCGACGACACGCAACTTAACCATACAGCCTTCAAAAATGTGGCCCATTGGACGATCGGCAGTCGAAGAACAGGATGACCATGGACTTCGCGGAAACATTCGCAGAGCGCACCTCATCGACGCGAGATTCCCGGTGACCTCGGCGCGATCCGCGGACGTCCTCGCACGGTCGCCGACACCGCGTCCCGCCGCACAGGGACTCGCGTCCCGACGTCGTGGCCCGATGTGGTCACTGGCCGGTTCCGGATCGATGGCGCGCATACTCGTCTCAGCGCCGCGCGCCGGCGGGATGTCACCCGCGTTACCGGGCACCGCCTCTGGAGCGGTACACCACATAGGGCCGACGAGACAACCGAGCGGCGCGGCGAACGCGTGGACGAGGCGGCTGAAAAGGCCACAGCGCGAACAGCGCCACGCCGAGCAGCGTGTGCACCTGGAATATGAATGGCGTTCCGGTCATGGCCGCACGCGAGACCGGGAGGACGGCGCGGTCCCTGGAACTGGGGGGTGCAGGGTCCGGCGTCCCGTCCGGTCGAACGCCGCGACGGGGTCGCCGGGCCGCTCGCGCGCCTCCCGGTACATCTCCACCAGGACGCCGCGCGCACGAGCCGGTCGTGCGCCCACCGCTCCCGGTAAGGGGCGTCGTTGATGCGCTGGTCGTCCCGGAACACCGCGCGCAGGTCAGAGGTCGTCTCGGCGCGCGTCAGCAGGCCGCCCGCCCGTCCCCGCCGGCATCCCCTTTCGAGAGGCTCACCCCGCGGCTCACTGCCCGGCGCGGACGTCCGCCGCCGTACTAGGCTCCCGCCGTGGAGGAGATCCCAACGGCCGACCGGCTCGCGACCGCCGCGCCCGGCGCGCGCGACGCGGCGGCGGAAGCCCTGAGCGCCGAGGCCGCGTCCGATCCCCGGCGGCGGCAACCGGTCGTGGACGCGATCTGCTCATGGCTGCGCGCCCCCTCCGGGACGGACGACGCCACGACCGCGGAACGCCGCGCGGTGCTGCGATCGCTCACCGAGCGGCTCCGTACCGGCGGAGCGACGCCACCTTGGGACGACATCAGCGTGGACCTCTCGGGTGCGACGCTGCACGACGCCGACTTCAGTAGCTGCCTGCTCACCGATCCCGCGTTCGCCGACACCCGCTTCCACGGCACCACGACCTTCGACGGCGCCCGGTTCGACGGCGGCGCCGCGTTCCAGCGCGCGGTCTTCTACGGCGACGCCGTCCTCACCGGCGTGCGTTTCGCCGACGACGCCGAGTTCGGCCGGACGCGCTTCCGCGGACGCGCGGACTTCACCGGCGCGGTGTTCGGCGGGATCGCCTGGTTCGGCCGGGGCACCGACACGTGGTGGGAGGACGACGAGGCCTGGGAGACGGTCGAGGAGATCGACCCGGCTCCGTGGGACGAGCCGAACGAGGACGATCCCGAGTGGCCCGTCGCCGTGCTCATCGAGGACTACCAGGACTGGGAGGAAGGCGGCGACGGCGCCCGGTTCGCCGGCGACGCGTCGTTCCGCGACGTCCGCTTCGAAGGCCCGGCCTGGTTCCACTACGCGCGGTTCGGGTCGGCGGCCACGTTCGCGGGCGCGCGGTTCAGCGGCCGGGTCCACCTCGACCAGCCCGTGGTCGACCTCACGGGCGCGCACTGGGCCGGCGGCACCGGCGACGGCGAGTCCGTGTGGCCGCTGGGCTGGACGGTGCGGCCGCTCACCGCCGCCGCATCGGACGGCTCCGAGGGCGGCGACCTGGTGCCGGACGCATCGGTGCTGCCCTACGCCCGGCAGTTGGCCGACCGCGATCCGGCCACCGTCGCAGCCGGGCTGCGGATCCTGGCCCGGCTCGGCGACGACCACCCCGACCTGCGGCAACGCGTCGCGGCGACCCTGTGCGCGTTCCTGCGGACCCCCATCCCGTTCGACCTGCGCGCCGACGACCGCACGCCCGAGCGCACCGCGCTGCTGCGACTCCGCCTGCAAGCGCAGCGGACCCTCACCGAACGGCTCCGTCCCGGCCCCGGGCATTGGCCGAAAACGGACCTGTGGCTCTGCGGCGCGACGCTGGTCGACCTGGACCTCAGCGGCTGCGAGGCCGGATACGCCGACTTCACGGGCACCCAGTTCCACGGCACGACACGGTTCGACGGCAGCCGGTTCGAGCATGCGTCCTTCACGCTGGGCGGGCCGTGCGGCCGGGCCGCCTTCCACGGCGACGTGGTCTTCGGAACCGACCCGCCCGACGGAGTGATCCTGCACGGAACGGCCACCTCCGACGGACGGTCAGGGCGTCCGGGCCTGCCAGTGGAGTAGCTCGGAGCGGGCGACGCGGGTGTCCGGATGGTCGTCGCCGTGGACGCGGGCGCAGGCGGCCGCCACCTCGCGCAACGTGTGGACGGCGCGAGCGGAGTCACCGGACAGCCCGAGCCAGGACGCGTACTCGGCGCGGCAGGCGAGCGTGTCCGGATGCTCCGACCCAGCTGCCGCCGTCAGGTCGGCGACCAGCACCGCGAACGCCTCCGCCGCCGCGCCCGCGTTCCCGGCCCGTCCCATCGCGAGAGCGTCCGCATAGCGCCGCGCGAACACCCGAAGGTCGGGCGGAGACGCTTCAGTCGGCGGCTCAGGACGGGCTCCCGCAGAAGGCGGCGCCGACTCCTCATGCGGCGCCCGAGACCGCGCCGACCCCTCGTCCCGAGCCCCAGCTCGCGGTCGCGCCTCCGGTCGCGCTCGCGGCTCCGCTCCAGGCTCCGCCTCACCCCGCACCCCCGGCTGAGGTGGCGGTTCCGCCTGAGTTTCCGCCTCCGGCTCCGAGCGCGGCCGGGAGCCGGGCTCCGGCTCGGGACGCGGTTGCGCCCCTGGGCGCCGCCCTGGTTCAGGGTGCGGCGGCGGCTTGGGCGAGCGAGGCGGCTCTGGGCGCGGCCGCGACGGGGGGCGCGGCTCCGGCTCGGGGCGCGGCTTTGACTCCGGGCGCGGTCTCGGTTCGGGGCGCGGTCTCGGCTCTGGGGACGGTTTCGGATCGGGTGGGCGGGGTGGTTCGGGCTTCGGGGCGGGGGTGCCCGTATCCGGGTGCTTCTTCCACGCCTTGCGGGCGGTCACCTGGGCGCGGTACTCCGGGTGGTCACCACCGAGGTAGCGGAGCGACGTCCGGAGCAGGTCGTCCAGGAGGCGCACGGCTTCGGCGGGGTGGCCGCTCAGGCCTGTGGCGTCGGCGTGGACGCGGCGGCTCGCCAGCGTCTGGAGGTGCGCGGGCCCGAGCAGGCGGGCCGCGTCCGCCGTCACCTTGGCGCTGAGCTGGACGGCCTTGTCCGCGTCGCCCGCGCGGGCCTTCCAGAAGGCGTGCTGGCGCAGGATGATCAGCGTCCAGACGTGCTCGGCTCCGAGGGTCTCGATGGCGTCCAGGATGACGTCCTGGAGCAGCAGCGCCGCTCTGGCGGCGTCTCCCGAGCGCCCTGTGTTCTCGGCCTCGTCGAAGCGCGCGATGAGCGCCTCTTCGGCGGGCGTCCGCGGGTCCGGGCGCTCGGGGGGCAGGCGGCGCTTCGCCGCCGCGTTCACGGGGATGTCGATCAGGATGATGCCGAGGGCCACCAGTCCGTTGACCAGCAGGACCCACCAGTCGCCGAAGAGGGCGATCACGGCGACGGCGTGGCCGATGAGGAGGGCGAAGGCGAGGCAGCCGCCCCAGCCCCGCACGACCGCGGACGGCCGCCTGGTCCCGGCGAGCTGGCCCGCGCCGTAGACGAGCAGGGCCACCGCTCCCAGGCAAGGCCAGACGTAGCCCATCGCCGTCACCCGTCCTCGCGGACGAAGCCGGGCACCAGCGCCAGCCGCAGCCGGAGCGTGACGACGCCGAGGAGCTCGTCGCGGACCGTGATCCGCGCGTCCTCACGGGAGGCCGCCGGGACGGTGCACGCAAGGGTTCGCGGGGCCGTGACCCAGCCGGAGAGGGCGCAGTCGACGCAGGGACGCTCGTCCGTGCCCTTGCCGTTGCAGGCGTCGCATTTCGTCGTCGCCATGCCGTACTGCCAGTAGCCGCGTCCCTGGCAGGTGCCGCAGGGGAGCATCACCCTCCCCGCGCCGTGGCAGGCGGGGCAGAGGTCGCGGTCGGGAACGGTGAACTCGTGCGAGGCCGCGCCCTCCATCGCGAGACGCCGGGAGACGTGCACGTCGAACTCGCCCGCGACGCCCTTGGACGGGCTGACGCCGATACCGCGGTCGTAACCGGCTCGGCGCCGGGGATCGCCGATCCGCCGGTAGGCGTCCCGCACGCGGTCGGGGACCTGCGCCGCCGCCTCCCGGAGGAGCCCCTTGTAGCGCTCGGAGATCTCGCGGGCGGTCGCGTCCGGCGCGACCCCGAGGATCTCGTAGCAGTTCTGGACGGTCTTCTTCTTCGGCGGCGCACTCGGCCGCCGCGCCGGGCGGGACGCCGCCCTCCAGCCCTTCCCGTCGCACCGGGGGCAGGGGTCGGGCACCCGTCCGCTGCCCTCGCAGTTGGGGCAGTCGGTCGAGAAGCCCATGCGGCTGCGTCCCAGGCCGTCGCACATGCCGCAGCGCAGGAATCCCCACGCGCCGGATCCGGCGCACGCGCCGCACCGCACATGGGCCTGGGCCCCGACGTCGGCGCCGCCTCGCAGCATCTGGTCGTAGATGCGGCGGCGCTCGGGGTCGCCGAGCACCTCGCAGACCTTGCAGATGAAGTCGAACCGCTCGGCGGCGCCGGGGTCTCCGGGGTTGGCGTCCGGATGCGCCTCGCGGAGCCTGCTGCGCCGGGCCGTCCTGATCTGCTCGGCCGACGCGTCCGGCGGCACGCCGAGGACGGCGTAGTAGTCGCGCTGGTCGGTCACGCTCGCCCGCCCGCTTTCCGAAACCCGCAGTCGCCGGAGCATCCACGCTAGGAGCCTCCGATCACAACGCGGTCACTCTGGCCGCGGACCACCCCCTCACCATGGATCCGGCCTGAGGAATCGACTCGCGGAAGGCCCTGTGACGGGACGATCCTCGTCCGGACACGGGAGCGCGGGCGCCGCATGCGCTTCTCCCGTACCGCAGGAGGCTCAACCCGCACTTCCGACATCTGCGCTTCTGGCGGGCGGTCGGGGGGTGGTCAGACGACCCGCGATACCCGGTAGGCGACACCGCCCTCGACGAGGTAGCCCGACCCCACGCAGACGATGTCGTTGAGCCACGCGTACCGCTCGTCGCCGGTCTCGAACAGCGGGGTGGTCCGGAAGTAGTACCGGGCCGGATCGACCTCGTGCCGCGTCGACTCGTCGGCCATGGCCGCGCGCAGGTCCGGCGGGGTGGTCCAGCGCCCGCCGTAGGTCATGTGCAGCAGCGCGCCGTCGTGCGTGCGCAGCGGAAGCCGCACGTCCAGGACCATCGTCCCGCCGGGACGGAACAGCGCCCAGTCGCCGCCGGCGGCGAGCACCTCACCGCGCAGGTCCGGCCCCTCGAAGGACCCGCCGGCCGAGCCGAACAGGATCCGGCGGCCGGACGGGCCGTTCCCGAAGTCCGCCGGCGGGCGCAGGTCGACGACCATGTCGAACAGGTGCGTGGTCGCGATCGCGCCGACGTCCTTGACTCGCGGGTCCGCGGGCATGCGGCTCCACCTCCGTTCCGGAGTGCGGAGGCGGGCGGCCGCCTCCCTGGGTTCCTGCGGCTTCAGGCGCTCACCCGGTCGCCGAACAGCGTCCGCCGGACGGCGTCGGTGGAGACGCCGGACTGGGCGCACAGGGTCGAGAGGTCGAAGAAGAAGCGCTCGCCGGCGATCAGGCCGTCCTTGAAGGCGAACTGGATGAACACCGGGATCTCGGCGCGCCGGCCCGACGGCGTCACGCCGAAGCGGTCGCCCGTCATGGTCATCCGGGCGGTGCCCCAGCAGACCAGCGCACCGTCGCCGGACGCGTGCCCCTGAAGCTCGACGTCGTAGTCGGGGAACGAAGCGAAGAACCTGGTCAACGCCTTTTCGTTCGCCGCCTGACCGCGGGCGGCCGTCCCGAACGCCGGTGTCTCCAGAACCATCTCGGGATGCAGGAGCCGCATGGCCGCGGGGACGTCCTGGCGGCTCTTGGCGACGGCCAGCTCCTGGGCCAGCTCGAACATGCGGTCGCCGTCCATGTGCGGTCCTCCAGCGGGCGGGGACGAGCGGGGAACTAAACATACGATCGATCGCATGTATTGGCAATGGCCCCGGTCTCGGTCGCGGGCCTCGGTGTCGTGGCCGCGGGGTAGCGTCGGCGCGGTGTACGACGGCTTCGAGGAGTTCGACGTTCCGACGTCGCAGACGACGATTCACGGCGTCCGGGGCGGGTCCGGGCCGCCGGTCCTGCTGCTGCACGGCATCCCCGAGACGCACCTGATGTGGCACCGCGTCGCCCCGGCGCTGGCCGAGCGGTTCACCGTCGTCGCGACCGACCTGCGCGGCTACGGCGCGAGCGGCAAGCCGGCCAGCGCGCCCGACCACGCGCCGTACCGGATGCGGGCGATCGCCCTCGACCAGGTCGAGGTGATGGCGGCGCTGGGCTTCGACCGGTTCGCGGTCGCCGGCCACGACCGCGGCGCCCGGTGCGCCTACCGGATGGCGCTCGACCACCCGGACGCGGTGAGCCGCCTGGCGGTGCTGGACGTCGTGCCCACCGGCGAGGCCTACGCCCGCGCCGACGCCGACTTCAGCCTCGGCTTCTGGGTCTGGTCGTTCCTGGCGGCTCCGGAGCCCGTCCCCGAGCAGATGATCGCGGCGGCGCCGCGGGTCCTGGTCGACCACATGCTCGACGCCTGGTCGCGGGTGCCCGGCGCGTTCCCCGATCCGGTCCGGGACGCCTACGTCGCCGCCTTCACCGATCCCGAGACGGTCCACGCGATCTGCGAGCAGTACCGCGCGGCCGCGACCCTGGACGTGGCCGACGACCGGGCCGACCGCGGCCGCCGCGGCATCGCGTGCCCGACACTGGTGCTGTGGAGCGAGACCGGTCCGGTCGGGCAGTGGTACGACCCGCTCGGCATCTGGAGGGCGTGGGCCGCCGACGTGCGCGGCGCGCCGGTCCAGGCCGGCCACTTCCTGCCCGAGGAGGCACCGGAGGAGACGCTCCGTCATCTGCTTGAGTTTCTGGCCTGAGACCGCACGTGCCGGTCGGCGGCGCACGGAGGCGGCTCGCGCGGGACGCCGTGTCCCGGCCGTCGTTCCGCCCGGCTGGACCACCGCGCGCCTTGCGCGCACCGCGGGCCGTCGTGCACGCTCGACTGCGACGCTGGCCCGGCATCCCACGCGGGGGTGAACGCGGTGGACCACGGTGCATGGACGGGACTGCCCGACTACCGGGTCGGCGACCCCGCGATGATCGACCTCCCGGCGGCGCGGATGCGGGCGTTGCAGGGCGAGCGCCTCGCCGCCATGGTCGGCTACGTCCACCGGCACGCCCCGTTCTGGCGCCGGAAGCTGGACGCGGCGGGCGTCCGACCCGGCGACGTCACCGGCGTCCAGGACATCGGCCGCCTGCCCACCTGCCGCAAGGACGAGCTGCTCGCCGACCAGGAGACCGACCCGCCGTTCGGCGGCTACACCTGCACTCCCGCCGACCGCTGGGTGCGGTACTTCACCACGTCCGGCACCACCGGCCGGCCGCTGCGGCGGGTGTTCTCGCAGCGCGACTGGCGGCAGGTGCTGGACTGGGTCGCGCGGCGGCCCCCGCTCGTGCGTCCCGGGGAGCGGGTCCTGCTGACCACGTCGGCGGACGCGCTGCTCGGCGCGACGATCATCACGGAGGCCGTCCGGGAGCAGGGCGGGCTCGTCGTCCAGACCGGCACCCGGCCCGACCGGTACAAGGTCGCGGCGATCGCCGCGCTGCGGCCGGCGATGATCACGGGCGCCCCGTCCTTCCTGCTGCACCTCGCCCGGGTCGCCGCGGACGCCGGGATCGACACCCGCGCCTGCGGCATCCGCACGATCTACGCCTTCGGCGAGCCGGGCTGCGCCGTGGAGGCCACCGGCCGCGCCCTGCGCGAGCGGTTCGGCGCGCGGACGCTCATCGACGGGCTGGGCATGACCGAGCTGCCGCCCCTCGGCGGCAACTGCCCGCACTCCCCCGACCAGCACCTGTCCGACGACCTCGTCCTGACCGAGTGCCTGCGGCCCGACCGTGACGAGCCGGTCGGCCCCGGGGAGCTCGGCGAGCTGACCTACACCAACCTGGTCTGCGACACCCATCCGCTGCTGCGCTACCGCAGCGGGGACCTCGGGATCCTTTCGGACGGCGAGCCGTGCGCCTGCGGCTCGGTCAGGACCCGCGTCGTCGGGTCCGTCCAGGGCCGGGTCGACGACATGATCTGGTACCGGGGCGCGAACATCTTCCCCTCCGCCGTGGAGGCCGTCGTCCGCGCGCTTCCGGGACTCGGCACCGAGTACCGGCTGCTGCGCTCCCGAGGGCCGGTCGCGTTGACGATCCAGGTGGAGGCGGCCCGTCCCGTCGACGCCGCCGCGCGTGCCGCCCTGGCCGAGCGGACCGGCGAGGCGATCAGGAGCGCCGTCCGCGAATCCCTGCCCGTCGAGGTGCTGGATCCCGGCACCCTCCCCCGCGGCGACGGCCTCCGCAAGACCCGCCGCGTCATCGACATCGAGGAGCTCACGGACGGTCGCTGACGACCCGTCCGCGCGGGCCGTCCGGAGCGGCGTTCACCAGGGGCGGCGGAGGCCCGCGACCAGGAGCTCGACCATGCGGCGCGCGTCGTACCGGTGGTCGTGGTCGGCGCCGATGCACAGGTTGCCCACGCCGCGCATCAGCTCGTAGGCGTCCAGGCCGGAGCGGATCTCGCCGGCGGCGGCCGCGGCGTCGAGCAGGCCGGCGCACACGGGCACGAGGCGGTCGAGGAAGTGGGCGTGCAGCGCCTCGAAGCCGGCGTCGTCGGACCGCAGCACCGCGGCCAGCCCGTGCTTGGTGACGAGGAAGTCGACGAACAGGTTGATCCACCGCCCCAGGGCGGCGTACGGGGTCGGGCAGTCCGCGAGCAGGGCCGGACCGGCCGCGGCGCACGCCTCGATCTGGTGCCGGTAGACGGCGACGATGAGGTCCGCCCGTGTCGGAAAGTGGCGGTAGATCGTGCCCGTCCCGACCCCGGCCTTGGCCGCGATGTCGCGCACCGGCGCGTCCACGCCGGACGCGACGAACACCGCGGCGGCCGCGTCGAGCAGGGCCTCCTCGTTGCGCCGCGCGTCCGCCCGCTTGGACCGGGCCGTCCGCCCCTCGTCCACTCCGCTGCTCCCTTCCCAGCCCCTTCGAGCGGAGCATGGTTCCGTATATCCGTCCGAGTACGGTTCCGCTCCCATGGTGCCAGAGCCGCTTCCTGTGGCCAAGCTGCGCGACTTGGCAAGCGGAACCATGTTCCGTATGGTTGCGGAACCAGGTTCCGCTTATGAAGGAGCGAGCGACGATGCCGCACACCAGCTTCGGGATCATGACCGCACCCGCGCAGGTCGACTACCAGGACGTCCTGCGCGTGTGGCGCGAGGCGGACGCGATCCCGCAGATCGAGCACGCGTGGCTGTTCGACCACCTCATGCCGATCTTCGGGGACCCGGACGGGCCGGCCTACGAGGGGTGGACGCTGCTGTCCGCCCTCGCCGCCCAGACGCGGCGCCTGCGGCTCGGGGTCCTCGTGACGAGCAACCGGTTCCGGCCGCCCGCGATGCTGGCCAAGATCGCCACGACCGTCGACATCGTCTCCGGCGGACGGCTCGACTTCGGCATCGGCGTCGGCTCGCGCCCCGGGCACCCCCTGGCCCGGCGCGAGTACGCGGCGCACGGCCTGCCCTTCCACGACACCGCGCACGCCGTCGGCAGCCTCGCCGAGGCGTGCACCGTGATCCGGCGGCTGTGGACCGAGCCGGAGCCGTTCGACTTCCACGGCGCCTACCACCGGCTGGACGGGGCGTTCGGCAGCCCCAAGCCCGTCCAGCGCCCCCACCCGCCGATCCTCATCGGCGGGCGCTCGTCCGCCACGCTGCGCGTGGTCGCCGAGCACGCCGACATGTGGAACATCCCCGGCGGGGACATCGACGACGTCGTCCGGCGGAGCGCGCTCCTCGACCGCTACTGCGCCGAGATCGGCCGCGACCCCGCGTCGATCACCCGGTCGATCCACCTGCCCGTCTCCTATGACGAGCCCGGCCCCGCGCGGGACGCGATCGGCGCCGCGACCGGTGCCGGTTTCCGGCACATCGTCCTCGGGCTGCCCGCGCCCTACCCCGCCGGGGTCGCGCGCTGGGTCGCCGACGAGCTCGTCACCGCGCGCTGAGCGCCCGAGCCACAGGAAGGTCAGCGCGCCCGCCGTGGCGGCGGCGGTCGGGTTCATGGTCGTGCACCGCCTTTCAGGGAGGCCGCCACCGGGCTTCAAGGAGGACGGTGCAAGCTGACTCCGGTCAGCTTTCAGGGAGGGCGCGCGGCCAGTAGGCTGGCGCGCATGCAGGCAGGGGAACCGGCGAGCCGGCAGGCGCCCGCCGACCGGACGCAGCGGCGCGCCCATCTGGCGCAGTCGCGCTCCCGGGAGAAGAAGCGCGCCCTGGTGCAGGCGGCGATCGCGCTGTGGCGGGTCAAGGGGTTCGCCGAGACCACGGTGGCCGACATCTGCAAGGCCGCCGGTGTCTCCAAGGCGCTGTTCTACTTCTACTTCCCGACCAAGGAGGACGCGCTCATCGAGGCGGGCGTGCTGTCCACGAGGGAGGCGCGCCGCAAGGCCCGCGAGCTGCTCGCCGGGCCCTACGACCTGCCGGACGTGATCGGCGCCGTCCTGGCGGCGCTGGAGCGGTCCATGCGGCACAACCCGCCGGAACTGCTCATCGAGGCGACCCTGGAGGGCCACCGCGCCGAGCACCGGGCCCTCGCCGAGGGGCTCTCGGACGAGCACCACGCGACCAGGTTCCTCTTCCTCGAACCGCTCCAGCGCGCCCAGGCGGACGGCAAGCTCCCGCCGGGCCTGGACGTGCTGCACGTGGCCCGCGGCGCCCAGTCGCTCATGGAGGCGGGCGTCCGGCACTGGGCCGCCGGGGAGTACGGCGGCCGGGGCTTCGCCGAGGTGACGGGACGCGACATCACCGCGTTCGTCGACGGCCACGCCCGGATGGCGGCCGGAGAGCCGGAATGTTGACTCCGGTCAGAATCTGAACCTAGGCTCGGGCACCACCGCTCCTGCCAGGGAGGCACCGTGGAACGCACGCCCGACCGCCCCATCCGCGTGGTCCAGTGGACGACCGGCAACGTCGCGCGCCAGTCGCTGGCGGCCGTCGCCGAGCGTCCCGGGCTCGAACTCGTCGGCGTCTACGCGCACAGCCCGGAGAAGGCGGGCAAGGACGCCGGCGAGCTCGCCGGCCTCGGGCGCCCGCTCGGCGTCGCGGCCACCGGCGACATCGACGCGGTCATCGCGCTCGCGCCCGACTGCGTCCTCTACATGCCGCTGCATCCGGACGTGGAGCACCTGACCCGGCTCCTGCGCGCGGGGATCAACGTCCTGACGACGGCGTCGTTCCTCACCGGGCGCGCCTACGGGCGGGCGGCGCGGGACGCGCTGGAGGAGGCGGCGCGGGCCGGGAACGCCAGCCTGTTCGGCAGCGGCGTCAATCCCGGGTACGCCGACCAGCTCGCGGCGGTCGCGGCGGGGGTCTGCCGCGAGGTCGACTACGTGAAGGTCTACGAGTCGTTCGACATCGGACTGTGGGCGGGCGACGCCAACCAGGACGAGCTGGGCTGGGGCCGCCCCGCCGGGGACCCCGGTCACGCCGACGACGTCGTCAAGGCCACCGCGCCGTTCGGCGACGCCGTCGAGGCGCTCGCCGAGCTGCTCGGCACGGCCGTCGACGACGTCCGCTGCGAGGTCGGCTTCGCCCACGCGACCAAGGACCTGGACCTGCCCGGGCGCCCGGTCCGGAAGGGCACGGTCGCGGGGCTGGACGTCCGGTGGTTCGGCGTCCGCGGCGGGGAGGACGCCGTCGAGGCGCACATCCGCTGGACGGTCACGGCCGAGCTCGATCCGGCGTGGGACGTCGCGATGGCCTACCTCATCGAGATCCGCGGCCATCCCCAGGTCAATATGCGGGTGGAGGTCCTGCCGCAGGACATGGCGGCGATGAGCCTGGAGGAGATGCTCGCCATCGGCTCGGTCATCACCGCGATGCCGGTCGTGAACGCGATCCCGGCGGTGGTGGCCGCCCGGCCCGGCATCGTCACCTACGCCGACCTCCCGACCCAGTCGTCCCGCCACGTCCTGGCCTGAAGGGCGGCGCGGCGGTGGCGGTGCAGCTCGTCATGGGGGCGAGCGGTTTCCTGGGCTCGCACGTCGCGCGGCAGCTCGCCGAGCGCGGCGACGACGTCCGGGCGTGGACCCGCCGGACGAGTTCGACGGCGGCCTTCGACGATCTGCCGGTGCGGCACGTCCGCGGTGAGCTGACCGACGGCGCGGCGCTGCGGGAGGCGATGCGCGGCGTGGACACCGTCCACTACTGCGTCGTGGACGCGCGGGCGTGGCTCCGCGACCCGGCGCCGCTGTTCGCGACGAACGTCGAGGGGCTCCGGCACGTGCTCGACGCCGCGGTCGAGACGGGGGTGCGGCGTTTCGTGTTCTGCAGCACGGTGGGCACGATCGGCCTGTCGGACGGCGGTCCCGCCGACGAGGAGACCCCGCACGCCTGGCGGCATCTCGGCGGCCCCTACATCCGGTCGCGCGTCGCGGCCGAGGACCTCGTCCTGCGGTACTGCCGCGAGCGCGGGCTGCCGGGGATCGTCATGTGCGTGTCGACGACCTACGGCGCGCCCGACCACGGCTCGCCGCACGGCCGGATCGTGTCCGACGCCGCGCTGGGCAGGCTGCCGGTCCACTTCGGCGACGCGGCGATGGAGGTCGTCGGCGTCCGGGACGCCGCCCGCGCCTTCCTGCTCGCCGCGGACAAGGGGCGGGTCGGCGAGCGGTACATCATCAGCGAGCGGTTCATGTCCTGGCGGGAGCTCGTCACGATCGCGGCCGAGGCGGCGGGGGCGAGGCCGCCGCGCCTCGCGGTCCCGCTGCCCGTCCTGAAGGCGCTCGGCCGCCTCGGCGACGCGGCGGGCCGGGTGCTGCGCCGCGACGTCGTGATGACGAGCGTCAGCGTCCGGCTCATGCACATCATGCCGCCCCTCGACCACGGCAAGGCGACCCGGGAGCTCGGCTGGCACCCCTCCCCCACGCTCGATGCCGTCCGGGAGGCCGCGGCGTTCCACCTCGAACGGTACCGCCGGGCCACCCGCTGACGCACGTGCCCATGCCGGGCACGGCGCGCGGTCAGCCCGGCGTGCCGGACGGTTCGCTCCGCAGGGCCCGCACGAGCCGGTCGGCGAACTCCTCCGGATGGACGGCGAAGCCGGTATGGCCGCCGGGGAGCTCGACGACCTCGCGTCCGAGCCTGCGCCCGAGTTCGGTGTTCACGCGGTAGTTGGGGAAGCCGCGCGACTGGTCGCCCGAGACGAGCAGGAGCCGCTCGGCGTGGGCGGCCAGCGCGGTGACGTCCAGTTCCACCGAGGTGTACGGGAGCAGTTCGCGTTCGAACCAGTAGGTGGCGTTGGCGTGGGCGTGCGGGTTGGCCTCGGGATCGGTCGCGCGGGCCATGAGGGCGCGGTCCGCAGGCGAGAACGTGCGCTCGCGGAACTCCGCCAGCGCCGGAGCGACGCCTGACCGGCGGTAGGTGTCGTAGAGGTCGGAGAAGAAGCCGAGCCACCGCTCGGCGTCCGGGAGCAGTCTCATCGCCGCGGGCTCGTAGGAGGCGACCGCCCGGACCGCGCCGGGATGCCGGGCCAGCAGTTCCAGGACGATCACCCCGCCGGAGCTGGTGCCGAACACCGTGGCCGGCCCCTGGCCCGCGTGCTCGACGAGGGCGCGGACGTCGTCGGCGTCGGTCCGCAACCGGTTCGCGTAGTCCTGCGCCCCGATGAGCGCGCTGCGCGAGAAGCCCCGGCGGTCGTAGGTGATGACCGTGTAGTGCTCGGCTAAGCGGTCCGCCACCGAGGCGAACACCCGGGCGTCTCCGTTGGCGCCGGGCACCAGGACGAGGACCGGCCCCCGTCCGCGCGTCTCGTAGTACAGCCGGGCGCCGGGCACCTGCAAGAAGCTCATGGACGTGCTGCCTTTCGCTCGGGGCCGGCCCCGCCCGGGGCCGGTGGGGGGTCGCCGGCGCGGGCGTGCGCGCGCATCTGGGCGGCGTGCCGGAGCGACAGCTCGGCGCCGCCGGTGAGGAACGCGGCGATCGCGGCCAGCTGGCGGCCGTCGAAGCCCGCCAGGAGCTCCGCCATGTCGCCGCGCAGCGGGCCGAACACCGCGTCGATCTCCTCGACGCGCTCGGTCACCGGGCGCAGGAGCTGCTTGCGGCCGTCGTCCGGGTCGGGCTCGCGGCGCAGGTGGCCGGCCCGTTCCAGGCGCGCCACCACGCCGCTGACCGCGCCGCTGGTCAGCCCGGTCAGCGCGGCCAGCCGGCTGCCGGTCAGGCCGCCGTGCTCGCGCAGCAGGTCCAGGCACTTGTGGTCGGTCGGCCCGAGCCCGAGCCGCTCCGCCGCGGCGTGGTGCAGCAGCACCGTCGCGGTGCTGTGCCGCCGCGCCAGCCCGTGGACGATCCGCTCGGCCAGCTCGGCGCGCTCGCCGTCCTCCGGATGCTCATCGCCCGCCATCGCCCCCCCTTCGTAGCTAGCTTAGATACTAAGCGAGTTTCTGAGGAGTGCTCAAGTCGGATGCGATCACCGGGTGGTACGCCAGCGAGTTTTCCCAGGTCACGTGCGATCTTCGTGATTCACTATTGCCTCACCACTTTTCGTGAGGTATCAGTGACGTCTAGTGTTCGCGCGACCGTCGGCAAGGCCCTGGCCGTGGCCTCCACCGCTCTCATGCTCGCGGTCGCCGCAGCGGTGCCCGCCGGCGCGACGCCCTCGTCCGGGCTCAACGACTGGACGTGCCGTCCCTCGCCCGCGCACCCGTACCCGGTCGTCCTGCTGCACGGCGCGGTTCTGAACGCGCAGCTGAACTGGCTGTACTACGGCCCGCAGCTGGCGGCCGCCGGCTACTGCGTGTTCGCCCCGACCCACGGCGGCAGGCTCCCGGTCGTCCCGCTGGGCGGAGTCGATTTCGTCGAGAAGTCGGCCCGGGAGGCCGCGTCCTACATGGACCGTGTCCTGGAGGCGACCCAGGCGGAGAAGGTCGATCTCGTCGGCTACTCGCTCGGCGGTTTCGAGTCGGTCTTCATACCGAAGTTCATCCCCGGGAAGGCGGAGCGGATCCGCCATGTGGTCTCCCTGGGAGGGCCCATCCACGGGACGGACTACGGCGGCCTGCTCAAGCTGGAGGAGGCCCTGCTCCTGCGCGCCCCGGCCGACTACCTCCACGAGAACTTCGGCTGCGCCCCCTGCGTCCAGCTGGAGGAAGGAGGCGACCCGGTCGACCAGCTGCTGACCGGGCGCATCACCCGGCCGGGGATCGACTACACCATGATCGCCAGTCAGCACGACGAGTTCGTCACCCCGCCGGACCGCGCGTTCATCCCCGAGCCGGGCGTCAAGAACATCTTCGTGCAGCACTACTGCCCGTCGGACATCTCAGGCCATGCCGGCCTGCTGTACAACGCGGCCGTCGGCGCCCTCATCCAGCGGGCCCTGGACCCGGGCCACAAGCGCCGCATCCCGTGCGGTCTCAGCCTCCCCGCCTGAGCCGCCGGACGCCGGGGTCAGCCGATCCTGGAGTCGCGGTCCTCCCAGTACGGGTCGCGCAACCGCCGCTTGAGCGTCTTGCCGGACGGGTTGCGGGGGATCTCCGCGATGCGGTCGAAGCCCCGGGGCGTCTTGTAGGAGGCCAGGTGCTCGCGGCAGAAGGCGCGCAGCTCCTCATCGGTGACAGAGCCGCCGGGCGCCGGCACGATGGCGGCGTGCACGGACTCCCCCCACTCGTCGGAGGGGACGCCGAAGACGGCCGCGTCCGCCACCGCCGGATGGGCCGTCAGGACGGCCTCGATCTCCGCCGGGTAGATGTTCATCCCGCCCGAGATGATCATGTCGGTGCGGCGGTCGCAGATGTAGTAGAAGCCCTCCTCGTCGCGGTAGGCGATGTCGCCGACCGTGAGCCACTCGCCGCGGCGGGCGTCCTGGAACTTGCCGTCGGCCTTGTAGTAGGCGTTGAAGGTCGCGGTGCCGCGCACGTAGAGGTCGCCGGGCACGTGCGGCTCCTCGACGGGCCGCCCGTCCGCGCCGAACAGCGCGATCTCGACGCCGGGCGCCGCCCGTCCGCAGCTCCCCGGCTTGCGGAGCTGGTCCTCGGGACGCAGGATCGTGTCGACGCCGAGCTCGGTGGAGCCGTACACCTCGAACAGCGAGCCGTCGCCGATCCTCTCGACGTAGCGGCGCTTGAGCTCGAACGGCCACGGCGCCGCGTTGGCGATCACGCGGCGCAGCGAGGACAGGTCCCGGCGCCGGATCGCCTCCTCCGGCAGGTCCACCACGCGGCGAATCGGCGTCGGAGCGGAGAACGTGGTGGTCACCCGGTGCCGCTCGACGAGGTCGAGCCAGCGCTCGGGGTCGAAGTCGCGCATGACGACGACGGTCCCGCCGAGCAGCTGGACGATCAGCATGAAGCTCATCGGGCCGGAGTGGTACAGCGGACCGGTCGTGAGGTAGACGTCGCCGGGCTGGAAGCCGATCTCGCCGACCAGCGCGAGCACCAGACCGGGGTCGGGCGCGCTCCGCACGACGCCCTTCGGCTTCCCGGTCGTCCCCGACGTGTAGAACATCGACGTGCCGGCCGCCTCGTCGGCGCCGCGGACGACCGGCTCCGTCTCGGGGGCGTCCGCGGCCAGGGCGTCCAGCGAGGAGGCCCAACCGGGCGCGTCCGCCTCCGCGCAGCCCCACACCAGCCAGGTCTGGACGCCCTCGACCTCCCGTGACGCCGCCTCCAGCTGGGGTGCCTGCTCGGCGTCGAACAGCACCAGCGCCGCGTCGGCGTTCTCGACGACGTAGACGGTCTCCTCCGGGCTGAGCCGGTAGTTCAGCGGGACGCCGACGGCCCCGCACTTGCGCAGGGCCGCGATCAGCGCGACGACCTCGGTGCTGTTGCGGCCGCACCACACGACCTTGGTGCCCGCCCGGACGCCGCGGTCCGCCAGCAGGTTGGCGTAGCGGTTCACCAGCACGTTGAACGCGGCGTAGGACAGGCTCCGCCCGTCCTCGATCAGCGCGGTCCTCTCGGGGCCGGCGGCGGCCAGTGCCGCGAGCGGGTCCTCGGCGGGTGCGGTCACGTGCATCGACCTCCTGGTCGCGGTTCGGGGCGGCGGCGACGCGGCGGCCGGCGCCTACATCGGACGGTGGGCCAGGGCCCGCTCCAGCCGCTCCTGCGCGCGGGCCGCCTCCCGCGCGCGGTAGGCGATCGGCATGTAGCGGACGCGCTCGGGCAGCAGCGGCGTGCCGCGCCCGATGATCTGCCCGGCCAGCCGCAGCCGGCGCTCGTCCGCCGCGGTCCAGGGCAGCCCGAGCTTCTCGCGCGCCACCGCCGGCAGGGTGCCGACGGTGATCAGCCGGCCGAGCCGTCCGGCGGCCGCGCTCAGCGGGGCGACCGCCGGCCGCAGCGGCCTCGGGACGTTCGGCGGGACCTGGCCCATCTGGCCGAGGACCTCGTGCGCGACCTTGTGCGGGACGAGGGTGTTGGCCACCATGTCGTCGAAGTACTCCCAGTAGTCCGGGATGCTCTTCGGCAGCATCCGCTCGGGCACCCGCAGGATCCTCCCGAGCTGGAGGAACTCGTCGAACACCTGCTGCTGCTCCTCGGCGTTCATCGGAGCGGGAGCGAAGTACTCGGCGGCGGTGACGGCGGCGTAGAAGCCGGTGAGGTGCACCCACGCCCACGGCTCGGCCGACAGCGCGTGGTGGCGGCGTCCCTCCTCGTCGACGGCGCTGAGCGGCTTGTGCATCTCGCGCAGCCGCCTGCCCTCCTCGATCGCGGTCCGCCCCCCGTAGACCCACGTCTGCACCGACGCGAAGCTGCGCGCCGCGCGCCCGAGCGGGTCGGTGCGGAAGCTCGACAGCCGGTCGACCACGGTCCCGATCGCCGGATGCATCACCTGGAGAATGAACACGCTGTTGCCCGCGATCGCCGACGTGTAGAGCCCCATCTGCTCCCACAGCAGCGACCCCGGCCCGAAGGGGACGGGCTCCTCGCGGCGCTCCCGCCCGGCCGGCGGGCTCGCGGGCGCCCGGCTCGCGGGCGCCTCGTGCGTGGGCGCCCCGCTCGCGGGCACCCCATCGGTCACCGTCATCGGCGCGACCTCCTGAACGAAACGACTGCCGCCACCAGTGAAACGCGAATAAGCAGTCGCTTACAAGTCGCGTTTCGCGGGAACGGTCCGCGACGCGCTCTCCTGGGCTCCCACGGCGCGCGACCCCCGTCCGGAGCTGCCCGCAGGACGCGTCCGACCGCGTCGCCGCGCCCCCTACTCGCATTTCGCCGAGCGAGGCGGCGACCGTAGGAACGCACGCCGGACCGTGGACGGCCACACGAGCCCGCCGCGCGCCGTCCGCGGCGTGCACGCGGTTCGGCGGCCGCGGGCGGTTCGGCGGCCGTGGGCGGTTCGGCGGCCGTGGGCGATCACCTGCGGGCGGCTCTGACGCCGTCTTGGCCTGGTGTTATGTGGTCCGAAAGGGAACACGTCGCGAATTGGCGCCCGGCCGCGTCCACTTCCCGCTCGTGGCGTCTGACCGCGCCGAACGGACCATCATCTCAGCCGACGCACGTGACCGAGGCGGCATTCGAAAGGGCGGTCCGAAATGCCGCGACGACCTGCGCGATCACCACTGAACGCGGAGCTGCCGGACACATCACGACCGCCCGGACGATGATGGGGCGAACCAGGCACAGTAGCGAACTCGGAGCAATAGTGAGGGTTCCTTGCATGACCATGATTTGAGGGATATTCATGAACCCGTTCACCGCTCGCCCGTCTTCCTCACTTCCCATTGGGACCGAATGTCAACGCTGCCCTCCTTCCCCGCCGCGGACGAAGCACCGCTCGACACCTGCCTCCGGCTGCGGGACATCGCCCCCGTCGTCGAGGTCGAGTTCCCCGGAGGCGTCCCCGCCTACCTGGCGCTGACCCACGACGCCGTCCGCGAGATCCTCGCCGGGGACAACAGGACCTTCCTGCGGGACCCGAAGCACTGGCCAGCCCTGCACGACGGGACGATCCCCGAGGACTGGCCGCTGCGCGCCATCGTCCAGGGCGGCCACCTGGCCACCAAGGACGGCGGCGACCACCGGCGGCTGCGCGGCCTGGTCGCCAAGGCGTTCACGCCCGCGCGGGTCCAGGCCCTGGAGCCGCGCGTCCGGCGGATCGTCGAGGGGCTGCTCGACGAGGTCGCGGCCGCCGGCGACGGCGTCGACCTGGTACCCGCCTTCACCGAGGCGCTGCCGATGTGGGTGATCTGCGAGCTGTTCGGCGTGCCCGCCGGGGAGAGGTCCCGGATGCGCGCCTGGACCGCCGCGCTGCTGGCGCACACGACGCCGCCCGAGGAGGCGTTCGCGACGCAGCACGCGCTCCAGGCCTACCTGCACGAGCTGGTCGAGCGGAAGAAGCGGGCACCCGGCGACGACCTCACCTCCGGCCTGGTCGAGGCCCGCGACGAGCACGGCGGGCTGACCACGGACGAGCTGGTCGGCGTGCTGTGGCTGATGCTCGTCGCGGGCCACGAGACCACCGTCCACCTGCTCGGGCACGCCATCGTGGCGCTGCACCAGAACCCCGGCCAGCTCGCCCTCGCCAAGGCCGAGGACCGGTGGGACGACGTCGTCGAGGAGACGCTGCGCTACCGCCACTCGGTCATGATGACCAGCTTCCGCTTCACCGCCGAGGACGTGACCGTCGCGGGGGTGCGCATCCCCAAGGGGCAGGCGGTCGGCGTCGTCTACCAGGCGAGCGGGCTCGACCCGGCGGAGCACGGCGAGAGCGCCGACCGCTTCGACATCACGCGGGAGCGGGGCGCGCGCCTCGTGTTCGGGCACGGCCCCCGGTACTGCATCGGCGCGTCCCTCGCCCGGCTGGAGGGCCGGCTGGCGCTCTCGGCGCTGTACCGGCGGCTGCCGGACCTCGCCCTCGCCATCGACCCGGGCGACATCCCCTACTCGCCGTCGTTCTTCACGATCGGCCCGCTGTCCCTGCCGGTGACCTTCGGCGCCGCCCGGCCCTGACGCCCCGTACAGATAGATCAACTTTTTCGGGCAACCCCCTGTGGGTCCGGGCGTTATGGTGCATCCTTATCACGCCTTATTCCGATATGACCGCCTTACACCGGGTCGAGGGAGGCCCGCGCCGGCTCCGAAATGCCCACCCGGTCACATTGCTCGGCCGGTCCCGAAAGCGCCCACCCGGTCACCACGCTCACAAGGACACGATGGATGGCAGCACGAGCAGGTCGAACACGCATCGAGCGCGCCGCGCTGGAACGCGCGTGCTGGATCTGGCTGGTCGTGGCGGTCGGCGCCGGCGCGGCCTGGCTGGGAACGCTCCTGACGGCGGACGGGGGGTCGCGGACGGCCGTCGCGGTGGGGGGCGGCGTCGCGGCGCTGGCCGTCAGCCTCGCCGCGGGCGTCGCGGCGTACTTCGCCGAGTGCGCGCGGGGGCTGCGTAAGCGGCTGGCCCGCGCGGAGAGCGAGAGCGGCCGGCTGGAGCACCGGCTCCAGGAGCTGGTCGACGGGCCGCTGCCCGCGCTGATCGGGCGCCTGCACGCCGGGGCGCCGCCGGACGAGACCCTGGCCGAGCTGCGGACCGTCCCGGACCACCTGCTCGGCCGCCTGGTGCGCATGGTGGCGGAGGGCGTCGCCGCGAGCGAGCGCCGCGCGGCGCGGGCCAGGGCCGACCTGGCGCTCCTGGAGGACGAGGCCGCCCGGCTGGCCGACTCGACGCTGCCCGCGCTGATCGACCGGGTCCGCGGCGAGCGCGTGCCGGCGGCGTCCGTGCTGGCCGAGCTGCCGGCGCCCGCGCACGCGGCGCTGGAG
>NZ_CAACUY010000134.1 GCF_900659615.1 Actinomadura fibrosa | reverse complement strand
CGCCCGCCGCTGAGCAGAGCGGCGGATCGGGCGACGAGCACGGCGGCCGGGGCGGCGGACCCCGCAGCGGAGCCCCCGCCACACCGGCCGAGACGCCGCCTCCCGCGATCACCCCGCCCACGCGGGAGGGGCTCGCCGCCCTGAACGAACTGTTCGACGAGACGGGCGTCCCCACCGCGCTGACGCCCCGCACGGCGGCGCGCCTCGGCGCGGACGCGGCCGGACGCCTGCGCGCCGACCCGTGGCTGCTGCTGCGCGTCCCCGGCGTCCAGCCGCGGCAGGCCGACCACTTCGCCCGGCGGCTGCTCGGCGCGGACGCCCGCCCCGACGACCCCCGCCGCGGCCGCGCCCTCGTCGGGCACCTGCTCACGGAGGCGGCCCGCGAGGGGCACACCGTCACGCCCGCCGCCGCCGTCGTCGCCGCGCTGGAGCGGATCCAGGTCCCGGACCCGCGCGGCGCCGTCGAGGCCGCCTTGGACGAGGGCGACGTCCTCGTCCTCACCGAGGAGCCCGAGTTCGACGAGAACGCGTTCGACGAGGACGCCGAGCCCCCCGAACCCGAGGAGACGCTCGGGCTCGCCCGCTGGGCGCTGGCCGAGGACGCCGCCGCCGAGGGGTTCCAGCGGCTGACGTTCACGGCCACACCCCTGCTGGACGACGACGCCGTCCGAACCCTGCGCTCCGGCCTCCCCGAGGACCGCTCCCTCGCGCTCACCGCCGCGATCCGCACCGGCGTGAGCATCCTGCGCGGGGCGCCCGGCGACGTCGAGAGGGCCGCCCTCGACCTCGCCGCGGCCGCCGCCGGACACGGCATCCGCACCGCAGTGGCCGCCCCCACCGCCCGCGCCGCCGCCGACCTCGCCGCCACCCTCCCCCCAGGCCTAGCGGCCGACCCCGCCGCCCTAACCCCCCGCAACGACCCACCAACAGGCGACGACGGCAGCCGCCTCACAGGCAGCGCCGCGCCGGCGAATGGCACCGTCGCACGTGAGAGCAGCGGCCCGAGGAGGGGTACCGCCGGGACCACGCCCGGCTCCACGGGAGGCAGCGCGTCAAAGGACGCCCCCGCCTCCGCGGAGGACGACGGGAGCGACCCGAGTGGTGGCGCCGCCGAGGCCACTCCTGACTCGGCGAGAGGTAGCGCGTCGGTGGACGGGCCGCCCGTCGGCTCCGCGAGTGCCGCTGATCAGACGGGTAGCGCAGCGGGCTTCGACTCATCCGAGGGTGACGATCGCTCGGGCGGGGAGGGCGAGGCTCGGGTGCGGGGGCCGGTGGTGGCCGCGCTGCACCGGCTGCTCGAACCGCGGCAGGACGCCTCAGCCGCGCCAGGGGCCGTCGTCTTCGGGCGGGGCGAGCAGCGGCCGCTCGATGTGGACCTGCTGTTCGTGACCGCCGCGTCCGGTCTGGACGTGGAGCTGTGCGGGGTACTGGTGGAGGCGTGCGCCGACGGCACGCATCTAGTGTTGTGCGCGGAGGAGGGCGCGCCGCCGCCCGCCGGTCCGGGGAACCCCCTGGGCGACCTGGAGGCGTCCGAGACCGTCCCGGTCGTCACGCTGGACGCCGAGCCGCCCTCCGATCCGCTGCGCGCGCTCGGCGCGGCCGTGCGCGGCGGCGACCTCGTGGCCGTGGAGGCGCCGGGCCGGGAGGTGGTCGTCGTGCCGGCCGCCGACCCGGCGGAGGCGGTGCACCGGGCCGTCCAGCTCGTGACCGACTCGATCCCCCGCGCCCTCGGCATCCCCCCGGAGGACGTCCAGGTCGTCGCGCCTGCCACGGGCGGCGAGGCGGGCGCGACGGCGCTGAACGCGGCGTTCAAGGCGCGGCTGAACCCGGGCCCCGGCAGGTTCGCCGGGATGGACCCGGGCGATCGGGTGGTGGTCTCGGCACCGCTGCCCCAAGCGCCTGTCGGCGAGGTCGGCGTCGTCCTCGGCGGCGGGCCGCACGGGCTCGACGTCGAGTTCGCCGACGGCATGGCGACCCTGTCCCCCGCCGACGCGGGGCGGCTGCGCCACGGGTGGGCCGTGACGGTCGCGCAGGCGGCCGGGACGCCCCGCCCGGCGGTCGTCGCGGTGATGTCCGGCGAGGGGCTCTCGCGGCCGGTGACGGCCACGGCGTTCGGACTGGCGCGGCGGCACCTGTCGGTCGTCCAGGCGGCGGGCCCCGCGCTGGCGCGCGCGGTCCGCGAGGTCGGCGCCACCGAACGCCGAACCCGGCTGGCGAAACTGGTGGTGCAGTAACGCCCCAGTGCGAACCGTTGGCGCGGTGACGCCGTCTGTTGAAACGCCGCCACCGCGACGACGCCCTGGCCGCCCTCGTGGCGTCGCCGTGCGGAGGGCCGCCGGCGCGGTGACGCCTCCACTGGGACACCGCGGCTGCGGGCATGCTGTGGCCGTAGTGACGCCGACGGCGCAGGGGCGCTGACGGCGTGGGGACGGGTGTGGTGTTTGGGGGCTGTGGTGCTCTGCCGGTGGTGTCCGGGTGAAGAAACCGACGTGTCGCTGTTTACGGTCGCGCGCCAATGGGGCACGATCTGTCCCATTGGGCGCGGACGTGACCGTGACCATCGTGTCGCCATTTCGTTGGACACGATGTCAACAACAGCATCACCGGCAGGCAGAGGAGCGACATGCCCCAGCAGCTCTTGCGGCTCGGCTCGGCTTCGGCGGCGGTCTCCGCGGGCGCATTGGTCCTGCTGCTCGCCGCACCGGCGGCCGACGCCGCGGCGAGCGAGCGGCCCTGCGCGAAGGGCACGGACCCGGCCAGCACGATCGAGAACTGGAAGTGCAACCTCGGCAACCTGCGCGAGGCCCTGACCCCGAAGACGCCCACGCCGTCGCCCTCGACGAAGCCGACGAAGCAGACGAAGGCGGCGCCGAAGAAGAGCTCCCCGAGCAAGGCCGCGAAGGCGCCCGCGAAGACCTCTGCGGGATCGCGCGCCCCGTCCGGCACGCCGAGCGGCGGCGGGGCGGGCGGCGCGCCGTCCACCATGACGGGCGGCCAGGGGCTCAAGCCCTACAAGGGGACGTCGCCGTCCGGGCTCACGGGCGTCCTGCCGACCCCGGAGATCGCCACCGACCCGAACGGCTACCTCGCCGCGGGGACGCCGCAGACGCGGCTCATCTCCCCCGTCGCGGCCTCGCAGCGCCAGGACGACCAGATGGCGTGGGTGGCCGCCGCCGCGGGTGCCGCGGGCGCCGTGGCGGCATTGAACCTCAGCGTCGCGGGCCGCAGCCTCCGCCGCCGCGCCGGCGGCCGCTGACCCCCGGCCAGGGGATCGCGAGCTCCGGCCCGGAGCGAAGCAGCACGAAGGGCCCTTCCCCCGGTGGGGAAGGGCCCTCAGCGTTCGCGGGAGTCGGTCGGCTGTGTGTGGACGCCCGTCGGCTGGTTGTGGGAGCCGGTCAGCTTGCGGTGTCTGCGGTGTCTGCGGCTGGGGGGGCGCCGACCGCGTGGAGGCCGCCGTCCACGTGGACGATCTCGCCGGTCGTCGCCGGGAAGAAGTCCGACAGCAGCGCCGCGCACGCGCGCGCGGTGGGCTCGCTGTCCTTGATGTTCCAGCCGAGCGGCGCCACGCGGGGCCACATGTCCGTCATGTTCTCGAACCCGGGGATGCTCTTGGCCGCCATCGTGGCGAGCGGCCCGGCCGCGACCAGGTTGACGCGGATGCCCTGCGGGCCCAGGTACTTGGCCAGGTAGCGGGCGCACGACTCCAGGCCCGCCTTGGCGACGCCCATCCAGTCGTACACGGGCCACGCCTTGGTGGCGTCGAAGTCCAGCCCGACGACCGAGCCGCCGTCCTTCATCAGCGGCAGGCACGCCATCGTGAGCGCCTTCAGCGAGTACGTCGAGGAGTGCACGGCGATCGCCACGTCCTCCCAGGGGGTGTCCAGGAAGTTGCCGCCGAGGGCGTTCTGCGGCGCGAACGCAATCGCGTGGACGACGCCGTCCAGCCGGTCGAAGCCCAGGTCCTGGAGGTTGCCGGCGAGGGAGTCGAGCTGCTCGGTGTTCATGACGTCGAGTTCGAGCACCGGCGGCGGGTTGTCGGGTCCCGTCGGCAGCCGCTTGGCGGTGCGCTGGGTGAGGGTCGGGCGCGGGTAGGCGGTCAGGACCACCTCGGCGCCCTGCTCCTGCGCGACCCGCGCGATGTGGAAGCCGATGGACGCGTCGGTCAGGACGCCCGTGACCAGGATCCGCTTGCCTTCGAGAATTCCCATGCCTCAGTGCCCCATTCCCAGGCCGCCGTCGACGGGGATCACTGCCCCGGTGATGTAGGCGGCGTCCTCGCTCGCCACGAACCGCACGGCCTTGGCGACCTCGTCGGGCCGCGCGATGCGCCCGAGCGGGATGGCCGCCGTGATCGCCTTCTGCTGGTCCTCGTTCAGCACCGCCGTCATGTCGGTGTCGACGAAGCCGGGCGCCACCACGTTCACGGTGATGTTGCGGGAGCCGAGCTCGCGGGCCAGCGACCGGGCGAAGCCGACCATGCCCGCCTTGGACGCGGCGTAGTTCGCCTGGCCGGGCGACCCGAGCAGCCCCACCACCGACGACACCAGCACGATCCGGCCGCCGCGCTTGCGCATCATGCCCTTCACGCCGCGCTTGGCGACCCGGAACGCGCCGGTCAGGTTGGTGTCCAGCACCGACGTGAACGACTCCTCGCTCATGATCGCCAGCAGCGTGTCCTTGGTGATCCCGGCGTTCGCGACGAGCACCTCGACGGGCCCCTGCTCGGCCTCGACCTTGCCGAACGCCGCGTCGACGTCCTCGGCGCTGGTCACGTCGCACCGGACCCCGAACAGGCCCTCGGGCGGCTCGCCCGACCGGTAGGTGACGGCGACGGCGTCCCCCGCGGCGGCGAGCTCGCGGGCGATCGCCAGGCCGATGCCCCGGTTACCCCCGGTCACGAGGACTGAGCGACTCATCACGACCCTTCCGTTGGCTGTGGCGGACCTGCGCGCGGGCCCGCCGGGCTCCGTCCCGCCGTCCGCTCGCCGTCCGGCGACGACAGCAAGGGACACTAGCGGCCCGGCGGCGGGCTGAGGATGTGCCGACCCGACAAGATCCCGCTGACCGTGTTTGTTCGGGCGGGCACCGCCCCCGCGGGCGGTAGGTTGCCAAGGGTGCATGACATCGATCCCGCCTTCACCGCGCTCCCGCTGCGCGCGCTGGCCGACGCGGCCCTGAGCCGGGCCCGGGAGCTCGGCGCGGAGCACGCCGACTTCCGGCTGGAGCGCATCCGCAGCCAGACCCTCCGCCTCGCCGACGCCGCCCTGGAGACGGCCGTGGACGCCGACGACATAGGCCTGTCGGTCCGGGTCGTCAAGGACGGCACCTGGGGCTTCGCGGCCGGCATCGACCTGACCCCGGAGGGCGCCGCGCGGGTCGCCGCGCAGGCCGTCGAGGTCGCCGCCGTCGCCAGGGCCGTCAACCGCGAGCCCATCGAGCTCGCGCCGGAGCCCGTCCATGGGGAGCGCACCTGGGTCTCCTCCTACGAGGTCGACCCGTTCGACATCCCGACCGGCGACAAGGTCGCGCTGCTGGCGGACTGGAGCCGCCGCCTGCTGTCCGACGACCGCGTCGACCACGTCGACGCCACCCTGCTCCAGGTCAAGGAGAACAAGTTCTTCGCCGACCTCGCCGGGACGGTCACCACCCAGCAGCGCGTCCGGCTCCACCCCGTCGTCAACGCGGTCGGGATCGCCGACGGCGTCTTCGACACGATGCGGACGCTCGCGCCGCCCGCCGGGTACGGGTGGGAGTGGCTGACGGGCGCGCACTGGGACTGGGACGGCGAGCTGGCCCGCATCCCGGAGCTGCTCGCCGAGAAGCTCGCCGCGCCGTCGGTCGAGGCGGGCGTCTACGACGTGGTCGTCCACCCGTCGAACCTGTGGCTGACGATCCACGAGTCGATCGGGCACGCCACCGAGCTGGACCGGGCGCTCGGCTACGAGGCCGCCTACGCCGGCACGTCCTTCGCCACCCCCGACAAGCTCGGCTCCCTGCAATACGGGTCCAAGGTCATGAACATCACCGGGGACCGCACCGCCGAGCACGGCCTCGCCACCATCGGCTACGACGACGAGGGCGTCGAGACCCAGTCGTTCGACATCGTGTCCGGCGGCCTGTTCACCGGCTACCAGACCGACCGGCGCATCGCCCGCCTCACCGGCGCCGACCGCTCCAACGGGTGCGCGTTCGCCGACTCCGCGTCCAGCATGCCGATCCAGCGGATGGCGAACGTGTCGCTCAAGCCCGCCGAGGACGGCCCGTCCACCGACGAGCTGATCTCCGGGGTGGAGCGCGGCATCTACATCATGGGCGACAAGAGCTGGTCGATCGACATGCAGCGCTACAACTTCCAGTTCACCGGGCAGCGGTTCTACCGCATCGAGAACGGCCGCCTCGCCGGGCAGCTCCGCGACGTGGCCTACCAGGCGACCACCACCGACTTCTGGAACTCGATGGAGGCCGTCGGCGGCCCGCAGACCTACGTGCTCGGCGGCGCGTTCAACTGCGGCAAGGGCCAGCCCGGGCAGGTCGCGCCGGTCAGCCACGGCTGCCCGTCGGCGCTGTTCCGCGGCGTCAACATCCTCAACGCCCTGAAGGAGGCCGGCCAGTGAGCGTTCTCGGGCCGCAGGAGGCCGTCGAGCGGGCGCTGTCGCTGTCGCGCTCGGACGACTGCGTCGTCATCGCCGAGGAGTCCAGCACCGCGAACCTGCGGTGGGCGGGCAACACCCTCACCACCAACGGCGTCACCCGCTCCAGCCGCCTCACGGTGATCGCGCTGCGCGGGACCGGCGACGGCGTCGCGGCGGGCGTGGTGTCGCGGGCCGCGGTCGGCGCGGACGCCGTCGAGGACCTCGTCCGCGCCGCCGAGGCCGACGCCGCCGCGAACACCCCCGCCGAGGACGCCGCGCCGCTCGTCGGCGGCGGCGCTGCGGACGGCTGGGACGACGCCCCGGCCGAGACCGGCATCGGCGTCTTCGAGGGCCTCGCGCCCGCGCTCGGCGAGGCGTTCGCCGCCGCGCAGGCCGCCGACCACCGGCTCTACGGGTTCGCCAACCACGGCGTGACCTCGACGTTCGTCGGCAGCTCCGCGGGCCTGCGGCTCCGCGACGACCAGCCGACCGGGCTGCTGGAGCTCAACGCCAAGGGCGCGGGCGGCTCCGCGTGGGCCGGGGTCGGCACCCGCGACTTCGCCGAGGTGGACGTCCCCGCGCTGACCTCCGACCTCGCGCGGCGGCTGGCGTGGGGCGAGCGGCGCGTCGACCTGCCCGCCGGCCGGTACGAGACGATCCTGCCGCCGAGCGCCGTCGCCGACCTGATGATCTACCTGTACTGGTCGGCGAACGCCCAGGACGCCCAGGACGGCCGGACCGTGTTCAGCGCACCCGGCGGCGGGACCCGCGTCGGGGAGAAGCTCGCGAGCCTGCCCGTCACCCTCGCCAGCGACCCGCTCGCCCCCGGCATGGAGTGCACCCCGTTCGTCGTCGCGCACGCCTCCAGCCGCGAGTCGTCGGTGTTCGACAACGGGCTGCCGCTGACGGCCACCGACTGGATCAGGGACGGCACCCTCACCTCCCTCACCCAGACCCGGCACTCGGCGCGGCGGACCGGGCTGGCGCTCACCCCGTCCATCGGCAACCTCGCCATGACCGGGCCGGACGGCGGCGCCTCCCTGGAGGACATGGTGGCCCGCACCGAGCGCGGCCTGCTGCTCACCTGCCTCTGGTACATCCGGGAGGTCGACCCGCAGCGGCTCCTGCTCACCGGCCTCACCCGCGACGGCGTCTACCTCGTCGAGGACGGCGAGGTCGTCGGGGCCGTGAACAACTTCCGGTTTAACGAGAGCCCCGTCGACCTGCTGTCGCGCATCACGGAGGTCGGCGGCACCACGCCGACCCTCCCCCGCGAATGGTCGGACTACTTCACCCGCGCGGCGATGCCTCCCGTCCGGGTGCCCGACTTCAACATGTCGACGGTGTCGCAGGCGTCCTGAATCCCCGTCCGGACGGGGCTTTCGACCTCCGCCCCGGACGCCGAGGCCCGCCTGGCGCGCCCCCAGCGTCGCCAGGCGGGCCTTCCGGCGTCTTCAGGCAGGCGGGGCTCCGCTAAGGGGGCCCGGAGGGCGCAGGGACGCGCTCAGCCGTCCTCCAGACGGAAACCGACCTTCAACGTCACCTGGAAGTGCGCCACCTCCCCGTCCTCGATCTGCCCGCGGACCTCCGTCACCTCGAACCAGTCCAGGTGCCGGAGCGTCTGCGAAGCGCGCCTGATCCCGTTGCGGACCGCGGCCTCGACGGACTCCGGGGAGGTCCCCACGATCTCGGTCACCCGGTACGTGCGATCGGTCATCTCGCTCCTCCCGTTGCCAAGGCGCCACCTACTGTCGCCTCGCGGACTCCTTGGGCTTACCGTGGAATGGTGAAGGTCAATCCCCGCCGCAGGCCAGAGGTCTACACGGTCACCGACGCTCCCCGGCCGATGTCGGAGGACATCGGCCACCGGCAGCGCCGCTACCTGCTGTCCATGGGCATCCGGACCGTGTGCTTCGTCGGCGCGGTGGTGTCCGCGATGGCCGGGGCGCCGCTGTGGCTCGTGGGGCTCCTGATCGTCGGAGCGCTGTTCCTGCCCTACATCAGCGTCGTATTCGCCAACGGCGGCCGGGAGCCGGTCCCGACGGCGCGGTTCCAGGAACCGGGGAGCCGGGAACACAAGCCGGTTTCCGGACAGCGACCGGAAATCGGGTCGTGACATTCTCTTGACTAACCGCGGGGGGTTTCGGTGTACGATTTGTACCGGCGCTCTGGTCCCCCGTCGGAGCGCCCGTGCCGGTGTTCCGGGCCCCCGTCGGAACACCGATGATGCGGCGCCGGGTGGATTGCCCCCGTATCCACCCGGCGCCGCTTTTCATGTCCGGGGACCCGCGCTTGACGGCGCCCTGACCCGTCCTTGAGACCGGGCTCCGCCCCGAGCACATCCGCCGGAAAGCACAAGGCCCAACGCTGGCCTGCTCCGGCCACAAGCCGAAACCCGCGGAATCCGAACTTTTTCCTCGCCGGGCCGTGCATGGCGCGCGTCCAGGTGAGCCGACCGCGTCCGCCGTGCGTACAGCCAGGGGGCCGGTACACCGCCCCGCGCCCGAGGGGAGGTCCCGTGCAATCCGCTTCCCGGCCGGACGGCGACACGCTCGCCACAGCCACCACCGATCCCACCCCGCCCCCCACCGACCCCACCTCCCCCGACTCCACCCCCGCCGACTCCGCCCCTGCCGGATCCACCCCCGCCGCCTCCACGCCACCCGAGTCCCCGCCACCCGAGTCCCCGCCACCCGAGTCCGCCCCACCCGAGTCCGCCCCACCCGAGTCCGCCCCACCCGAGTCCGCCCCACCCGAGTCCGCCGCAGCCGAATCCGCCGCAGCCGAATCCGCCCCAGCCGAATCCGCCGACTCCGAGCCCGCCGCCGGTTCCGCCACCATCGCGGCCGGACGAGCGAGGCGGCGACCCGAGCGGATCGGGCACGCGATGCTCCTGACCGGGGTGTGCGCCTCCGCGCTGGCATTGGCGCTCGTCCCGCTCGTCGTGATCCTGGCGTCGCTGCGTGACTCCGGACCGTCCCCCGTCGCGGTGCCGCCCCTGCCGGTAGGAACGAGGCCGCCCCCGAGTTCGGGAGAGGGTCCCGGCCTCCCTCCCCCACCGCCGGAGACTTCCGCGCCCCGCCACCCCGCCGGGCCGCCGCCGGAGACGCGCGCGCTCGCGGTGGACGCCCTCGCGCGAATGCGGCGCGCCATCGACGCCGGCATGGCGGCACGCGAGATCGATCCCCGCTTCGGCACCGAGCTCGCGACGCAGGTGACGACGCTGCTCAACGAGGTCGACGGCGGCACCCCCGTCGACCTCGCCGGAAGGGTCGCCCGGCTCCAGGCCGCCGTGGCCGGACGAGCGCCGGGCGACGCGACGCCCGCCAGGGCGGCCGGCCTGGCGGCGCTGCTCTCCGACGTGCCGATCCGACGCCAACCTGGACGCGAGCCTTGACGAACGTCCGCATTGAGACGAACATCACACGAGGCGGACCGAGACACATCACTCATCTGTCTCATTCCTCCCGCGAGGATCTGGCAAGGCGGGCGGGCCGCGGCCCGGCGCTCCCGTCCGGAAACGGAGATCGGCGATGAGCGCAGACGACGACGTGCCCGACTGGGCGCCGCGAGACCCGCGCGAGAGCGGCGGAACCGGCATTCCCTATACGTTCCGCGGCTCCTCGTACCTCGGCGGTGTTCCGAGCCCGCACACCACACCAGCCCAAGACGCCTCCCTCACCAACGAGGCCGCACCCGCGCCAGAAACCACGCCTCCTGAAGGCGCCAAACCCGCGGAAGTGAACAGGCACGCACGCAGAAGCACACCCCGAGCAGGGGCCGCCCCCTCGAAAGGGACCTCATTCGCGCGAGAAATCACCTCCCGCACAGGCGCCAGGCTCCGGGCAAGACTCAAAGCCACCCGAAGCACCGAGCCCTCAGGAAGCAACGCAGCCACCCGGGGCGAGACGTCCTTGAGAGGCGGCCCACCCACACAGGCCAACGCGTCGCCGGGAGAAGGTACACCCACATGGAGCAACACGGCCGCGGGCGAGGCCGTGCCCACGCATGACACCGCGTCGCCGAGACGCAACGCGGTCGCGTGGGGCGAAGCCGCCATGGAAGACGGCACGCCAACGTGGGGATCCCCGCGCTCGGGAGAAGGCGCACCCGCGCAGGGCGTGACGCCATCCGGAGAGGGCGCCGCCAGACCGGGCGAAGCTTTCATCGGAGACGGCGCGCCCACATGGGGGATCACGCGCTCCGGAAGCCCACCCGGACAGGGCGAGACGCAATCCGGAGGCCGAGCGACCAGGCCGGGCGAGGACCCCTTGGGAGGGAGCGCGTCCGGGTGGGGCACCACGGGCTCGGCAGGGGGCGCATCCGCACAGGACGACGTGTCACCGGGACGAGACACATCCGCGTGGGGCGAGGACCCCTTGGAAGCTGGCACGTCCGGGTGGGGCACCACGGGCTCGGCAGGAAGCGCATCCGCACGGGGCGACGCGTCGCCGGAACGAGACACATCCGCGTGGGGCCAGGATCCCTTGGGAGGCAGCGCGTCCGGGTGGGGCACCACGGGCTCGGCCGGGGGCGCATCCGCCCAGGGCGACGCGTCGCCGGGACGAGACATGGTCGCGTGGGGCGAGGACCCCCTGGGAGGCGCGTCCGGACAGGACGCCATGCGTTCGGACGCCATGGGCTCGGGAGAAGGCGCGTCCGGACAGGGCGTGACGCCCTCCGGCGGGGGTGCGGCTAGGTGGGGCGGGGCTTCCTCGGGACGGGCCGCACCTGCGCGGGGCGGTTCGCCTTCGGCGGAGGGCGTGGCCGCCGGGGGCGGCTCGTTGGGAGGGGGCGCGGCTGCGTCGGGTGGCATGGCCTCGGGGCAGACGGAACCCGCGCGGGGTGACTTGTTCGTGGCGGGGCGTGCGCCTGCGGAGGGGGATGTGGTCTCTCGGGGAGGCCGTGCGGGAAGGGCTGTGCGTTCGGGTGATCGGGGGGGCTCGGAAGTGGGCGCCTCTCGGGTGGTGCCCGGTAAGCGGGGGCGTCGGGCTTCTGGGCCCGCGCATGCTGCGGCCGGCGGGTGGCGGCGGGGGCGTGGCGGGCATGCCGGGAGCCGGGGGGTGCGGCGGCGGGTTCTGCTCGGGCCGCTCGCGGCGGCGGTCGGGTTGACGGTGGTCGGAGGCCTGGGGGCGTATGCCCTCGCCGGGACGGGCGGAGGCTGCTCCGGTGACGGCACGTTGACGCTGGCCGTGGCGGCGGCGCCTGATGTCGCGCCTGCGGTGGCCAGGGCGGTGGGCCGTTTCAACGACGACGGGAACGAGGTCGGGGGCAAGTGTGTCCGGGCGCGGGTCAGCGCGACCGACCCGGTCGCTGTGGCGACGCTCCTGTCGGGGCGGGGATCGGCGGGGGTCACGCAGAAGCCGGACGTCTGGATTCCCGATTCCACCCTGTGGACGAAGCTCGTCCAGGGGACGGCGGGCAACCAGGCGGGGAATCTGACCGATCTGGGGAGCATGGCGGGTACGCCGATCGTCGTGGCGATGCCGAAGACGCTCGCGGGGCAGCTGAGGGAGAAGGGCGTTCCCGCGCAGCCGTCCTGGGAGGATCTGCTGCGCGCCGCGGGCACCGCTGAGAACTCGACGAAGGACCCGGCCGATGGAGAGGGTCGCGGCGGCATTCCCCGGCGGCTGTTCAGGCTCCAGGTGCCCGATCCGAACCGCACCGCCACCGGGATGGGCGCCCTGACGCTCGCCGGGACGCTGCTGTCCCGGGTGCAGGGCGGCGAGGCCCTGTTCACGGGCGCCGTCCGGACGTTCCGCGAGGGGATCGCGGCGTCCGTCGACGCCGAGTTCACCGCGTTCCGCAAGGAACGCGGTGAGAGGTATCCGGTGGCGCTCGCGCCGGAGCAGGCGGTGTTCGGCTACAACGCGCGGCGGCCCGCCGAGCCCGCGGTCGCGGTGCATCCCGCGGAGGGAACGGTCCTGTTGGACTACCCCGTCGTCAACCTGTCGCGGGACTCGGCCAAGGGGCGTGCGAGCGGGCTCTTGATGAAGGCGTTGACCTCCGCGGCCACCCGGGACGACCTCCGCAGGCTCGGGTTCCGGACGTCCGACGGCACCGCGCCTCCGCAGTTCTCCGCGAGCAACGGCCTGGACCCGCGCGGCCTCCACGCGCTCTCCACGCCGCCTCCCGCCGAGGTGCGGCGCACCATGCAGTCGTGGGCGCGGCTGTCCCTCAGCATCCGGATGCTGAGCATCATCGACGTGTCCGGCTCCATGGACGAGGAGGTCGCGCCGGGCGTGACGCGGTTGCAGTCGACGATCAGCACGGCGCAGGGCGGGCTGTCCCTCCTGCCGGACGACACCGAGCTCGGCCAGTGGGTGTTCTCCACGCGGTTGCAGGGCGACCAGGACTGGCGGGAGATGGTGAGCGTGGGGCCGCTCGGGGAGCGGCTCGGCTCGTCCACGCGACGCCAACTGGTGCTGAGCGCGTTCGCGCAGATGCGCGCGAAGGAGCACGGGGACACGGGCCTGTACGACACGGTCATGGCGGCGTTCGACTACATGAAGCGGACCTACAAGCCGGAGTTCGTGAACTCGATCCTGCTGTGGACGGACGGGCGCAACGAGGATCCGGGCGGTCCGTCGCTGCGGGCGACGCTGGACGTCCTGCGCCGCGAGTACGACCCGGAGCGTCCCGTGCCGGTGTTCATGTTCGGCTACGGCCGGGACGTGGACGTGGCCGAGCTGCGGGAGATCGCGCGGGCGACGCGGGGCGAGGTGTTCGTCGCGGACACCCCGGGCCAGGTGCAGGAGATCTTCCTGAAGGCGATCTCCCGGCGGGTCTGCGCGCCGAACTGCTGAGCGCGGCTATCAGCGGAACGCTAGCTTCTGTTCTGGTCCTCGGGCCGTGGGAGGTGGCCTCTGTGCTCGCCTGCCCGGTTTGGTACTAGAATCTCGTTCGCGTTAAGTTAGCGTTCTGATAGTTACGCGTTCCGAAAGGGGCACCGCCGTGCGCCGCACCCTGTTCAACGAGGACCACGAGGCCTTCCGCGAGACGATCCGGGACTTCATCGAGGCCGAGGTCGCGCCCGTGTACGACCAGTGGGAGGAGGCGGGGCACCCGCCGCGCGACTTCTACAACAAGCTCGGCGAGCTCGGCGTCTTCGGCATCCAGGTGCCGGAGGAGTACGGGGGCGCGGGCGAGACCAGCTTCAAGTACCAGGCCGTGATCTCCGAGGAGTGCGCCCGGGCCGGGGTGAGCTTCGGCGGCTACGGCGTGCACGTCAACCTCGTCCTGCCGTACCTGCTGAAGTACGCCTCCGAGGAGCAGAAGAAGCGCTGGCTCCCGCCGTTCATCTCCGGCGAGATGATGACGGCCATCGCCATGACCGAGCCCGGCACGGGCTCCGACCTGGCCGGGATGCAGACCACCGCCAAGCTGGACGGCGACCACTACGTCCTGAACGGCGCCAAGACCTTCATCACCGGCGGCGTCCTCGCCGACCGGGTGCTGGTCGTCGCGCGGACCTCCCCCGCCACGCCGGAGAACCGCCGGGCGGGCCTGTCGATCCTCGCGGTGGACACCAAGAGCGAGGGCTACGCGGTCGGCCGCAAGCTGGAGAAGATCGGGCTGCGCAGCTCCGACACCGCCGAGCTGTCGTTCACCGACGTGCGCGTCCCGGTCGAGGACCTGCTCGGCGAGGAGGGCCGCGGGTTCGAGTACCTGACCCACAACCTCGCCGAGGAGCGGCTCGGCATCGCGACCAGCTCGTACGCGTCGGCGGCCGCCGCCGTCGAGTTCGCCCGCAAGTACGTGCAGGAGCGCACGGTGTTCGGCAAGACCGTGTCGTCGTTCCAGAACACCAAGTTCGTGCTGGCCGAGTGCGCCACCGAGGTCGAGGCGGCCCGGTCGCTGGTCGACCGCGCGATCGAGGCGCTGGACGCCGGGGAGCTCACCCCCGCGGACGCGGCCGTCGCCAAGCTGTTCTGCACCGAGGTGCAGCAGCGGGTGGTCGACAAGTGCCTCCAGCTGCACGGCGGCTACGGCTACATCCTGGAGTACCCGATCGCGCGCCTGTACACCGACGCCCGGGTCGCCCGCATCTACGGCGGCACCAGCGAGGTGCTCAAGACGATCATCGCCAAGGACATCAAGGTCTGAGGAAGGGCAGGGAGGACGCCATGACGGACACCAGGGTCGCCATCGTCACCGGCGCGGCGCGGGGCATCGGCGCCGCGACCGCCGTCCGCCTCGCGCAGGAGGGCTTCGCGGTCGCGGTCTGCGACCTCGACGAGGCCGCCTGCGCGGACACCGTCGCCGCCATCGGCAAGGAGGGCGGGAAGGCCCTCGCCGTCGGCGTGGACGTCGCCGACGCCGAGCGGGTCGCCGCCGCGGTCGCGCGGATCGCGGCCGAGCTCGGGCCGCCGGTGGTGCTCGTGAACAACGCCGGGATCCTGCGCGACAACCTGCTGTTCAAGATGTCCGAGGACGACTGGGACGCGGTCATGTCCGTGCACCTCCGCGGCTCGTTCCTGATGAGCCGGGCCGCGCAGGAGCACATGACCAAGGCCGGCTGGGGCCGCATCGTCAACCTGTCGTCGACGTCGGCGCTCGGCAACCGCGGGCAGGCCAACTACTCGGCCGCCAAGGCCGGTCTCCAGGGGTTCACCAAGACCCTCGCGATCGAGCTCGGCAAGTTCGGCGTCACTGCCAACGCGATCGCCCCCGGGTTCATCGCGACGGAGATGACCGCCGCGACGGCCGCGCGGGTCGGCGCCGACTTCGAGGAGTTCAAGAAGGCGGCGGCCCAGCAGATCCCGGTGCGCCGCGTCGGCGTGCCGGAGGACGTCGCGGGCGTGGTGGCGTTCCTGGTGAGCGATGACGCCTCGTTCGTGTCCGGACAGGTGATCTACGTGGCGGGCGGGCCGAAGGCCTGAGCGGGCCTCGCGCGCACTCCGCCGGCGAACGGAGGCGATGGTGACCAGCCCGCGGGCGGCCCGCCGCGAGGGCCAGGCACGGGACCGGGACGCGACCGAGGAGGCGCTGCGCGCGGCGGCGGTCGCGCTGCTGCGCCGCGGCGGCGTCCTCGCCGGGCTCAACCTGCGGGAGGTCGCCGACGAGGCGGCCGTCAACCGCGGGCTGGTCTACCAGTACTTCGGGTCGCGGCGGGGGCTGCTGCGCTCGGCGCTGTTCCACCGGTCGCGGCCCAACGCCGACGACGCGGCGGAGTCGGTCGGGCTGCCGCTGCGCAAGCGGCTGTCCCGGCTGTTCTGGCAGAGCCTGCGCAACCCGGAGCCGGTCCGGCTGGCGACCCTGCTGGTGCTGGACGGCGACGACCGGCCGCGGGTGCTGCTCAACCGCGGCGAGGGCCGCAAGGCGCTCGCCGAGGAGGCCGCCCGCGGCGAGCTCCCGATCGACGACGTGGAGGCCGTCCAGGCGGCGCTGGCCTCCACCATCTACGGGTACACGCTGCTCCGCGAGCACCTCGCGCGGGAGATCGACGTGCCCGCCGAGGAACTGGACGGCCGCATGGCCCGCTGCCTGGAGGCCATGTTCACCCGTCCCCCGGAAGGCGCGGCCGACCCTGGGCCCGCTGCTCCCCCTGACGCCTGAGGAGTGAGCCGGCCGCGAGGCGTTCGGCCAGGACCGCCGGGGCGTCCACGAGGGACGGCCCGTACCAGGTGAGGTGGCGGCCGTCGACGAGCGCGGCGGGCAGGGCGGGGAACGCCTCGGGGCCGTCGTCGGCGGTGAAGCGGTACGGCTCGTCGGGCAGGACGACCAGGTCCGCGTCCGCCGCGTTCAGCTCGTCCAAGGGGATCTTCGGGTAGCGCTCGGGATGGCCGGCGTACACGTTGGCGACGCCCAGGCGCGCGAGGACGTCGCCGGTGAAGGTGTCGCGGCCGACGACCATCCAGGGCCGCCGCCAGACGGGGATGATCGCGGCGCGCGGCGGGCCGGGCTCCACGCCGGCCCAGACCCGCTCCGCCTCGTCCAGCCAGCCCGGCGCCTCCACCCGGCACGCCCCGGCGAGCATGCGGCGCAGCGAGGCGAGGGCCTCGTCCACGGTGCGGATCCGCGTCATCCACACCGGGATCCCCGCCGCGCGCAGCGCCTCGACGTCCGCGGGACGGTTCTCCTCGGTGTTGCCGAGGACGACGTCGGGCCGCAGTTCCACGATCTTCGCCACGTCCGGGTTCTTCGTGCCCCGGACGCGCGGGACGTCCAGGCCGGCGGGGTGGGTGCACCAGTCCGTGGCGCCCGCGAGGAGGCCGGGCGCGGTCGCCGCGACCGACTCGGTCAGGGACGGGACGAGCGACACCACCCGGCGGACCCGGTCCGGGACGGGGACCGGGGCCCCGGTGTCGTCGGTACCGGTCTCCTCGGTGCCCGTGCCGGTGTCGTCGGTGCCGGGGCCCGCGGCGCCCTCGCGGGAACCGGGACCCCGGTGGGCTCCGCCGCCGGTCACACGTTGCGGCGGTACTGCCCGCCGACCTCGAAGAACGCGTCGGTGATCTGCTGGAGGCTGCACACCCGCGCCGCGTCCATCAGCACCGCGAACACGTTGCCGCCCGAGCGGGCGGCGTCCTTCAGCGCGGCGAGGGCGGCCGCGGCCTCCTCGCGGTGCGCGGCCTGGTGGGCGCGGACCCGGTCGAGCTGGGACCGCTTCTCCTCCTCGGTCGCGCGGGCCAGCTCGATCGTCTGCGGCGTGCCGGAGCCGGCGTCCGGGGCGCGGAAGGTGTTGACGCCGACGATCGGCAGCGACCCGTCGTGCTTGCGCTGCTCGTAGAGCATCGACTCGTCCTGGATGCGGCCGCGCTGGTAGCCGGTCTCCATCGCGCCGAGCACGCCGCCGCGCTCGCTGATGGCGTCGAACTCGCGCAGGACGGCCTCCTCGACGAGGTCGGTCAGCTCGTCGATGACGAACGACCCCTGGAGCGGGTTCTCGTTCATCGCGAGGCCCCACTCGCGGTTGATGATGAGCTGGATCGCGAGGGCCCGGCGCACGGACTCGGCCGTCGGGGTGGTGACGGCCTCGTCGTAGGCGTTGGTGTGGAGGCTGTTGCAGTTGTCGTAGATGGCGATGAGGGCCTGCAAGGTCGTGCGGATGTCGTTGAAGTTCATCTCCTGCGCGTGCAGGGAGCGCCCTGACGTCTGCACGTGGTACTTGAGCTTCTGGCTGCGTTCGTTGGCGCCGTACCGGTCCCGCATGGCCACGGCCCAGATGCGGCGGGCCACGCGTCCGAGGACGCTGTACTCGGGGTCCATGCCGTTGGAGAAGAAGAACGACAGGTTGGGCGCGAAGTCGTTCACGTCCATCCCGCGGGCCAGGTACGACTCGACGTAGGTGAACCCGTTGGCGAGGGTGAACGCGAGCTGGCTGATGGGGTTCGCCCCGGCCTCGGCGATGTGGTATCCGGAGATGGACACCGAGTAGAAGTTGCGGACGCCGTTGGCGATGAACCACTCCTGGATGTCGCCCATCATCCGCAGCGAGAACTCGGTCGAGAAGATGCAGGTGTTCTGGCCCTGGTCCTCCTTGAGGATGTCGGCCTGGACGGTGCCCCGCACGGTGGACAGGACGCGGGCGCGGACGGCCTCCGCCTCCTCGCCGGACGGCTCGCGCCCGTGCTCGGCGCGGAACGCGTCCAGCCCCTGGTCGATCGCGGTGTTCAGGAAGAACGCCAGGATCGTCGGCGCCGGACCGTTGATCGTCATCGACACCGAGGTGGTGGGCGCGGACAGGTCGAACCCGTCGTACAGCGCCTTCATGTCGTCCAGCGTCGCGATGGACACGCCCGACGTGCCGACCTTGCCGTAGACGTCGGGGCGCTCGTCCGGGTCGCGCCCGTACAGGGTGACGGAGTCGAACGCGGTCGACAGGCGGGTCGCGGGCTGGCCCTCCGACAGCAGCTTGAAGCGCCGGTTGGTGCGGAACGGGTCGCCCTCCCCCGCGAACATCCGCGCCGGATCCTCGTTGTCGCGCTTGAACGGGAACACTCCGGCGGTGAACGGGAACCGGCCCGGCAGGTTCTCCGACCGCAGGAACCGCAGCAGCTCGCCGTGGTCGGTGTAGCGGGGCAGCGCGACCCGCGGGATGCGGCTGCCCGACAGGGACTCGCGGGTCAGCCTCGTCCGCAGCTCCCTGTCGCGGATCCGGACGACCTGCTCGTCGCCCGAGTACGCCTCGACGACGGCGGGCCAGCCCTCGACCAGCTCGGCGTTGGCCGGGTCGACGTCGCGGCGGGCGCGCTCCAGCAGCGCCTCCACCTCGGTGGCGTCGGCCAGCTCGGCGCGGACCTCGTCCAGCCGCTGGACGCGCCGGACCGCCTCCACCTGCGCGGCCGTGGCGGCGTGGTAGCCGCGGACGGTCTCGGCGATCTCCGACAGGTACCGGACGCGGGCGGGCGGGATGATCGTGGCGGCGCCGGTCGACACCTTCGTCTCGACCCGCGGCAGGACGCCGGGCGAGCGGGGCAGGCCGTGCTCGGCGAGCAGCCCGCTCAGGTGCTGGTACAGCGCGGTGACGCCGTCGTCGTCGAACGTGGCGGCGCTGGTGCCGAAGACCGGCATGTCCTCCGGCCGGGCGCCGAACGCCTCCCGGTTGCGGACGAGCTGCCGCGACACGTCCCGCAGCGCGTCGGCGGCGCCGCGCCGCTCGAACTTGTTGATCGCGACGACGTCGGCGAAGTCGAGCATGTCGATCTTCTCCAGCTGGGACGCGGCGCCGAACTCCGGCGTCATGACGTAGAGGGACACGTCCACCAGCGGGACGATCGCGGCGTCGCCCTGGCCGATGCCGGGCGTCTCCAGGATCACGAGGTCGTACCCGGCGGCCTTGCAGGCGGTGACGGCGTCCTCGATGCCCTCGGGCAGCTCGCGGGCGCCGCGCGTCGCCAGGGACCGGAAGAACACGCGGTCGCCGTCGAGGGCGTTCATGCGGATGCGGTCGCCGAGCAGGGCGCCGCCGCCGCGCCGCCGGGTCGGGTCCACGGCGAGGACCGCGATGCGCAGCCCGTCCCGCCGGTCGACGCGCAGCCGCCGCACCAGCTCGTCGGTCAGCGAGGACTTGCCGGACCCGCCGGTGCCGGTGATGCCGAGGACCGGGACGCTCCGCCCGGCCGCCGCCGCGGCGAGCGCGGCGCGGCCGGCGTCCGGGAGCCGCCCGGCCTGGAGGCACGTGATCGCCCGGGCGAGGGCGCGCCGGTCGCCCGCCAGGACGGCGTCCGCGGCGGGCGGCTCGGCGGCCAGGTCCACGTCGCAGTCGCGCACCAGCTCGTTGATCATGCCGGGCAGGCCGAGGCGCTGGCCGTCCTCGGGCGAGAAGATCCGCACGCCCGCGCCGGACAGCCGGGCGATCTCCTCGTGCACGATGACGCCGCCGCCCCCGCCGAACACCCGGACGTGCTCGGCGCCGGCCTCCTTCAGGCTGTGCGAGAGGTACTCGAAGTACTCCACGTGGCCGCCCTGGTAGGAGCTGATCGCCACGCCCTGCGCGTCCTCCTCCAGGACGGCGTCGACGACCTCGCGCACCGAGCGGTCGTGGCCGAGGTGCACGACCTCGGCGCCCTGCGACTGGAGGATCCGCCGCATGATGTTGATCGCGGCGTCGTGCCCGTCGAACAGCGCCGCCGCCGTCACGAAACGCACCGGATGCACCGGTACGTGGAGGTCACCCGCCGAACGCGCCACGGTGCTCGCCCCCAACCCTTGGACATCCAATATTTGGAAGTTAAAGTAGTTTCCGTGCCCGATCAGGTCAAGACCGGTCAGGTGGCATACGGTGAGGCCGTGCCCGCCCCTGCCTCCGGCAACCCCGTCCCCGGTGATCCCGTGCCCGGCGATCCCGTCCCCGGCGACGCCGTCCGCCCCGCCCTCGACCCGATCGCCGAGGCCCACCGCCAGTGGAGCCTCCGCTGGCCCGAGCACGCCGACCACATGGCGGCCGTCACCTCGGTGATGCGCGCCCAGCAGCTCCTCCTCGGCCGCGTCGAGTCCGTCCTGAAGCCGTACGGGCTGACGTTCGCCGCGTACGAGGCCCTGCGGCTGCTCGCCTTCACCCGCACCGGGACGCTGCCGATGGGCAAGATGGGCACCCGGCTGATGGTCCACCCCGCCTCGGTCACCAACGTGATCGGCCGGCTGGAGGGCCGCGGCCTCGTCGGCCGCCGCCCCTCCCCCGACGACCGCCGCGTCGTGCTCGCCACGATCACCGACGCCGGACGCGAGCTGGCCGAGGAGGCCACCGCGGCCCTCAACGAGTCCGGCTTCGGCATCGGCGGGCTGCCCGCCGGCCAGGCCGCCGAGATCACCGCCGCCCTCCGCGCCGTCCGGGTGTCGGCGGGCGAGGTCGCGCCCTAGGACGCCCCGGCCCTGCGCCCGGCTCCGTAGCGCGCACGCCGCCACGCGTTCGTTGACTTCTCCACGGGTGATGTCACGGTGGAGACGGTCACTGGATCGCACGGAGGTGGCGCGATGGCGGGCGAGACGGTCTTCACCTACGGCGCTCCGCAGCTCAAGTTCGGCGCGGGCGCGGCCGACGAGATCGGGTACGACCTGGCCCAGTACGGGGCGCGGCGGGTCCTGGTCGTGACCGACCCGGGCGTGGCCGCCACGGGCGGGCCCCAGCGCGTCGCGGACGCGATGAAGGCCTACGGCATCGAGGCGGACGTCTTCGACGCGGTGCGCGTGGAGCCGACGGACGAGAGCCTGCGGCTCGCGGTCCGGTACGCGCGGGAGGGCGGCCCCTACGACGCGTACGTGGCGGTCGGCGGCGGGTCGAGCATCGACACCGCCAAGGCGGTCGACCTGCTGACCACCAACGAGGGCGACCTGTCGGAGTACCTCAACCCGCCCGTGGGGGCGGGCCGGGCGCCGGAGCGCCCGCTGCTGCCGCTGATCGCCGTGCCCACGACGACGGGGACCGGCGCGGAGAGCACGACGGTGTGCGTCCTGGACGTCCTGGAACTCAGGGTCAAGACGGGGATCAGCCACCCCCGGCTGCGCCCGACGCTCGCCGTGGTGGACCCCGACCTCACCCTGTCGCAGCCGCCGGAGGTCACCGCCTCGGCCGGGATGGACATCGTCTGCCACGCCCTGGAGAGCTACACCGCGCGGCCCTTCGACTCCTACGACCGGAAGCGGCCGGAGCAGCGCGTCCCGTACTGCGGCGCCAACCCGGTGTCGGACATGTGGGCGGAACGGTCGCTGGGCCTGCTCGCCCGCTCGTTCCGCCGGGCCGTCCAGGACGGCGAGGACCGGCAGGCCCGCGCGGACATGGCCCTCGCCGCGACGTTCGCGGGCCTCGGGTTCGGGAACGCGGGCGTGCACGTCCCGCACGCCAACGCCTACCCGATCGCCGGGCGCGCCAGCGGGTTCCGGCCGTCCGGCTACCCGGGCGAGGGGCCGCTGGTGCCGCACGGCATGGCGGTGTCGCTGACCGCCCCGGAGGCGTTCCGGTTCACCTACCAGGCGCGCCCCGAGCGGCACGTGCGGGCCGCCGAGCTGCTCGACCCGTCCATGGACCGCCCGAACGACCCGGCCGAGCACCTCCCGCGCGTGCTCCTCGCCCTGATGCGCGACATCGGCATTCCGGCCGGGATCGGCGAGGTCGGGTACACCGAGGGCGACGTCCCCGCGCTGGTCGAGGGGACGATGAAGCAGGAGCGGCTGCTCGCGACGTCGCCGCGGCCCGTCCACCCGGAGACGGTGGCCGAGATCCTTACCCGCTCGCTGCGGCTGTGGTGAGCGCGCGGACGGCGCGGCGGCGTCCCTGACGCGGACGGCCGCGGAGCCCCGCGCGGGTGAGGATGGGAGGGCGGGCGCCCCCGCCCGCTCTCGCCCTGGATGGGCGGAACGATCCAATATGCTGCGGGTCACATCCGTTATGGCGCAAGGAGGCGGTAATGGCGGATTCGCCGACGATGACGTACGGCGGCTATCTGCGGCTCGACAGGCTCCTGTCCTGCCAGGAACCCCGGACCGGCGCCCACGACGAGCTCCTGTTCGTGATCATCCACCAGGTCTACGAGCTGTGGTTCAAGCAGATCCTGCACGAGGCCGAGCTGCTCCAGCGCCGGCTGGAGGAGGGCAACAGCGCCGGGTCGCTGCACACCGCCCGCCGGATCACCAAGATCCTCAAGACCGTGGTCGGGCAGCTCGACGTGCTGGAGACGATGACGCCCCGCCAGTTCGCCTCGTTCCGGGACGCCCTCGGGACGTCCAGCGGGTTCCAGAGCGCGCAGTTCCGCGAGCTGGAGGCCGTGCTCGGGCGGCGCTCCTTCCCCGCCTCGGACCTGCGCGACGACCCCCGGCTCCGCGCGGCGACGTCCCGCCCGTCGCTGTTCGACTCGCTGCTGCGCTACCTGGCCGGGCAGGGCCACCCCGTCCCGGACGAGGCGCTCGGCCGTGACACGTCCCGCCCGTGGGAGCCGGACCCCGGCGTCCAGCGGGTCCTCCTCACCGTGTACGCGGACGAGAGCGGCCCGGCCGCCGAGGTGTGCGAGGCGCTCGTCGACGTGGACGAGGGCATCCAGGAGTGGCGGTACCGGCACCTGAAGATGGTCGAGCGGACGATCGGCGCCAAGGTCGGCACCGGCGGGTCGGCCGGGGCCGACTACCTGCGGTCCACGCTGTTCGCCCCGGCGTTCCCCGACCTGTGGGAGGTCCGCTCGCAGACCGAGGAGGTCCCCGTCCATGGCGCGTGACGGCGCGGGCCGCGGGCCGGGCGGGGAGCGCGTCGCCGTCGTCGGCGCGGGGCTGGCGGGCTGCCTGCTGGCCGTGCTGCTCGGCCGCCGCGGCGTCCCGGTGACGGTGTACGAGCGGCGCCCCGACCCGCGCGTCGCGGGCGCCGAGCGGGGCCGCTCGATCAACCTGGCGGTCTCGGCGCGCGGCCTCGCGGCGCTGGAGCAGGTGGGCCTGCGCGACCACGCGCTCAAGCGGGCGCTGCCCATGCACGGCCGGATGGTGCACCCGCTGGGCGCCGCCCCGAACTTCCAGCCCTACAGCGCGGACGGCGAGCGGGCCATCAACTCCATCAGCCGGGCCGAGCTGAACCGATCGCTGCTGGACGCCGCCGAAGCCACCCCCGGCGTCACGCTGCGCTTCTCCCAGCGCGTGACGGGAGTCGACGCCCGCGAAGGCGTCCTGCTGCTGGAGGGCGCCGACGGCGGCACGGTCACCGAGCCCGCCGACGTCGTCCTCGCCGGGGACGGCGCCTACAGCGCGGTGCGGACCTCCCTGGGCCTCGACGTCGACGCGGATTTCCTGGAGCACGGCTACAAGGAGCTGACCGTCCCGGCGCGGAACGGGGACTTCGCGCTGGACCCCGACGCGCTGCACATCTGGCCGCGCGGCACGTCCATGATGATCGCGCTGCCGAACCTCGACCGGTCGTTCACCTGCACGCTGTTCTGGCCGAAGCCCGACTTCGACGCGCTGGACACGCCCGAGCGGGTCGCGGCCCACTTCGCCGAGCACTATCCGGACGTCGCGGGCCTCATGCCGGACCTCGCCGCCGACTACGCGCGCAACCCGGTCGGGTCGCTCGTCACCGTCCGGTGCTGGCCGTGGGCGCGGTACGGGGACGGGGCGCTCGCGGCGCTGGTCGGCGACGCGGCGCACGCGATCGTGCCGTTCTTCGGGCAGGGCGCCAACTGCGCGTTCGAGGACTGCATCGAGATCGACCGCTGCCTGGACGAGGCGGGCGGGCACTGGCCGCGCGCCCTGTCGCTCTACCAGGAGCGGCGCAAGGCCAACACCGACGCGATCGCCGAGATGGCGCTCGACAACTTCGTCGAGATGCGCGACCGGGTCTCCTCGCCGGTGTACCGGGCGAGGCAGGCCGCGACGCACGCGCTGGAGCGGCGCCTCGCGGGCCGCTACGTGTCCCGGTACGAGCTGGTGTCGTTCTCGACCGTCCCGTACGCGGAGATTCCGGCGCGCATCAGGCGGCAGAACCGGATCCTCGGCGCGGCCGCGCTCACCGGCGCTGCGGCGCTGGCGCTCGCCGCCCGCGCGCTCCGGCCGGCGCT
>NZ_CAACUY010000133.1 GCF_900659615.1 Actinomadura fibrosa | reverse complement strand
GGGGCCCTGGCCGGCGCGTTCGACGTGGTGCTGGAGACGGCGGGCGCCGCCGGGACCGCCCGGACCGCCGTGGAGCTGGCCCGGCGCGGCGGCCGCGTCGCGATCACCGGGCTGCCCGGGGACCCGGCCGACGCCGTCCCCACCGCGCTCCTCGTGACCCGGACGGTCTCCGTCGCCACGGTGTGCGGCGCGGGCCCCGCCGACTGGGCCTACACGGTCCGCGCGTTCAGCACCGGCGTGCTGCGGCCCGCCGACCTCGTCACCCACGAGCTGCCGCTCGCCGACTTCGCCGCGGCGCTGAAGCTCAGCGCCGCCCCCGAGGCCGGGAAGGTGCTTCTGTGCCCCGGCCTGCCCGGGCGGCCCGATCCGCCCGAAGGCGCCGATCTTTTCGAAGACCGCGACCTGCTCGAACGCCCGGAACCGACCAGCGGGAGGACCGATGGACCCGTCGCCTGACCACGCCCCCGGCCCGCGGCCGCCCGGCGAGCACGGCCCGCGGCAGCCCGGCGAGGACGTCCTGCGGGAGCTGGGCTTCCCCGCCGCGCCGGGACGCCCGCCCTCCTCGGCGGCGCGGTTCCCCGACGGCGGCGCCTGGCGGACGGAGCTGCCGTCCTGCGAGGGGCCCGCCGTCCTGGCGGCGGTGCTCGCCGAGAGCGAGCGGCTCGCCGTCCCGCTGCACCGCATCAGCCAGGGCAGCGGCGTGTGGATGCTGACCGACGCCGAGATCGGCGAGATGGTCGCCGCGTGCGAGGCGCGCGCCGTCGAGCTGTGCCTGTTCCTCGGCCCGCGCGGGACGTGGGAGCCGGGCGCCGGAGGCCGCGCCTACCCCTCGTCCGGGCCGCGCGCCCGGGGCCGCGACCAGCTCGCCCAGTGCGTCGAGGACGCCGAGCGCGCCGCCGCCCTCGGCGTGCGGTGCCTGCTCGTCGCGGACGAGGGCGTGCTGTGGACGCTGCACCGGATGCGCGCCGCCGGGCGGCTGCCCGCGGACACCACGTTCAAGGTGTCGGCGCTGGTCGGGCCGGTGAACCCGGTGTCGTTCGGGATCTGGGAGCGGCTCGGCGCGGACTCGGTCAACGTGCCGAGCGACCTGTCCGTCGCGCAGCTCGCCGAGATCCGCGCGATGAGCGCGGCGCCGCTGGACTTCTACGTCGAGGCCCCCGACGACCTCGGCGGCTTCGTCCGGATCTACGACGCGGCGGAGCTGATCCGCTGCGGCGCCCCCATCTATCTGAAGTTCGGGCTGCGCAACGCGCCCGCCCTGTACCCGGTCGGCGCGCACCTGCTGCCCGCCGCCGTGGAGAGCGGCCGCGAGCGCGTGCGGCGCGGCCGGCTCGTCCTGGACACCCTCGCCCGGCTCGGGGCGGGTGAGGGGATGTCCCCCGCCGGCGCCCGCGCCCCCGGCGACCTGCGGCGGTTCCCCACCGCCGAGGCCGGGAGCGCGGGCGCCGCCGACCCCGGCGCGGCGCCCCTGCCCGCCGCACCGCGCTGACCGATCCGTCCGGCCGATCGCCCCACCCCCGAAGGAGAACGACATGAGACTCCGGCGCATCATGACCGCGGCGTCCGCCCTCGCCCTCGCCACCGCGCTGACGGCGTGCGGCTCGTCCGAGAAGACCGTCGACAAGGACGCCAAGGCCGGCGACACGAAGGGCGCGCTGATCGGCATCACGATGCCGACCAAGTCGTCCGAACGCTGGATCCACGACGGCCAGAACGTGAAGTCCGGGCTGGAGAAGCTCGGCTACAAGGTCGACCTCCAGTACGCCGAGAACGACATCCCGACGCAGGTCAGCCAGATCGAGAACCAGATCACCAAGGGCGCGCGGCTGCTCGTCGTCGCCTCGATCGACGGGACGGCGCTGACCACGCAGCTCCAGGAGGCCGGCGACAAGAAGATCCCGGTCATCTCCTACGACCGGCTGATCCGCAACAGCCCGAACGTCGACTACTACGCCACGTTCGACAACTTCAAGGTCGGCGTGCAGCAGGCGACGTCGCTGCTGATCGGCCTGAAGCTGAAGAACGCCGACGGCTCGGACGGCAAGGCCAAGGGTCCCTTCAACATCGAGCTGTTCGCCGGGTCGCCGGACGACAACAACGCGACGTTCTTCTACAACGGCGCGATGTCGGTCCTCAAGCCGTACATCGACAAGGGCACCCTCGTCGTGAAGAGCGGCCAGAAGGACTTCAAGACCATCGCGATCCTCCGCTGGGACCCGGCGACCGCGCAGAAGCGCATGGAGGACCTGCTCACCAAGACCTACGGCGGCGGCACGAAGGTGCAGGGCGTCCTGTCGCCCTACGACGGGCTGTCGATCGGCATCCTGTCGGCGCTCAAGAGCAACGGCTACGGCACCGCGGGCCAGCCGTACCCGGTGGTGACCGGGCAGGACGCCGAGGTCGCGTCGGTGAAGTCGATCCTCGCCGGCGAGCAGTACTCCACCATCTTCAAGGACACCCGGCAGCTCGCCGCCGAGACCGTGAAGATGGCCGACACCGTGCTGAAGGGCGGCAAGCCCGCGGTGAACAACACCACCGACTACAACAACGGCGTCAAGGTCGTCCCGTCGCAGCTGCTCCAGCCCGTCATCGTCGAGAAGTCCAACGTGCAGTCGGCGCTGATCAACAGCGGCTACTACACGCAGGCGCAGATCGGCTGACCCGCCATGGCTCATGCTGACGGCGGCGAGGCCGGCGACGACATCCTCGCGATGCGGGGGATCACGAAGACGTTCCCCGGCGTCAACGCGCTCCAGGACGTGAACCTCACCGTCCGCCGCGGTGAGATCCACGCGATCTGCGGGGAGAACGGCGCGGGCAAGTCGACGCTCATGAAGGTGCTGTCCGGGGTGTACCCGCACGGCTCCTACCAGGGCGACATCTCCTTCGACGGCGAGCCGTGCCGCTTCGCCGGGATCGGCGACAGCGAGGCGCGCGGGATCGTCATCATCCACCAGGAGCTGGCGCTCTGCCCGCAGCTGTCGATCGCGGAGAACATCTTCCTCGGCAACGAGCAGACGTCAGGCCGCCGCCGCTTCTTCGGGAAGGGGCTGGTCGACTGGAACCGCACCAACCACGAGGCGGCCCGGCTGCTGGAGCGGGTCGGGCTGCCGGAGAACCCGGTGACGCCGATCGCCGACCTCGGCGTCGGCAAGCAGCAGCTCGTGGAGATCGCGAAGGCGCTGTCCAAGCGGGTGCGGCTGCTGATCCTGGACGAGCCGACCGCCGCGCTCAACGACGAGGACTCCGCGCACCTGCTGGACCTCGTGCGCGGGCTCCGCGACGAGGGCATCACCGCGGTGATCATCTCGCACAAGCTCAACGAGGTCCTCGCGATCGCGGACCGGGTGAGCATCCTGCGGGACGGCCGGATGATCGGGACGCTCGACCCGTCCGCCGAGGACGTCACCGAGGACCGGATCATCTCCGGGATGGTCGGCCGCGACCTGGAGCACCGCTTCCCGCCGCGCGAGCCCGCGGTCGGCGAGGAGGTGCTGCGGGTCGAGGACTGGACGGTGCACAGCCCGACGCAGCACGACCGGGTCGTCGTCGCGGGCGCGGGCCTGACGCTGCGGCGCGGCGAGATCGTCGGGCTCGCGGGGCTGATGGGGGCGGGCCGCACCGAGCTGGCGATGAGCCTGTTCGGCCGCTCCTACGGGACGGGGATCTCCGGCCGCCTCTACAAGGACGGCCGGGAGATCCAGGCCCGCTCGGTCCGCGAGGCGATCCGGCACGGCATCGCCTACGCGACCGAGGACCGCAAGCGGTACGGCCTCAACCTCATCGAGGACATCAAGCGCAACGTGTCCGCGGCGGGCCTGCCGCGGCTGGCGCGGCGCGGGTTCGTCGACGGCAACGAGGAGTACCGCGTCGCCGAGGGCTACCGCAGGGAGATGAACATCAAGGCGCCGGACGTGGCGCGGGAGACCGGCAAGCTCAGCGGCGGCAACCAGCAGAAGGTCGTCCTGTCCAAGTGGATCTTCACGGACCCGGACGTGCTGATCCTGGACGAGCCGACCCGCGGCATCGACGTCGGCGCCAAGTTCGAGATCTACACGATCATCAACCGGCTCGCGGACGAGGGGAAGGCGATCCTGCTGATCTCCTCCGAGCTGCCCGAGCTGATCGGGATGTGCGACCGCGTCTACACCATGGCGGCGGGCCGGATCACCGGCGAGGTGGCCCGCGCCGACGCCACCCAGGAACGCCTCATGCACCTCATGACCAAGGACAAGGAAGGGGAGCGGGTCCCATGAGCCGCACCGCGCCCACGAACGCGACCGGCGGCGGCGCGAACGCCGCCGGCGGACCGGCCGGATCCGGCAAGGGGACCGGCGGGAGGCTCCGCAAGGGCAATGGCCCCGCAGGCGCCGACACCCTGGCGGACACCGCGACCGGCACCGCGGCGAACGGCCGCTCGCTGACGCGCCTGTCGGTCAACGTCCGGCAGAGCGGCATCTACGTCGCCTTCGCCCTCATCGTCGTGCTGTTCACGGTGCTGACGGGCGGCGACCTCCTCCAGCCGCAGAACATCTCCAACATCATCGTCCAGAACTCCTACATCCTGATCCTGGCGATCGGGATGATCCTCGTGATCATCTCCGGGCACATCGACCTGTCGGTGGGGTCGGTGGTCGGCGTCACCGGGGCGGTGGCGGCGTGGCTGATGGTGAACCACGACGTCTCCTGGCCGCTCGCGCTGCTGCTCACGCTCGTCGCGGGCGCGGCGATCGGGGCGTGGCAGGGCTACTGGATCGCCTACTTCGGCATCCCGTCGTTCATCGTGACGCTGGCCGGGATGCTGCTGTTCCGGGCGCTGACGCTGACCGTCCTCGGCAACCAGGGCATCGGGCCGTTCCCGGAGCAGATCCGGACGCTGTCCAACGGGTTCACCTCCGGGTACCTCGGCAACATCGGGCTCGGCGTGCTCGGCGGCGCCGACCTGTTCAGCCTGCTCGCGGGGATCGCCGCGGTCGCCGGCCTCGCCACCGCCCAGTGGCGGGCCCGCGCGGCGCGGATCGGCTACCAGCAGTCGGTGGACCCGCTGCCGGTCTTCCTGCTGAAGATCGTGGCGGCGGCGGCGCTGATCATGGCGGTGACCGTGCAGCTCGCCCGGTTCAAGAACCTGCCGTGGGTGCTCGTGCTGCTGGCGGCGCTGGTGCTCGGCTACACGGTGCTGACCGGCCGCGCGGTGTTCGGCCGCCGGATCTACGCGGTCGGCGGCAACCTCCAGGCCGCCGTGCTGTCCGGCGTGAAGGTCAAGTCCGTCGTGTTCTGGATCTTCGTGAACATGGGGGTGCTGTCGGCGCTCGCCGGGGTCATCTTCGCCGGGCGGCTCAACCAGGCGGGCCCGACCGCGGGCAACTCCTTCGAGCTGGACGCGATCGCCGCCGCCTTCATCGGCGGAGCGGCCGTGCAGGGCGGCGTCGGCAAGGTCGTGGGCGCGATCACCGGCGGCCTCATCATGGGCGTGATCAACAACGGCATGTCGCTGATCGGCGCGCCGAGCGAGCGCGTGATGCTCGTGAAGGGGATCGTCCTGCTCGCCGCGGTCGCGTTCGACGTGTGGACCAAGCGCCGCGCCGGCTCCCCCGTGCTGCGGTGAGCGGCGGCGCCGAGGTCGCCGAGCGCGGGCCCGCCGCGCTCGGCGAGAGCCCGGTCTGGGACGCGGCCGCCGGACGGCTGCTGTGGGTGGACGTCCTCGGCTGCGAGGTCCGCGCCCACGACCCGTCCGGCGGGTCCGGCGCGGTCCTCGTCCGGACGGCGCAGCACGTCGGCGCGGTCAGGCCCCGCGCCGGCGGCGGCCTCGTCGCCAACCTCCGCGACGGCGCGGGGCTGTACGACCGCGACGGCGCGTTCCGGTGGCTGGCGGAGTGGCCGGAGGACGGCTGCCGCGGCAACGACGCCGCGGTGGCGCCCGACGGCGCGTTCTGGGCGGGCACCATGCGCTACGACGAGGCGCACGGCGGCGGGCGGCTGCGCCGGGTCACCGCCGACGGCGCGGTCGGCACCGTCCTCGACCGGGTGACGGTCAGCAACGGCGTCGCCTGGAGCCCGGACGGCCGCCTCGTGTACTACGTGGACACGCCGACGGGCCGCGTCGACGTCCTCAACGCGGGCGGCGCGTCCGGCGGGCGGCCGTTCAGCCGCCGCCCGTTCGCGTCGGTCCCGCCGCCGGGGCTGCCCGACGGGCTCACCGTGGACGCCGACGGCTGCGTGTGGGTGGCGCTGTGGGGCGGCGGGCGCGTGCTGCGGTTCACGCCGTCCGGGACGCTCGACCGGGTCGTGGAGATCCCGGCGCGGCAGACCACGGCGTGCGCGTTCGGCGGGCCCGGTCTCCGCGACCTCTACGTCACCACCGCGACCACGGGGGCGCCGCCGGACGACGCCCTCGCCGGCGCCCTGTTCGTCGTGCCGGACGCGGGGGCGGGCCTCCCCTCCCCCGCGTTCCCCGGCTGACGCGCGGCACCGCGGCGAGGAGCGCCGGGAAGGACGCGCGGCACGGTCGCCGCGAAGCGCTTTCAGCGGCGGCGGCCGACCCCGGCCAGCGTGAACGTCCGCTCCGGATGCGGCATGGGCGCGGCGCCCGGGTCCGGCCGCCACTCCGCGGTGTAGACCAGGCCGGGTTCGAGCAGGTCGAACGGCTTCACGAGGTCCTGGATCTGCTCCCTGGTGCGTCCCCAGAAGTGGGAGAGCGTCGGCCGGAACAGCCGCCCGACGTCACCGCCCGCCTCCGGCTCGGGGTCCTGCGTGATGTGCGTGAACACGAGGTGGCTGCCCGGCGCCAGCGCGTCGTGCAGGCGGCCGACGGCGGCGGCCGCCTCGGCGGCGTCGTCGATGAAGTGCAGCGCGCGGTCGAGGATCACCGCGACCGGCCGGTCGAAGTCGATGTGCTCCCTGACCTCCGGGTGGGCGGCGAGCGCGTCCGGGCGCCGCGGGTCGATCCGGACGACCGACGCGCCCCGCGCCCCGGCCAGCAGCGCCCGCGCGTGGACGAGGGCGACCGGGTCGCCGTCGGCGAACACCACGGCGGAGCCGGGGGCGATCTCCGCCGCGACCTCGTGGACGTTGCCCCGGGCGGGCAGCTTCGCGCCGACGTCGACGAACTGCCGCACGCCCTCGCCCGCCAGGTGCCGGACCGCCCGTCCGATGAACGCGTGGTTCTCCCGGGCCGCCGTGCGCGCCTCGGGGATCATCTCCAGCAGCCGGTCGCCGACCTCGCGGTCGGCGGCGTAGTTGTCCTTGCCGCCGAGCAGGTAGTCGTAGATCCGCGCCGTGTTGGGCGTCGTCAGATCGACGTCGGCGGCCGACCACTCCTCTTCGGCCATCGTGACTCCACTCCGTCCCGGGGGACGATCGTCTCACGGCCACCGGGACGCCCCGGCACGCGACCGGTCGTGTGCCGGATTCGGCGGCGCCGGAACCCGGCCGAGACTCCGTGGGGACAGCACTTCGAGAAAGGCTCCGTATGTCGTCCTCCACCGGGAACGCGGCCGCACCGCCGCCCGGCGCCGCGCGCGGACCGGGCCGCCGCCGCTGGGTGGCGCTCGTGTTCATCTGCCTGGCCCAGCTGATGATCGTCCTCGACGTCACGATCGTGAACATCGCGCTGCCGTCGGCCCAGTCGGACCTGGGCGTCTCCGACGGCGACCGGCAGTGGGTCATCACCGCCTACACGCTCGCGTTCGGCAGCCTGCTGCTGCTCGGCGGGCGCGTCGCCGACTACACCGGGCGGCGCCGCACGTTCGCGATCGGCCTCGCCGGGTTCGCGCTCGCCTCCGCGCTCGGCGGCGCCGCGCCCGGCTTCGGGACGCTGCTCGCGGCGCGCGCCCTCCAGGGCGTGTTCGCCGCGCTGCTCGCGCCGTCGGCGCTGTCGCTGCTGGCGGTGAACTTCAGCCGGACCGACGAGCGCGCGAAGGCGTTCGGCATCTTCGGCGCGATCGCGGCGGGCGGCGGCGCGATCGGCCTCGTCCTCGGCGGGCTGCTCACCGAGTACCTCGACTGGCGCTGGTGCATGTACGTCAACGTGGTGATCGCGGGCATCGCCGCCTGCGGCCTGCCCGTCCTGCCCGCGGAGGAGCGCGCGAAGGACCGGACCCGGTTCGACGTGCCGGGCGTGGTCGTCGCCGTCCTCGGCCTGCTCGCCGTCGTGTACGGGTGCAGCCGCGCGGAGGAGGACGGCTGGGACTCCGGCACCGTCCTCGGGCTGCTCGCCGCGGGCGCCGCGCTGCTCGCGGTGTTCGCCGTGGTGGAGACCCGGGTGGCCGCCCCGCTGCTGCCGCCGCGCGTGGTGCTGAGCCGGACGCGCGGCGGCGCGTTCCTCGCGGTCGGCCTCGGCATCATCGGCATGTTCGCGACGTTCCTGTTCCTCACCTACTTCATGCAGGTCGTGATGGGCTACTCCGCGCTGAAGGCGGGCCTCGCGTTCCTGCCGATGACCGGTGCGGTGCTGGTCGCGGCGGGCGGCGTGGCGACGCGGCTGCTGCCGAAGGCGCCGCCGCGCGCCCTCGTCGGCCCCGGCCTGCTCATCGCCTCGGGCGCGCTCGCCTGGCTGACGACGCTCGACGCGGGCAGCTCCTACGCCGGGACGCTGCTGCCCACGATGATGATCCTCGGGTTCGGGATGGGCCTCGTGATGCCGCCCGCGATGAGCTACGCCACCCACGGCGTCGGCGAGGACGAGTCCGGCGCGGCGTCGGCGACCGTGAACACGATGCAGCAGATCGGCGGGTCCATCGGGACGGCGCTGCTCAACACCGTCGCGACGAGCGCGACCGCCGACTACCTCGCGACGCGTCCGAAGAGCCCGGCCGTGCTGCACGAGGGGCTGTCGCACGGCTTCGCGACCGGTTTCGGCTGGGCCGCCGCGATCCTGTTCGCCGCCGGCGTCCTGATCCTCGTCGTGATGAACACCCCGCGCCCGGCCCCGGGCACCGCGGCCGAGACCGCGTTCCCGGCCCACGCCGCCTGACGCGTCCACGGGAGGCGGCGTATCGCCCGAACGGCGATACGCCGCCGATCCGTCAGCGGAGGACGGTCCTGACGAAGAACTCCGCGTGCCGGAGCGCGCGCTCCACGGCGACCCGGCGCCGCTCGGGCGCCGCGTCGCCGTGCAGGTACACCACGCGGGTCTGCCCGACGGGCGCGAGCAGCGCCCAGGCCAGGTCGTCGGAGTCGCCGAGGCCGTCCCGCACCTGCCCGGCGGCCCGCCAGCCGTCGATCACCTCGGCCAGCCGGTGCACCGAGGCGTCGATGTCGGTCACGATGGACGGATCGTGCGTCAGGCCGTCCCGCGCCATCAGGCTCATGAACAGCCGCGCGTCGGACGTGTCCCACAGCTCCATCACCGCGGAGACCAGCGCGCGGACGAACCCGGCGGGATCGTCCGCGGCGAGGGCGGGGTCCAGGCCGTCGATGACCGCCGCGGCACCGTGCGGGCCGTACCGGGACAGGACGGCCTCGAACACGGCGCGCTTGCTCGGGAAATGCGCGTACAGCACGCTCTCGCTGAGCCCGACGCCCCGCGCGATCGCCCGGATGGACGTCCCGGCGTAGCCGTGCTTGGCGAACAGCCCGAGCGCGGCGCGCTCCAGCGCGGCCTTGGTGTCGCCCGCCTCGCCCTTCGGCGGCCGTCCGCGGCGCCGCGGCGGACTCGTGGTTCCCTGCTCGGCCATTCCTACATTCTCTCGCGGGTCGTCCGGACGCCGGGCAGGTCGAGCCGCTGGAGCTGCGCCCGCGAGGACACCCCGAGCTTGGGAAACGCCTTGTAGAGGTGGTAGCCGACGGTGTGGCGGCTCAGGGACAGCCGGGCCGCGATCTCCCGGTTGGACGCGCCGGCCGCGGCGAGCCGCACGACCTGGAGCTCCTGCGAGGTGAGCCGCCCGGACGCGCCGCCGAGGTCTTGGCGGGGCGCCCGCTCCCCCGTGGCCTCCAGCTCACCGCGGGCGCGCTCGGCCCACGGCACCGCGTCCAGCCGCTCGAACACGTCCGCGGCGGCCCGCAGGTGCGACCGCGCCTCGCCCCGCCGCTTGCGCCTGCGGAGCCACTCCCCGTACAGCAGCTCCGTCCTGGCCCACGCGAAGGGACGGCGGTCCGGGGGATGCGCGTCCACCGCCTCGGCGTAGGCGCTCCCCGCGCGCTCGTCCGCGGCGAGCAGCGCCCGGCACCGCAGCGCCACCGCCCGCGCCCACGGCTGCCCGATGCGCTCGGCGTACTCGGCGAACCGCGCGGCGGCGGGCGCGGCCAGGTCCGGGCGCCCCGCGCGGACGGCGGCCTCCACGTGATCGGGCAACGCCAGCGTGGCGGGCAGGACATGCGAGGCAGGCCCTTCCGCCAGCTCCCGCAACCGCTCCAGCGCGGCGTGCGGGCGCCCGCGGCCCAGCTCCAGCAGCGCCCACGCGGCCGTCACCCAGCCCTCGACGGGCCGGTTCCCGCTGGTCGTGGCCCACCCGATGCTCCGCGCCAGGGCCGCGACGCGATCGGCGTCCCCTTCCGCGGCGGCCAGCCACGCCAGCAGCCCGGTCAGGTACCCGGCGCGATGGGTCCCGCCGGTGCCCTCGACCGCGTCCAGGGCCTCCGCCGCGAGCCTGCGGGCCCCGACATGATCGTCCTGGACGAGCCGCGACAGCACCACCATCTGCCTGGCGTCGGGCAGCAGCACGGCGGACGTCCCGCGGCGGCAGTCCTCGACGAGGTTCGCGGCCAGCCGCTCCCCCGCCGCGTCGTCCCCGATCGCGTGCGCGGCGAACACCATCGTCACCCGGATCGCGGGCGGTTCCCCGGCCGCTCCCGCCGCGTCCAGCCCGGCCCGCAGCGCCGGGACCGCCGCCGCCAGATCACCGGAGTAGTACGCGGCGAGCGCTCGGACCCACCGCGCGTGCTCGGCACGGAGCCCGCCCGTCTCCGGCGCGGCCGCCAGCTCGGATGTCGCCTCCAGGGTGGACGCCGTGGCGAGCAGCGCCTCGCGGTCGGCGCCGTACCCGGCTCCGAGGACGGCGTCGCCGAGCAGCCGGGACGCGAGCGCGGCGTCCCCGGCGCGGCGCGCACCGTCCAGCAGGATCGTCCCGGCCAGGCGCGGCGACCCCTGCTCGCGCTCGACGGCGGCCCTGAGCTCGGCGATGTCCGCGGTCTCGGCCGCCTCGCCGCGGCGGTCCCCGGCAGGCCACCCCGGCGGGAAGGACCGCGCGGGCGGGGGCGGCGGTGCGTCCGGCCGCGTCACGAGGACCAGCGCGACCCGCGCACTGCCGATCCGCCGGGCCGCGAAGGCCAGCGCCCGGGCGGTCGCCTCGTCCAGCCACTGGGCGTCATCGACGAGGAGGACCAGTGGACGCGTCCGCGCCAGACCGGTGAGCAGGGACAGCAGCGCCAATCCGACGAGAAGCCGGTCACCCGGCCCGGCCCCGGCGGGGTCCGGGTCGAGGGCCCGGCGCAGCGCCGCGGCCTGCGGATCCGGCAGCGCCCCGATGCGGTCGAAATGCCGCCCGACGATCGAGGGCAGCGACGCGAACGGACGGTCCGCCTCCGCCTCCGTTCCCCGGACGCGCAGGACCCGGGCGTCCACGGCGAACCTCGCGGCGTTGTCCACCAGGCCGCTTCCCCCGCGGACGGCGACCGCCCCGCCGTAACCGAGGCGGGCCCGGTCGATGACCGCCCGGATCTCCGCGAGGGCCGCGTCCCGTCCGTCCGCCCCGGTCATGACGCCCTCCCCTCGACCCGCGGCTCGTCGAGGGCGAACCGGGCGAGTTCCAGCCGGGACGCGACGCCGAGCTTGGGGAACGCCTTGTTCAGGTGGTAGCCGACCGTGCGGTGGCTCACCGAGAGCCGCGCGCCGATCTCCCGGTTGGTCGCACCGGCCGCCGCCAGCCGCACGACCTTCAGCTCGTGCGGGGACAGCCGGCCGAGCCGGTCGCCGCCGTCCGGCGGGGCGGGCTCGCCGTACCCCGCGGCCCGCAGCTCGCCGCGGGCCAGCTCGGCCCAGGGCGCCGCGTCCAGCCGCTCGAACAGGTCCACGGCACTGACCAGGCGGACCCGCGCCTCGTCCCGGCGCCGCTCCGCCCGCAGCCACTGCCCGTAGAGCAGGTCGGTGCGGGCGCGCTCGAAGGGCCGCCCGCCCTTGCGATGCAGCCGGACGGCCCGCTCGAAGTGCTCCTCCGCCCCGTCACCGACCATCAGCGCGCGGCACCGCGCCACGACAGCCTGCGCCCAGGGGTGTCCGCAGGCGTCCGCGAACCGCTCGAACGCGGCGGCGGCGTCCCGCGCCTGACCGAGCCCGCCCACCGCGACGGCCGCCTCCACCACCCCGGCCAGCCGGGTCACCTCGGCGAACCGGCCGGGTTCCGGATCGTGGCGGGCGAGCAGCCGTTCCGGTGCTCCGCCGACCAGATCGAGGAGGTCCAGGGCCTCCTGTGCCCATGAGCGCGCCGCGAGATCATCAGATGTCCGCAGAACGGCCCCGGCCAGCGCGCGGGCACACTCAGCGTCACCCCGCATGGCTGCGAGACAAGCGTCGAGGGCATCGAGACCCGCATGCGGACCGCGCACCGCCGTCCGCCCCTCGGCGATCAGCGCGCGCGCCTCCGGGTGCGCGCCCCGCAGGATCTGCGCCCGGACGAGCAGGAGCAGCGCTCCGGGCGGAGCGACGGCACCGCGCCGGTGCCGCCATCCCAGGACGGCCAGCGCCGCCGCGTCCGCCGCCGCCTCATCGTCCCCGGCCAGCAGCGCGGCATCGGCGACGAGCGGGAGCAGCCGCGGCGGGCAGCGGTCGAGCGGCCACCCGGCGATCCCGCGCAGCATGCGCAGGCCGGTCGCGGTGTCGCCTTCGGCCAGCGCCGTCCACGACTGGACGACGAGCCGGTCACGCCGCAGCGGGTCGCCGAGGCCCAAAGACTCAGCGGCGAGCGCCCGGCCGGCCTCCCGCAGCGCACCGAGATCCCCGCTCGCCCGGGCGCCGCGCGCGACGTCCATCAGCCCCGCGACCCGGGACGCCTGATCATCGGCCCCGCACCCGGCGAGGACGATCGCGATCGGGTGATCACCGGCTCCGCTCGCGGCGGACCGGAGAACCTCATAGGAAGGCCGATCCATCCACCGGGCGTCCTCCACCAGGCACAGGAGCGGCTCCCGCTCCGCCAGGCCCACCAACAGCGCCAGCAGAGCGTTGCCGATCACGGAGCTCTCCCCCATCCCGGTGTCGTGCGGCGGAGCCATGCCCAAGGCGGCGCGAAGGGCATCAGCACCGTGACGAGGCAGGGAGGCAAGGCGATGCAGGTGCGGGGCGACCAGGAGATGCAACGCCGCGAAAGGCACATCCGCCTCATCGCAGACGCAGGTCGCGCGCAGGACGTGCATGCCCGTCACGCGGCCGAGCGGCGCGGGCCGCCCGGTCACGGCGATGGCACCGCCGCTCCCGTTCCGGGCACGGGCCAGCAGGCGTTCGACCTCGGCGTCCGCCGCGGCGCGTCCGGGCGGGACGCGCCGAACGTTCGGATCCATACCCCAATACTAAGCGCTCGATTATTTTTTGCGCACCCGAGTTCCACGGACGTCCAGCCGGGCCCCCGCGGCTACCAGGTCCGGAGACGCCGCAACCCTTCATGCGAGGGACTGCCCGGCGCGGCGGTGTAGAGCACGACCCACTGGTCGCAGCCGGGCACCGGGAGGATCTCGCAGTCCAGCTCCAGCTCTCCGGCGACCGGATGGACGGCGCGCTTGGTCAGCGTCCGCTGCACCTCCACCTCCCGATCGGCCCACATCCGGGCGAACTCGGGGCTGAACGCGGACAGCTCGTCCACGATGGCCCGGACACCCGGGTCCGCCGGGTAGCGCCCGCTCGCCCGCAGATCCGCGACGCACCGCCGGGCCAGGGCGCGCCGGTCACCGGACAGCGGGCCGGAGAACAGCCAGCGCAGCGTGTTGCGGCGCTCCTCCGGCGCCTCCGCCAGGTCACCGATGAGCGCGGTCAGCATGCGGTTCCACGCGAGGACGTCGTAGCGGGCGTTGATGACCATGGCGGGGACGCCGTCCAGCCGCTCCAGCAGCCGGAGCACGTTCGCGGGCACCTCGCGGACGGTCCGCACCGGCGGCCGTCCGGCGAACCCCGCGAGGTAGTCGGCCTCGCCGTCCGGCAGCCGCAGCGCGCGGGCCAGCGCGGCGAGCACCTGCGCCGACGGCCGCGGCCCGCGCCCCTGCTCCAGCCGGATGTAGTAGTCGGCCGATATCCCCGCGAGCAGTGACGATCCTGATCACCGGAGCGCGCGGCACGATCGCGCGCTCCCTCATCCGTCAGCTCGTCGCCGCCGGGCACGAAGTCCGTGCGGCGACCCGTTCACCGGCACCGCTCGCCGGCCTCGCGCACCTGCCCTCCGGCGTGGACGTGACCCGGGTCGACTTCTCCGCCCCCGCCACCTTCGCGTCCGTCCTGGACGGCGTCCGAGCGGTGTTCCTCTATGCCGAGCGCGACGGGCTGGGCGAGTTCCTCCGGCACGCTCGCACAGCGGGTGTCGAGCACGCCGTCCTCCTCTCCGCCGCGAGCGCCGACGCCTCGTCCGCAGACCCTCTCGCGTCCATGCACGGCAAGGCGGAGGAGGAGGTCGCCGCCTCGGACCTCGCCTGGACGTTCCTGCGCCCCGGCGGCTTCGCGACCAACACCCTGCAATGGGCCGGGACGATCCGCTCCCACGGCACGGTGCGCGACCCGTTCCCCGATGCGCGTTCGGCGCCCGTCCACGAGGCCGACATCGCGTCCGTCGCCCTGCACGCCCTCACCGGTCCCGGCCACCGTGGCGCCGTCCACCTCCTGACGGGCCCGGAGGTCCTCACCCGCAGGCGCCAGGCGGAGCTGATCGGCGAGGTGGTCGGCCGTACCGTCGCGTTCGAGATCCAGGACCTGGACGAGCACCGGCGCGACCTGGCCCGATGGGGGCCGCCGGAGATCGCCGAAGCACTCGTCCGGAACGCCGCCGAGGCCGTCCACGCACCGGTCCCCGTCTCGCCGGCCGTGGAGCAGATCACCGGACACCCCGCCCGCACCTTCGCCACCTGGGCCACCGACCACGCCGCCGACTTCGCGGGTTAGTCCGGGAGTGTGGGCATCGTGGGGCCAGGATCGTGGCCTAGGAGGACGGCTCGGGTGATGGCGGACGTGCCGAAGCGGTCGCGGACGCCGTCCACGGCCGCGTCCAGGCTCATGGCCTGGTCGAACGGGAGGGCGAGCTGGACGGCGTGGTCGTCGTGCAGGTCGCCCAGGGAGATCCCGATGAGCGTCAGGCCGCGGTCGTCGATCATGGACGCGGCGGCGGTCAGCAGGTCGCGGGCCGCGGCGAGGATCCGGGGCGTCTCGGCGGTCGCCTGCGGGAGCGTGTGCGAGCGGGTGGCGCGGGTGAAGTCGCCGAAGCGCAGCCGGAGCGTGACGGTGCGGCAGACGCGGCGGGCCGTCCGGAGGCGGGACGTGAGGCGGTCGGCGAGGCCCACCAGGATCACGTCGAGCTCCTCGCGGGTGCGGTGGCGGCGGCCCAGCGCGCGTTGGGCGCCCATGGAGCGGCGCCGGACGCCGGTGCGCACCGGGCGCGGGTCGCGGTTGCGGGCCAGCGCGGACAGGTGCCGTCCGGCGGCGGGGCCGAGCAGCGAGGTCAGCGCGCCCTCCGGCGCGTCCGCGACGTCGCCGACCCGGGTGATCCCGAGGTTCGCGAGCTTGGCGGCGGTGGCGGGCCCGACGCCCCAGAGGCGCTGGACGGGCAGCGGGCGCAGGAAGTCGAGCTCGCCGTCCGGCGGGACGACGAGGAGGCCGTCCGGCTTGGCGACGCCGCTCGCCACCTTGGCGAGGAACTTGGTCCGCGCGACGCCGACGGTGATCGGCAGGCCGACCTCCTCGGCGATCTCGCGCCGGAGCCGGGCCGCAACGCGCGCCGGCTCCTCGCGCAGCCCGTCCACGTCGAGGAACGCCTCGTCGATCGACAGGCCCTCCACCAGCGGCGTCGTCGCCCGGAACACCGCGAACACGGCGCGGCTCGCGGCGGTGTAGGCGGACATGCGGGGCGGGACGACGACGGCGCGCGGGCAGAGCCGCCGGGCCTGCCCGCCGCTCATCGCGGTCCGCACCCCGTACGCCTTGGCCTCGTAGCTGGCCGCCAGCACCACGCCGCCGCCCACGATCACCGGACGGCCGCGCAGCGCGGGGTCGTCGCGCTGCTCGACCGACGCGTAGAACGCGTCGAGGTCGGCGTGGAGGATCGAAGCAGACACGAACATATGTTCGCATGGACGCGAAGTCGCAGGCCAGAGGCCCTGTCGGCATTATCCGATTGTTCGAACGGGCGGCGGACGGGATGATCATCGGATGCCGGTCGACCCTCATCTGCTCGCCGTGTTCACGGTGACCACCGTCGTCGCCCTCGTCACACCGGGGCCGGACATGCTGTTCGTCCTCGGCTGCGGCATGCGCGGCGGGGCCCGCGCGGGGCTGCTGGCCACGACCGGCGTGATCCTCGGGGACGCGCTCTACGTCGCCGCGGCCGCCGCCGGGCTCGCCGTCCTGCTGACCACGTTCCCGCTCGTGTTCACGGTGCTGCGCTTCGCCGGGGCCGCCTACCTGATCTACCTCGGCGTCCAGATGATCCGTCGGCGCAAGGATCGCGAGGGCGACGATCCCGGCGCGGGCGGGATGTCGGGACGGCGCGCGTTCCTCAACGGCGTGGTGTCCTCGGGCGCCAACCCGCAGACCTTCACGTTCATGGTCGCCTTCCTCCCCCAGTTCATCGACCCGGCGGCCGGGCCCGTCTGGACGCAGTTCGTCGTGTTCGGCGGCGTCCTGATCGTCCTGGAGTTCCTCGCCGACGGCCTCGTCGGCGTCCTCGCGGGACGGATCGGCGGGTGGCTGCGCGAGCGGCGGGCGGTGCGGCGCCGCATCGACGCCGCGACCGGGACCGTCTTCATCGGGCTCGGGGTCCGGCTGGCGGCCGAGCGCTGAGCGGCCTGAGCCGGGGCGGCCGGCCTCGCGTCGGCCGCCCTCGCGCTAGCTGCCCTCCGTTCGCTGGGACGCGAGGACACGGCCCTCGGCGTCCAGGGCGGCGGTGTCGACGGTCTCGGTTCCGGCGGGCCGCCGCCGGTCGAAGACGCGCATGAAGTAGCCATCCGCGCGCACGGGGACGAGTTCCCGCGTGCCGTCCCCGAACGTCACGCGGATCCGGACGGCGGGAGGCGCGGCGCGGCCGACCACCCCCATCCAGTCGTCGGCGAGCGGGGCGTAGCTGATCCTCAGCTTCTCGTCGCGCGGGGGCAGGATGCCGGGAGGGCCGCTGCACTCGGTCGAGCCGTCGGACTTGCCGTGGGCCGTCACGCTGCGCAGGTAGACGCAGCCGCCGCCCTTCTCCCCGGGGGCGAACCACCACTGCGCCAGGGCGCCGTCCGGGCCGCGGGCCTCGATCACCAGCTGCGCCTTGGAGGTGTCGAGCTTCCCCCAGGTGGTGTAGGGCTCCTCTCCCCTCAGCAGTCCCTCGATGACGCTCGTGGGGGCGAAGCCCGCGGCGCCGGCCGCACCGGCCGCCGACACGACCGCGACGGCGCTGCCGGTGACGACGAGCCAGCGTCGCCGGCGGGAGCTGACGCGGCGGCGCAGGATGGGGCGGCGGCGCGGCGGGTCCGCGAGGATGCCGGCCAGTGTGCGGCGTCCATCGGCGTCGTCCGCGGCCCCGGCGTACTGGCCGGGGGCGAGCGGATCGGTGTCCGCGAGGAGCCGCCGGACGTGCGCCCGGTCCGAAGCCGTCATGACCGTGCCTCCTTCATCTCGATGCCCTGCCGTCCCCGGGTCCCGGTGTCGGGCTCGGCCAGTGCCTTCTCCAGCCTCCGGCGCGCGCGGTGGAGCCGCACGGCGAAGGCCCTGGGCGAACAGCCGACGACCGCGGCGGCTCCGGTGACGTCCAGGTCCTCCCAGGCGACCAGTTGCAGGACCTCCCGGTCGCGCGCGGAGAGCCTGCCCAGCGCCGCCCGCGCGTCCAGGGACGCCGCGACACCGGCCGCGTGGTCGGCCGTGGACGTCTCCCGCCCGCTGGACCGGATCCGCGCGCCGAGCCGGAGCCGCCGGCGCTCGGCGCGGTGCTGGTTCGCCAGGACGTTGCGGGCCACGCCGTAGAGCCAGGGCAGCCTCTCGTCCGGCTCGTCCGGTAACTCCGTGAACCGCCGCCAGGCGATCAGGAAGGTCTCGGCGGCCACGTCGCGCGCCTGGTCGGCGTCGGTCCTGCGGGCCGCGAACCGGATGACGTCCGGATAGTGGGCCGCGTAGAGTCCGGAGAAACGATCTTGATCATCTCCCACTCTCATCTCCTCGGGTTCTCGTTCGTGATGCCCACCTATGTCCGGCAACGTCCGGCGATTACACCCCGGATCTTCCGTCATCGTCTGCGCGTTCGGGGACGTGCCACCGGGGCCTGCGGCGGGACGGGAACGCCGGTGTCGCGGGCCCATACGGCGAGGCCCATGGCCATGAACGCGGCTCCGCATGCCTGGACCGCGCCCCAGCCGCCGTGCTGGTAGACCGCCGTGCCCACGGCCGCGCCGGTGACGCCGCCGAGGGTGTAGGCGGTCATGTAGACGGACGCGATCCGCGCGCGGGCGCCGCCCGGCGGGCCGTAGACGACGCTCAGGTTGAGCAGGTGGACGCCGGAGACGGCCACGTCCAGCAGGACGATCCCGGCGATGAGCCAGGAGAGCGTGGTCGCGCCCGCCCACAGCGGAACGAACGAGACGAGGCCGAGGAGGAGCAGGCCGCCGGTCAGCGGGCGCTCGGAGCCGCGGTCCGCGACGCGGCCCAGCGGGCGCGCGGCGAGCGCGCCGGCGGCGCCGACCAGGGCGATCAGGCCGATCTCCGCGTCGCCGTAGCGGTACGGCGGTCCGGCGAGGAGGAACGGCGCGGTCGCCCAGAACAAGGTGAAGCAGGCGAACACGCAGGCGCCGATCAGCGCGCGGCGGCGCAGCACGGGTTCGGCGAGCGCGAGGCGGGCGGTCGCCCTGAGCTGCGCGCGGTAGCCGAGCTCGACCTCCGCCGGGACGGACTCCATCGCGCGGGCGAGCACGACCGCGAGCAGCACGGTCACGACGGCGGCGGCCACGAAGACCGCTCGCCAGCCCGCGATCTCCGCTGCCAGGCCCGCGACCGTCCGGGACAGCATGACGCCCGCGAGCGAGCCCGTGAGCATCGTCCCCACCGCCCGGCCCCGCTCGCGCTCGGGCGCGATGCCCGCGGCGTACGGCAGGAGCGTCTGCAGGACGCTCGACGTGGCGAGGCCGAGCACGAGCCCGGCGGCGAGCAGGGCGGGCAGGCCCGGCGCGGCCGCCGTCGCGAGCAGGGCCGCCGCCTGCGTGAGCAGGAGCGTGCAGGCCAGCGGGCGGCGGCGGACGATGTCGCCGAGCGGCACCACGAGCACGAGCCCCAGCGCGTACCCGGCCTGGCCGGTGGCCACCAGGTTCCCGACCAAGGGCGAGCCGCCGTACGACGCGGCGATGCGCGGCATCAGCGGCTGGCAGTAGTACAGGTTCGCCACGGTCAGGCCGTTCACCAGGGCCAGCAGCGGGATGCTCCGCGCGGCGCGCGCACTCGTCATGGCGGTGACGGTAGGGCGGTATTGGGCCAGTTCTAAGATCCAATGGCATGACGGATCCATGGCCCGCTTCCGGTCTCGACCTCCACATCGACATGGACCCGGCGGACGGGCGCCGGGCCGGGCTGGAGCGGGCGCTGCGGGCGGCCGTCCGGTCGGGACGGCTCGCGCCCGGGACCCGCCTGCCCGCCACCCGGCGCCTCGCCGCCGAGCTCGGCCTCGCGCGCGGGACGGTCCGCGCGGCCTACGACCAGCTCATCACCGAGGGCTACCTCACCGCCCGGCAGGGATCCGGGACCGCCGTGGCCCGGCTGCCCGCGCCCGTGCCCGTCCGCGGGACCGGCGAGGCGCCGGACGCGCCGCGCCACGACCTGCGGCCCGGCAGCCCCGACACGTCGGCCTTCCCGGCGGCGGCCTGGCTGCGCTCGGCGCGGCGGGCGCTCGGCGGCGCGGCGTCGGAGGTCTACGGCTACGGTGATCCGCGCGGGCGCCCGGAGCTGCGCGCCGCGCTCGCCGGTTACCTGGGACGCGCCCGGGGCGTGCCGGCGCGTCCGGAGTCGATCGTGATCGTCAACGGGTACGTGCAGGGGCTGGGCCTGCTCGCGCGAGTGCTCGGCGGCGGGGCCGCGGTCGCGATGGAGGACCCGGGCGCCGCCTTCTACCGCGAGGTCGTCCGCCGGAACGGCCCGAGCGTCGTCGCGCTCCCGGTCGACGAGCGCGGGGCGCGCACCGACCTTCTCGGACCTGACGTGGACGCGGCCGTCGTCACGCCCGCCCACCAGTACCCGACCGGCGAGACCCTCGACCCCGGACGGCGCCGGGCGCTCACCGGCTGGGCGCGGGACACCGGCGGGCTGGTCATCGAGAGCGACTACGACGGGGAGTTCCGCTACGACCGCCGTCCCGTGGGGGCCGTGCAGGGGACGGCCCCCGACCACGTCGTGTACGTGGGGACGGCGTCCAAGACGCTGGGTCCGGCTCTGCGGCTGGCCTGGATGGTACTACCGGAGCCGCTCGTCGAGCCGGTGGCCGAGGCCAAGCGGTACGACGACCACGCCACCGAGACGCTCGGCCAGTTGACGCTCGCCGACCTCATCGAGAGCCACGGGTACGACCGGCACGTCCGCGCCTGCCGGGTGCGGTACCGGCGCCGCCGCGACGCGCTGCTCGCGCGCCTTCGGGGGTTCGGCCTGCCCGTTCACGGGATCGCGGCCGGGTTGCAGGTCATGGTCAGCCTGCCCGCCGGCGGCCCGGACGAGCGGGACGTCCGGGAGGCGGCGGACGCGCGGGGCCTCGCCCTCGGATACCTGGGCGACCGCTGGCAGGAGCCCGGCGACCGCCACCCGCAAGGACTGGTCGTCGGCTACGGCAGACCGCCCGAACACGCGTACGCGGCCGCCCTTGACGCGCTGTCGGCGACCCTCGCGGACGCCCTGCCCGCCAAGGTCTAGGACGACCGAGCAGGCCGCCTCACCCCAGAGCGTGCCGCCCGTCCGGGGACGGACGGCACGCCGCACAGGGTCAGCCGAAGAGGCGGCCGTAGTCCGCCATCGCGAGGGCGATGTCGGCCTGCGCCCAGAACCGGTGGTAGGTGAACACCGGCGCGGTCGAGCTGGTGCCGTTGGCGTAGGCCCAGACCCGCGCGTAGTCGGGGTCCTGCTGGTAGAAGGACCGGATGGACATGAACGTCGAGCTGGAGTTGATCGGGTCGCCGTTCGGCATCGTGCCCGTCCAGCCCGGCGGGACGTAGACCGGGTCCTTGAGCCGCTTGTAGTCGGTCCGGGTCTCCTGCACCGACACGCCCTTCGCGTCGGTGTGCTTCCAGATGGCGTCGAGCAGGTCCTTGGCGGCCTGCTTGGACTTGGCGTCGCCCGACTTGGCGGCGTAGTAGGCGAGCGTCTTGGCGTACGCGGCCGCGACACCGACGTCGTCACTGTAGTCGGCGACGGTGACGTGCAGGCCGGTGTTCGCCGCGGGCATCCCGGTGGCCGCCGACCAGTTCGCGTCCGGCTGCCCCGTCCAGGTGAGCGTGGACGGAATCTTGATCGTGCCGGCCGACGGGTCGACCGTGGTCTGCGACAGCGCCCACGGCACCCACTTGTCCAGGACGGCCTTGGCGTTGGCGTCGCCGGACACCTGGTAGTACTCGGCGACGCGCTCCATCGACCACGCCTGGAACCCGAACCACTGGTTGCTGGGCGGGTCGTGGTAGACGGGCTGCCAGTCGTAGGGCATGCCGAAGAACTCCGTCAGGCCGGACGGCGGCGTCCCGTAGTTGCCCTCCCAGCTGTTCGTGACACCGCCCGCGATCGCGCCCTCGGCGGACTGCAGCCACTTGTAGAGCTGGAGCTGCCTGGTGAGGCTCGTCTGCCAGTCGGTCTTGGCCGTGGTCCCCTTGGGCGCGAGCGCCGACGCGTTCACCAGCGCGTACGCGGTCAGCGGGTTCTGGTAGCCGAAGTGGGACGCGCCGTCGCCGATGCGCCACGCCCAGCCGGCGCTGGTGTCGAGCGCGCCGCCCCAGGCGTAGTACCAGGACAGCAGGTAATGCTCGCTGTCCTTGCCCGTCCCGGCCGGGCAGGACGCGGCGGGGCGGCAGTCGCCGATCTTCTTGAAGTACTTGTCGAAGAACGAGTAGCGGAGATAGTCGCCCATCTTGCCCGCCTTGGCCACGGTGGACGCGACGTCGCCGCCCTTGCCCTGCTCCTTCGCCCACACGTCCGCCCAGTAGGCGGCCTGGATCGCGCGGGCGTCGGCGTCGGGCGCGTCGGTGAACTTCCACTGCTTGGCGTAGGACGAGTCCTTGATGAACAGGTCCAGGTAGCCGTTCTTGCCGCCGTACTTGAACGCGTCGCACGTCGGCTGCGGCACGGTCTCGAACACCGACTCCTGCGAGCCGCGCTGGTAGGTGTTGATGTAGGACGGGCCGTCGGCGCCCGGCCCGCCTTCGCAGCCGCCACCGGGGGTGTTGCCGTAGCCGTAGACGTTGTCCACGTCCTGGAGCCAGTGCATGCCGTAGATGTCGTCCGTCCCGTACGCGGACTTCAGCTCACCGGCGATCGGGTCCTGCCCGGAGGACACGCTCCCGTCGATCTGGGACGGGTAGTCGCTCACCTGCGGGTGCTCGGCGGCGTAGGTGGCGGGCTTGGACGGCTGGTAGAACGAGTTCGTCGGCTGGTCGGCGTGCGTGGGGATCATGTACTTCTCCATCAGCGCCCACGCCGCGTTGAACGGTGCCCAGCTCTGCGTGACCCTGCCGTACATGGCCTCCAGCCAGACGAGGTAGCTGTACGCCTCCGACGTCGTCTCGTGGCCGTGGTCGGGGGCCTCCACCATGAAGGTCTCGACCGAGTGGTACGGGATCCCCTCCGGGCTGAAGTAGCCGTTCGCCGGGTCCTTGATCTTGTTGTACTGGTCGAGGAACCGCTGGGTGTACACGTCGCCGCCGGTCGCGACCTCGGTCGCGGTGACGGTCGCCGCCGCGTACCCGGTCGCGGACGCGGTGAACGTCGCCTGCCCCGTCCCGGACGCGTCCGCCGTGATCTCCACGTTCTGCGGCGCGGACCAGTTCTGCGGGGTGAAGGTGAGTGAGCCGCCGCCCGTCACCGACAGGCCGGTGTTGCCCGCGGTGCGCGCCGTCGTCACCGTCGTGGCCGCGGACGGCGCCTTCGACAGCCGCACGGCGAACGTCGCCTTGGCGCCCTGCGCGACGGTGAGCGCGGCCGGCGCGGCGACGACGCTCGCCTCGGCGGTCACGGTGATGCCGACCGGGGCGGACTCGGCGGTGGCGCCGGTGCTGTCGGTCACCTTCGCGTAGAGGGAGTAGGTCCCGGCGGCGGTGGGCGTCCAGTTGAGGGTGTAGGGGGCGCTGGTGTCCCCGGCGGCGAGCAGCCCGTCCTGGCTGTAGAACTCGACCTTCGACACGGACGCGCCGGACCCGGCCGTCGCGGTGGCCGCCAGCGGCACCACGCCGCCCACGGCGTACGTGGAACCGGGAGCGGGGCTGGTCAGCGCCACCACCGGGGCACTGGAACTTTGGTTGCAGAGGACGCCGTTCAGGCTGAAGGCCGTCGGATCGGCGTTCGTCCCGCTGTAGGTGAACTGGGCGCCGATGTTCACGGTGGCGCCCGCGGCGAGGTGCCCGTTCCAGCTCTCGTTCTCCGCGGTGACCTGCGCGCCCGACTGCGACCACTTCGCCGACCAGCCGTTCGCCAGCTTCTGGTTCCCGGCGTAGGCGTAGGTCAGCTTCCAGCCGTCCAGCGCGTCGCCCTGGTTCGTGATGTCGACGCTCGTGGTGAAGCCCGAGCCCCAGTCGCTCTTCTTGTAGACGACCTTGCACGCCGCCGCGGCGGCGTGCACCGGCATGGCGGCGGCGAGCCCGCCGCAGAGGAGGGTCAGCGCCGCGCTCAGGGCCGTGAACGCGCGCCACCTTTCCCGTCTTCTCACCTGTGCTCCTTCCGGTCAGGCCCGTGACGCGGGCACGACGGACCCCACCGCCGGCTCGCTCCGGCGGCGGTGCGTTCTCGGGATGCGTTCTCGAAACTGCGGTGTCAGCGCGGCGGCGTCATGCGGACTCCCGGATGATCAGCTTGGTCCGCAGCACCACCGCGCGCTCGGCGACCGGCCTGCCGCCGGTGTGCGCGCCGAGCTCGCGGGCGAGCCGGGCGCCGAGGTCCTCCGACGGCCGCCGCACCGTGGTCAGCCGCGGGCGGACCTGCCGGGCCACCGGGGCGTCGTCGAACCCGACCACCGCCACGTCGTCGGGGACGCGGCGGCCCGCGCGGCGCAGCGCGCTCAGCGCCCCGACCGCCATCTCGTCGGACGCCGCGAGCACGGCGTCCACATCCGGACGGCGCTGGAGCAGCCGGTCCATCGCCCGCTCGCCGGACAGCCGGCCGAAGTCGCCCCGGCAGACGAGGCCGGTCACGCCCATCCCCGCCTCCTCGGCGGCGAGCCGGTAGCCCTCCAGCCGGTCGACGCCGGCGCCGAGGTCGGCGGGGCCCGCGATGGTCCCGATCCGGCGGCGCCCGGCGCCGAGCAGGTGCCGCACCGCCGCGAGCGCGCCGCCGCGGTTGTCGACGTCGACGTACGGCAGCGGCATCTCGTCGAGGGGGCGGCCGGCCAGCACGACGG
>NZ_CAACUY010000132.1 GCF_900659615.1 Actinomadura fibrosa | reverse complement strand
TGGAGGAGGTGGCCCGGCAGGCGAAGCACTAGGACGTTCCCGCGGCGGGCTGTCCAGCAAGATTCATCTGGCCGCCGACGGCCGCTGTCGGGTGCTGTCGGGTGCTGTCCTTCCTGGTCACTCCCGGTCAGTGGGGTGACAGCCCGCAGTTCGTCGCGGTCCTGGACGCCATCGGTGTCGCACGGCTGGGGCCGGGCCGCCCACGCCGCCGTCCCGATCATGTGCTGGCCGACAAGGCCTACTCCTCGCGGGCCAACCGGGCGTATCTGCGGCGACGCGGGATCGCGCACACCATCCCGGTGCCGGCCGACCAGCGGCAGCACCGCCGCGACCGCGGACGCCGCGGTGGACGCCCGCCCGGCTTCGACCCCGAGCGCTACAAGCAACGCAACACCGTCGAACGCGCCATCAACCGCCTCAAGCAGTTCCGCGCCGTCGCAACCCGCTTCGACAAACGCGGCTACCTGTTCACCGGCACCATCACCATCGCCGTCCTGCTCATCTGGCTACGCACCTGATCCAAGAAACAGGCTCTAGTGGTCGCAGGGCGAGGTGCCCGCGTGCCGGTGCGGCGCGCCCGCGTCGGCGACGTGCCGGGGACCGTGCGGGTCCTCGCAGTGGCCGTGCTCACCGGGCTCGGGCGCGGCCTCGTCCACGTGGTCGACCTCCAGCGTCGTGTGGGTGATCCCGTACGAGCTGCGCAGCAGCTCCTGGAGATCGCGCCGGACGGCGTGGCAGTCGCCCTTGGTGTCCACCAGCACGTGCGCCGACAGCGCCGGGTAACCGGAGCTGACCTCCCACACGTGCAGGTCGTGCACCTCCTCCACGCAGGGCCGCCGCGCGAGCCGGGTGCCGAGCTCGGACGGGTCGATGCCCGCCGGCGCGGCCTCCATCAGCACCCGGCCCGCGTCCCGCAGCAGCCCGTACCCCGCCTTGAGCATCAGCGCGGCCACCACCAGCGAGGCGATCGCGTCGGCCCGCGCGAACCCGGCCGTCCACACCACGAGGCCCGCGACCGCCGTGGAGATGAACGCGTACAGGTCGTTCACGATGTGCTGGAACGCGCCCTCCACGTTCAGGCTGCTCCGGTTCGCCCGGCTGATCAGCCAGGTCGCCGCCAGGTTCACCGCGATGCCCGCCAGCGACGTCCAGAACACGAGGCGCCCGTCGACGGCCGGCGGGTCGGCGAGGCGCTGGACGCCCTCGGCGACGAAGTAGACCGCCAGCAGGATCAGCGTCAGCCCGTTCAGCTGCGCCGACAGGATCTCGGCGCGGCGCAGCCCGTAGGTGTAGCCGCCCTTCGGCGGGCGCACCGCGATCCGCATCGCGACCAGCGCGAGGACGATCGCGAACGCGTCGGTCATCATGTGCGCCGCGTCCGAGATCAGGGCCAGCGACCGGGCCAGCACACCGATGACCACCTCGCCCGTCATGTAGGCGAGGATCAGCGCGAGCGCGCCGCCGAGGAGGCGGCGGTCGGCGTTGGGCGCGACCCCGTGCCCGTGCCCATGGCCGTGCCCGTGCCCGTGCCCGTTGACGGCCCCGTGGTCGTCGTCGCGTTCGGGGCCGTGGCCGTCGTGTCCTTGGCCGTGCCCGCGGGCCGGTGCCGTACTCCCCGGCTCGCTCTCCCGTTCCGCCGTCATGCGCTCTCCTCCCCGTGGCCGACATGCGCGAGGGCGAGATCGAGCAGCATCCGGACGTGCGAGTCGTCCAGCCGGTAGTACGCCATCCGGCCGGCCCGGCGGACCCGGACCACGCGGCTGGCGCGCAGCAGGCGCAGCGCGTGCGAGACCGCCGACTCCGAGTGCCCGCAGGCCGCGGCGATGTCGCACACGCACATCTCTCCCCCTTCGAGCAGCGCGGTGATCACCCGGAGCCGCCCCGGGTCCGCCAGCAGCCCGAAGACCTGCGCCAGCCCGGCGACCGTCTCCGCGGGCGGCAGGGCCGCGGAGACGACGGCGACCTTCTCGGCGTCGACCACCCGGACGGCGCAGGCGTCCGCGGAGACGACATCTGAAGCACTGCTCATATGAGCAAATGTAGCGCATGCCCCCCGTCAGGTGCCGGAGGGCTCCCCTCCGGGCGTCTCCGGCGGCGCCATGGAGATCGTGTTCTGCGGCTGCTCCCCGGTCGACGGCTCGGACGCCCCCGTCCCGCCGTTCCCCGTCCCCTCACCCGTACCCGTGCTCGGCGTCCCGTATGGGTCGCCCGACGTGCCCGGATACGGCGACTCGCTGATCAGGCCCGGGTCCGTGGGCGAGACCGAGACGCTCGGGCTCGGCGACGTGCTGGGATCGTCCGTCGGCACGCCGGTGCCGGGCGAGCTGCTCCCCGAGTCGACCGGGGTCGGCGACTCGGACGGCGCCGTCTCCTCCGGCGGCACCGCGGTCGGCGGCCCGTCCACGCTCCCCGCCGTGGCGCGCGGCCGCTCGAAGCCCATCGTGGCCCCCGGGTCCACGAGGACGAACACGACGATCGTCCCCTTCCGCTCGTCCCGCGGCCGGACCGTCGTCACGTCGCTCTTGCGGAAACCCGGCCAGGAGTGGCCACGATAGGACGCGTTCCCCGTCCTGATCTTTTTCTCCGGCTGGGTCAGCGGATTCCCGCAATTGCACTTCACCGTCGGCACGCCGTAGCCATTGATCAATACCCCCATTCCGGCCTGGAGCACCGACGGCGCGCTCGTCGCCTTCCCGTCCCGCCAGCCGTGGTTGACCACCAGCGTGTCCTCGCGCAGCAGCACCGGCGTCAGCCGCGACACGTACCGCGGGATGTCGGCCACCGGGATGCCCTCCACCCCCGCCCACGCCCGCGCCTTCGCGGGGTTGGCCTGCAAGAACGCGATGAGTTTCTGCTGGTCGCAGCTCGCGGCCTGGCGCGTGCCCCCGTACAGGCCGGGCGTGTCGCCGTCCCGCGTCCCGCCCGTCCGCCGCGGCTTGGCCACCTTCATCTGGTCGGTGTTGGACACCAGCGTGTACGGGTCGGGACCCGGGCTGCCGACGGTCAGCCGCGTGATCGTGGCCCCCGCGTCGCCGCAGCCCGTCAGGACTCCCCCCGCCAGGCACAGTGCCGCGAGGGACACCAGAGGCCCCCTGTGCCGGGCAATTCGCGAATGGATCTCAAGCATGCGTCGTCTCCCGCTCCGGGCTCGCCGAACCTATACTCTTTGATGCCGGACACCGCCGTTTTGTGCCCGGTGAAAGGCTCGAATTTTCGCGGGGACCGGACGGGGGTGCGAAATGGCGAGCCCGCTGCCGCTCGAACCCGCCGACCCGACGCGTCTCGGGGGCTGCGAGCTGCTCGGCCGGATCGGGACCGGCGGCCAAGGCGTGGTGTTCCTCGGCCGCCCGGCCGAACCCGGCGACCTGCCGCCGCTCGTCGCCGTCAAGCTGCTGCACGCCCAGCTCCTCGGCAACGCCGCCGCGCGCGCCCGGTTCGTCCGCGAGCTGGCCCTCCTCCAGCGCGTCGCCGGGTTCTGCACCGCGCAGATGCTCGCCGCCGACATGGTGGGCGACCGCCCCTACATCGTCAGCGAGTACGTCGCCGGACGGTCGCTGCGCGAGCTCGTCCTGGAGGAGGGGCCGCGCGCCGGCGCCGACCTCGACCGGCTCGCGATCAGCTCGGTGACCGCGCTCACCGCCATCCACCGCGCCGGGATCGTGCACCGCGACTTCAAGCCGCAGAACGTCCTGATGGGCCAGGACGGCCCGCGCGTGATCGACTTCGGGATCGCCCGCGCCTTCGACGCGGGCGCGACGCTGACCAGCCAGGTCGTCGGCACCCCCGCCTACATGGCGCCCGAGCAGTTCGCCGGCCGGGTCGTCCCCGCCACCGACCTGTTCGCCTGGGCCGCCACGCTGCTGTTCGCCGCGACCGGCCGCGACCCGTTCGCCGGCGGCCCGCTGCCCGCCGTCATGTACCGGATCATGCACGAGACCCCGGACCTCAGCGCCCTCCCCGGCCCGATCGCCGAGGTCGCCGCCGCCTGCCTCGCCCAGGACCCGGCCGCCCGCCCCACGTCCGAGGAGGCCCTGCTCCGCCTGCTCGGCGACCGCGCGAGCACCGCACCGTCCCGCCGCTCCGCCGCCCCGGCCTCCCCACCGCCCCCGCGCACGGCACCCCTCCCAGGTACCCCGGACCCCGCCACCTGGGCCTCCGCCCAGGCCCCCTCAGCCCCTGCCCCGCCCCCAAGCGCGTCCCCCGGCTACGCCCCCAACCACCAACCGCCCCACCACCCCAGCCCACACCCCGCCCAGGGCCCCAATTCCCCCCACGCCCCCACGTCCTCGCCTTACGCCCCCACCCCCGGAACCAGCACACCGGCAGCGCACGCCCCCGGGACCGGCGCACCCCCGCCATACGCGCCCGGAAGACCCGCGACCTCCACCCCCGCCCCACCCCCGGGCGAGCCCGCCGCCTTCCCCCCGAGCCCACAGGCCGACTGGCCCACCGACCCCGCCCCCGGACCACCCGCCGGGCAGGCGGCAGCCTTCGCCCCGGGCCCTCCGCAGGTCGGCGGCTGGTCCGCCGATCCGGCCGCCAGCCCATCCGCCGTGCCGCCCGACGCGTTCGCTCCTAACCCGCAGCTCGGCTCGTCCGCCGCTCCAGCAGCCAACTCGCCCGCCGGGCCGCCGGCTGCCTTCGGCCCCGGCTCTCCGCAGGGCGGCTGGTATGCCGATCCGGCTGCGGGGGCGGTGCGCGCGGACGGGGCGTCCCCGTGGGTTCCCGCGGGTGAGCCGACCGTCGATGCCGCCGCCCCGATGTCCGGGCGTGCCGCCGCCGGACGCCCCGTGCCCGGCGGCGGTCCGTACGCGAACGGCGCCGGAACCGCCCCCGCGCCGTATCCGGACGAGGGCGTCCGCGAAGCCGGGGCGCAGCGGTCCCACGCGAAGCTGCGGCGCGGGCCCTCGCTGCTGATCGGGCTCGCCATCGCCGGGCTGCTCGCCGCGCTGGACGTCGCCGCGCTCGCCATCCTGATCGCCCGGCCGAACCTCACCGTGGGCCACCGCGGCGACCTGCTCCCGCTGGTCGCCGGGTCCTTCACGCTCGTGGCCGTGGTCACGCTGGTGGCGGTGATCCTCGCCTGGAAGGGCAGCCGCGCCGCCGCGTGGACGGTGGTCGCCGCCCGGGTCGCCCGCGTCGCGATGTGGGCCGCGTGGGGCGCCCTGGTCCCGATCCAGGTGTCCGCCCTGGCAGGCCACGCCCTGCTGACCGCGCTGGTCGTCCTGCTCCTGGCGCGGGGCATCTGGATCTCGCCCCGCCGACGTCCCGCCGCCGGCGTCCCGTCCCACTGATCCCCGCGCCCGGCCCGCCGCCGGGCTCACTTCACGCGCTCGGACCACTCCTTCAGGTCGCGGCGCTCGATCGCGGCGGCCATCAGGTCGGGGAAGGCGTCGGGAGTGCAGGCGAACGCGGGGACGCCGAGGGCCGCGAGGGCGGCGGCGTTGTCGTGGTCGTAGGCGGGCGCGCCGTCGTCGGACAGCGCGAGCAGCGCCACGACCTGGACGCCCGCGGCCGTCAGCGCGCCCGCGCGGCGGAGCATCTCGTCCCGGTCGCCGCCCTCGTAGAGGTCGCTGATCAGCACGAAGACCGTCTCGGTGGGCCGCGCGACCAGGCCCTCGGCGTAGGCGACCGCGCGGTTGATGTCGGTGCCGCCGCCGAGCTGGGTGCCGAACAGCACCTCCACCGGGTCGTGGAGCTGGTCGGTGAGGTCGACGACCGCGGTGTCGAACACGACCAGGGACGTCCGCAGCGACCGCACCGAGGCCAGCACCGACGCGAACACGCTCGCGTACACCACCGACGCCGCCATCGAGCCGCTCTGGTCGACGCAGAGGATCACGTCGCGCTCGACGGCCTGCCGCCGCCGCCCGTACCCGACGAGCCGCTCGGGGACGAGCGTCCCGTGCTCGGGCAGCCAGTGCCGCAGGTTCGCGCGGATCGTCCGCTCCCAGTCGACGTCGGCGAGCCGCTTCGGGCGCTGTACGCGGGCGGACCGGTCGAGGGCCCCGCCGACCGCCGACCGGGTCCGCTGCGCGAGCCGGCGCTCCAGGTCGGCGACGACCTTGCGGACGACGGCCCGCGCCGACTCCCGAGCGCGGTCGGGCAGCACTCGGTTGAGCGACAGCAGCGTCCCCACGAGGTGGACGTCCGGCTCTACGGCCTCCAGCATCTCCGGCTCCAGGAGCAGCCGGGTCAGGTCGAGCCGCTCGATGGCGTCCTTCTGCATGACCTGGACGACCGTGGACGGGAAGTACGCGCGGATGTCGCCCAGCCAGCGCGCCACCGACGGCGCCGAGTCGCCGAGCCCGGCGCTGCGCCGCCCCGGCCGCGACCTGCCCTCGCCGCGGTCGCCGGACCCGTAGAGCTTTTCCAGCGCCCCGTCCATGCGCGCGTCGTCGCCGCTGAGCGCAACCCCGGTGCCATCGGCCTTCTCGCCCCCGAGCACCAACCGCCACCGCCGCAGCCGCTCCCCACTCTCCGGCGCCCCAGTGCCCACGCCGCCCCCCTCACCATTCCCGTCACCCACGCCCATCCCCCTCACCCAACCCGACCTCCTCATCCCGTCCAGTTCCGCCGCCCTGGGCCTCGCCCCGCCCGCTCCCGTCGCGCCCGGTTTCGCCTCGCGCGGTCCAGTCGCGCCCGCCCCGGTCGCCGTTCGCTTCGCCGCGCCCGGCTTCGTCATGCCCGGCTTCGTCATGCCCGGCTTCGGCCTGCCTGGCCTCGTCATGCCCGGTCCTGTCGCGCCCGGCCTCGTCGTCTCCGATCCCGTCGCGCCCGGCCATGGCACGTTTCGTTTCGCCGCGTCCGGCGTCCCCACGCCCGGGCTCGTCGTGGTCGGCGTCCCCGCGGCCGGGCTCGTCGTGGTCGGCGGCTTCTTGCTTGAGGTCGTGGGGCGTCCAGCCGAGGATCTGGAGGGCCGTTGTGGTGGCGGGGGCGGCGCGGGTCGTGTCCAGGTTCTCGGTGGACGGGCGCGGGGCGGGCGCGGTGCCGAGGCGGCGGACGCGCTCGCCGATGGCGCGGCGCTCGGCGGCGGCGTAGGCGCCGAACGTGCGGCGCAGCAGCGGCAGGACGTCGGTGAACGAGCCGGCGGGCAGGCCGGAGATCCACGCGTCGACGAGGCGGAGCAGGGCCTCGTCGTGCATGAGCATCAGGCCGCCGCCGGACAGGAAGCCCTCGACCCACGCGGCGGCGCGGTCGGGCGCGGTGCCGGTGGAGACGGCCCGCGCCATCCGGGCGGGCACGTCGTCGAGGCGGCCCGCGTCCATGAGCAGGCGGGTGAGGCGGCCTTCCAGGAGGCCGTGCAGGCCGTCCGGGCGGGCGATGAGGCCTTCGAGGGTGCGGCGCCACCGTTCGATGTGGCCCTCGTCCGCGAGCAGGGACAGCGCCCCGTGAACGGCGTCGACGCGGGTGAGGACGTCGCGAGCGGCGTCGTCGTCCAGGCCGGACACGGCGGGCGGCAGGCCGACGCAGACGCGGACGACGAGGCCGTCCACGACGGTGCGCAGCGGGCCCGTCGAGGTGCCGCGCACGTCGCCGTACCGCAGCGCCCGGACGAGGGCGGGCAGCGCCGACATCAGGTGGCCGACGTCGGTGTCGACCGCGGCCCGGTCGGCGAGGGCGCCCATCACGGCGGGCAGCGCGCCGCCGAGGTCGGCGAGCAGGCAGCGTTCGGCGGCGGAGGTGAGGTCGGCGAGCGACTCCGCCTCGGCGGCGAGGGCCTCGGCGCGCGCGGTCGCGGCGCCGCGGACGGTGGTGCCCCACGCGCTCGCCTCGATCAGCTCGACGTCGAACTCCGGCCGCCACAGCAGGTCCCACGTCTCGCGGAACGTGCCCTTGGAGCGGCCCGTCTCGGCCGGGACGCCCCAGTCGACGTCCAGCAGGCGGAGCCGGTGCAGCAGGTGGCTGCGCTCCAGGTCGGTGGGTTTGCGCAGGTCGAGGTCCTGCTCCTTCTCCAGCGCGGACGGCTTGAGGCGCAGCCGCCGCTGCTCGGCCTGGAGGTCGCGCTGGAGCGGCACCATCGGGGTCCGCTCGGGGACGGCGCCGAGCCGCTCCCCGACGGCCATCCGCTTGCGGATCAGCTCGACGGGCAGGTCGGCGCCCTCGCACAGGACGGCGCGGGTCGCCTCGGTGACCTCGTCGAGCCCGGCGAGGGGGCGGCCGCGCAGCGCGGCGAGCGTCTCGGCGAGCCGGACCGCCTCGATCACGTGCGCGGACGAGACGTGGAGGTCCTCCTCGCGCAGGACGCGGGCGGCGTCGGTGAGCCAGCGCTCGATCGGACGGTCGGGCGCGGTGAACAGGTGGTGGTACCAGCCGGGGGAGCGGACGCCCGCCCCATAGCCCGAGCGTCCGGCGAGGCGGCCGTGCGTCCACGGGACCCAGGTCATGGCGACCTTGGTCTTGGGCAGGCCCCGCAGCGTCCGGTCGTCGTGGGCGGCGGGGGTCTTCGCCAGGAGGGCGGGCACGTGCCAGGCGCCGACGACGACCGCGACCCGCTCGTACCCGTCCTTGAGGGCGCGGCGGAGGGTCCGGCGCATGTGGGCTTCGCGCTGCTCCTCGCGCAGCGCCTCCCCGGACGGCGCGCCGTCTTCCTCCAAGCGCAGTTGGGCGCGGAGTTCCGTCATCGCCTCGGCGATCGCCGGGAAGGGGGACGGTCCGCCGGTGCGGTGCTCGACGACGTCGTCCCACCAGCGTTCGGTGTCGTCGTAGCCCGCGGCGCGCGCGAGCCAGCCCAGCGGATCCTGCCGGATGCTCTCCTCCGCCCCTTCGCGGTCGCCCGGGGTCGGCCCGGGCGTGCCTTCGACGGCGTCCGGCGCGTCCGAGGTCGGGCTGGGCGTGTCTTCGGCGGCGTCTGCGGCGTCCGCGGCGTCCGGGGCGCTCGGGGCGCTCGGGGCGTCCGGCGCGCCCGGGGCTTCCGGGGCGCTCGGGATGTCCGAGGCGTCCGGCGCCTCCGGCGCGCCCGGGGCATCCGAGACGTCTGGGGCGCTCGGGGTGTCCGGGGCGTCCGAGGTGGGCGGGACGAGCTGGTTCGCGGCCGGGAGGTCGCAGAACCGGACGGACGCGCCCGCGCCGAGGGCGTAGCGGATCGCCTGCCATTCGGGGCTGAACTCGGCGAACGGCCAGAACGCCGCGGACCGGCCGGTGCCGTCCGGTGCGGCCTGGCCGGGGGAGTAGGCCAGCAGTGCCACCGGCGGCACCATCCCGTCGTCGGCGGCCAGTTCCACGATCGGGTCGGCCTCCGGCGGGCCCTCGATCAGCACCGCGTCGGGTTTGAAGTCCTCCAGCGCGGTGCGCAGCGCGCGCGCCGAGCCGGGCCCGTGGTGGCGGATGCCGTAGACCTCGACGCGGCTCATCGGCGGCCTCCGGGACCGTCCCGCATCAGGAGACCTCCCGGCAGGCGCGGTAGAAGTCGCGCCACTCGGGACGCTCGCGCACGACCGTCTCCAGGTACTCCTGCCAGACGACCCGGTCGGACACGGGGTCCTGGACGACGGCGCCGACGATGCCGCCCGCGACGTCCGCCGCGCGGAGCACGCCGTCACCGAAGTGCGCGGCCAGCGCGAGCCCGCTGGTGATCACCGAGATGGCCTCGGCGGTGCTCAGCGTCGCGCTGGGCGACTTCAGCCGGGTGCGGCCGTCGCCGGTCAGCCCCGACCGCAGCTCCCGGAACACGGTGACGACGCGGCGGATCTCCTCCAGGCCCGCCGGGGACTCCGGCAGTTCCAGCGCGGTGCCGATCTGGCCGACGCGGCGGGCGACGATGTCGACCTCGTCCTCGGCGGTCTCCGGCAGCGGCAGCACGACGGTGTTGAAGCGCCGCCGCAGCGCGCTGGACAGCTCGTTCACGCCCCGGTCGCGGTCGTTGGCGGTGGCGATGACCGTGAAGCCCTTGCGCGCCTGCACCTCGGTGCCGAGCTCCGGCACCGGCAGCGTCTTCTCCGACAGGACGGTGATCAGCGTGTCCTGGACGTCGCTCGGCATCCGGGTCAGCTCCTCGATCCGCGCGACGGACCCGAGCCGCATCGCGCGCATCAGGGGGCTCTCCACGAGGGCCTTCTCGGACGGCCCCTCCGCGAGCAGCCGCGCGTAGTTCCACCCGTACCGGATCGCCTCCTCCGCGGTGCCGGCCGTCCCCTGGACGAGCAGGGTGGAGTCGCCGCTGATGGCCGCAGCGAGGTGCTCCGACACCCAGGTCTTGGCCGTCCCGGGCACGCCGAGCAGCAGCAGCGCCCGGTCGGTGGCGAGCGTCGCGACCGCGACCTCCATCAGCCGGCGCGGGCCGACGTACTTGGGGCTGACCGACGTCCCGTCCGGGAGGTCGCCGCCGAGCAGGTACGTCGTCACGGCCCACGGCGACAGCCGCCAGCCGGGCGGGCGCGGCCGGTCGTCGTGCTCGGCCAGCCGGGCCAGCTCGCCGGCGTACTCCTGCTCGGCGTGCGGCCGCAGGACACCGGTCTCCCCCGGGAGGCGGTCTCCCGGGGACCCCGGCACAGGCTTCTCGGTCACGGAATGAGCTCCTTCAGCATCTCGTCGCGGAAGCGCAGGGTGGCGGTCAGCTCGGCGACGGCGCGCGGCGCGGCGCCGCCGAGATCGTCGAGGCGGGACGCGGCGGCGGGGTCGAGCCGCTGGTCGGCGAGGCGGCACAGCCGGGTGAGCGCGTGCTCGTCGCGGTGCGTGGGCCGTCCGGCGGCGGTGGCGAGCGTCGCGACCACCGCCCCGGCGAGCGCGCCCCGCCACGGCCCCGGGACCCGTTCGAGGACGCGCAGCAGGTCGGGCGGACCCTCCACCCAGCGGATCAGGTCGGCCGCCGCGGAGTCGCGCTCGCCGTCGGGCAGGACGGCGAGCAGGTCGGCGAGCGCCTCCGGCTCGTCGACCACGACCCCGCCCTTGAGCAGCGCGCGCGCCCACGCGGTGTCGCGCTGCCGCAGCGCGGCCCGCGCCCAGCCGATGTGGACGTCGCGGGCGGCGCGGCCGTCGTGCTCGGCGGCGCGCGCGTCCGCTCCCATGCCGAGGGGCAGGCACACGATCTCCATGGGCGGGAGGCCGAACAGCTCCGTCCAGGTGGAGAGGGGCGTGCGGGCGAGGATCTCGCGGAGCCACGCCGCCCTGGTGCCGACCGGCCCGCCCCCGCCGCCCGGCGCGAACGACCCGCTCGGATGGAACGGCACGCCGTCGCGCGCGAGGTCCTCGTCGTGCTCGCGGGGCGGCTCGACCAGCAGCCAGGTCTGCTCCCGCCCCCGGACGGTCCGCACCCGGGGCCGCAGGCAGGCGCGGGCCCGCTCCGCCATCCGCCGCCCGTACGCCGAGCCGGGCATGCGGGCCAGCAGGTCGGACGCGAGCTGCCGGACGTCCTTGCCGCGGTCCTCCAGCGCCGCCTCCAGGAACTCCTCGTCGGCGGCCGCCAGCCCCTGCTCGAACGTGGCGAGGAACGCCGCACGGTCGGGCGCGGGCTCCTTGGCCCACGTCTCCGCGAGCAGGTCGCGGGCCTTCGCGGGATCGGTGCCGCGCAGCCGCGTCAGGAACGCCACCCGCTGGTTGCGCGTGCCCGTCTCCCACACGTCGGCGCCGCCGCCGGGGTCGTCGCCGGACCCGACGAGATAGGCCCAGTCGGTGTTCTGCAACGCCAGCCACACTCCGCGCCGCCCGGCGGCCCGCGCGATGGACGTCCGCAGCACCCGGTCGCTGCGCCCCCGCTCCAGCAGCTCAGGCAGCAGCCGCGCGGGCACCCGCCACCCGTGCGCGGCCGCCGCGTCCAGCCACTCGGGAAGGACCTTGATCTGCTCCCCGCCGAGGATCCGCGCGAGCCGCGCCGCCGCGGCCGCCGGGACCACCGGGTCCCGCTCGGCGGGCGCCGGCGCGATCACCTCGACCCCCGCCCCGGCCCCGGCACCCGCCGAGGGCGCAGAACCGCCCCCCGCGCCGCCGCCAAACGAGCCTGGAGCGGCCCCCACGCCACCGGAACCGGACGTGCCGCTGGCGGACGCGCCTGGGGCGGTGCTGGTGCCGCCGGGGTCGGTCGTCCCGTTGGCGGGACCGCCGCCGGAGCCGCCGGAGTCGGATGTGCCGTTGGCGCGTGTGCCTGGACCGCCGCTGGTGCCGCTGGGGTCGGTCGTGTCGTTGGCGGGACCGCCGCCGGAGCCACCGGAGCCGCTGGTGCCGCCGGAGCCGGATGTGCCGTTGGCGCGTGTGGCTGGACCGCCGCTGGTGCCGCTGGGGTCGGTCGTGCTGGCGGGACCGCCGCTGGTGCCGCCGGAGCTGGCGGAGTCGGATGTGTCGTTGGCGCGTGTGCCTGGGGCGGCGCTGGTGCCGTTGGGGTCGGTTGTGTTGGCGGCGGGTGTGGCTGAGGTGGGGGCGCCGGCCGGGTTGGTCGTGTTTGCTTTGGACGGGGTGCTGCTGGCGCGTGTGTCGGTTTCGTCGGGGGTGGTCCTGTCGGTGGTCGCGGCCGGATCGGGCAGGGTGCCGTTCGCGGGGATGCCTGGGGTGGCGAAGGCCTGGGGCTGGGGTGGGAAGGCTCGGGTGGGGAGGTGGCCGGCGCGGCGGCGGACGGCCAGGACGGCGGCCTGGTCGAGCAGGCGGCCCGCGGCGTCGGCGGGCTCGGCGGGGGCCTCCGGCAGGGCGGGCGGGTCGCGGCGCTCGGTGCCGAGCAGCGCCGCGGTGACGTGGTCGTCCCAGATGCTCACAGGATCACGGCCCCTTCGTCGTCCTGCCAGGCGGTCAGCGGGCGGAGCACCCCGGTGATCCACTCGCCGGTGAGCGTGACCGGGCCGCCTCCGGAGATGGCCAGCAGCCGCCAGGGGGACGTCATGTGCAGGGGCAGCGCGTCCCCGGCGGCGTCGACCGCGTGCAGGTCGCCGTCGCCGCCCCGGGCGAGGCGGATCCCGGTGAGCGTCGCGGGCCAGCGGTCCAGCCAGGGGTCCCGCGCGAGCGCGCCGGCGTGCTCGTGGAGGAACCCCTCGATGGACGTGCCGTCGGGGACGCTCGGCTCGGGCGTCCCGTGGCGTTCGGCGACGAGGGCCCGCAGCGGCTGGGCGCCCGGGTAGAACGCCAGCTCGGCGTCGACCTCGGTGCCCACGATGAGGGACGCGTCGAGGATGCCTCCGGGCGGGGCGAACGAGAGGACCAGCGCGGGACGTCCCGTCCGGTGGCCGCGGAGCCACACGTGGCGCGTGGTCAGCTGGTCTTGCGCGGTGTCACGCGAACCGGTCACCGACCATACGTCGCGGACGCGCTCGCCCTCGTTCAGGACCTCGTCCTGAGGGACGGTGAACCCGACTCGGGCCCGGACGGTGTCGCGCAGGGCGGGGGAGAGGGCGTCGCGCCGCCGGTACGCCTGGACGAGCAGCCGCAGCATCGCGTACTCCTCCAGGAGCCGGTCGGGCCAGCCCGGCTGCCGGGGGATCGAGGCCAGCGCCCTGACCGGGCCGGACAGGGCGCCCGCCTGCGCGTCGACGAGCCGGCGGGCCGCGTCGTCCCACAGCCGGTAGGACGCCTTCTCGGCCTGCGCGAGGCCGTGCGCGACCTGGTCGCGCAGCCACTGGTCGAGCTCGGCGAGCCCGTCGTCGACGCGCCGTTCGCGGCGCTCGACCGTCTTCGGGTCGCGGGCCTTCGCCGTGGACGCGGCGCGCCGCTCCTGCGCCCGGTCGGCGCGGTCGCGCCGCTGCTCGATCCACTCGGCGGCCCAGCCGGGGCGGGCGCCGTCGCGGACCGCGCCGTCGCTCCACAGCAGGAGCAGCCCGAGCGCGTGCTTGCACGGGATCTTGCGGCTCGGGCAGGAGCAGCGGAACGCGGGCCCGGCGAGGTCGGCGCACGTCCGGTAGACGCTCGTGCCGCTGCCCTGGCACTCGCCCCAGACGGCCTCGCCGTCGCAGCCGGCGCCGGACCACTTGGCGGGCCGCGCGACGCCGCCCGCCGCCTTGGCCGCGGCCGCGTCGGGCGCCAGCGCGAGGACGCGCTCCCGGTCCCATCGTTCGCTCACACTGCCGAAACTATCGGTGCCGTCGGACATTTCCCGACGCCCCCGCCCGCGCGTCAACCAGCTACTTCCACCGGCCGCCCTGACCGGCCGCAACAGGCCCGCCGAGCGCCGCGGACCAGGTCAGCTCAGCGCCCTGACTTGCCGGCCGTGGGGCGGGAGCGGTGGCGCGACCGGCGGAGGCGCGCCCTGCGCTTGCGATGGTAGGAACCGCGATCGAGCTTCTTGTGAGCCATGCACCATCGTGGGCGCGCCCAGGCGACCCGTACACGTCCCTGACCGCATCCGGTCCTCCGGCTTCAGGCCCCGCCGGAATCGGTGAAGCGGCGGAAGGTGAGGCTGACCCGGCGGCCCGTGGACGCTCTGCGGGGGACGCCGTGGGACCAGGCGCGCTGGGTCGCCTCCGTCATCAGCAGCAACGACCCGTGCTCAAGGGCGAGCTCGGTGCGGTGGGCCTTGTCGAGGCTGCGGAACACCAGGGGACGGGTCGCCCCGAGGGAGACGATCGCGATCGCGCTCTCCGGGACGAGGCCGTCATAGGAGTCCTGGTGGAAGCCCATGGTGTTGTCGCCGGTCTCGTACAGGTTGGCGAGGCAGTTGTTGAAGGGATGCCCGGCGTACTCGGCGGCGCGGGCCGCGATCGCCGTGATCCGCGGCGGCATGGCCGCGGGGTCGTAGTACTGGCCGGAGTAGTTGTAGGGGACGCCGAAGCTGGCGGTCCGGCGCGCGTGCATGCGGTCGTCCCAGGCCACGTCGTCCAGGAGGAAGGCGAGGTCGGTGTCGGGGTCGGGTAAGGCGTCCGCGATGTAGCGGACGTCCAGGGGTGGTGGGGTCATCGGCCCGCCCTAGATGCCGGGGCCGGGGAGGTCGGGGAAGGCGCTGGAGTCCGGGGCGAGGAGGGCGCCGCCCAGCAGGAGCGCGGCCAGGGCGATGGCGCCGAAGAGGCTGACCCAGGCGAGGCCGGGCACGCCGGTGAGGTGCGCGAGCTGGTCGGCGTCGGAGCTCGGCGCCATGTGCCGGGCGCGCATGCGTTGCAGCTCCACCACCGGACGGGTGGCGGCGAGCAGCAGGAACCAGGCGGCCAGGTAGGCGAACCCGGCCTGGACCTCGGCGTTGCCCAGCCAGGACACCGCGAAGATGATCGCGCCGGTGGCGAGGACGGAGAGCGCGCCGTAGGCGTTGCGGATCATCACGAGCATGCCGGCGAGCAGCGCGAGCGAGAACCAGAGCATGAGCGTGATGCGGCCCGCCGCGAGCAGCACGGCGAACAGCAGGCCGAGCAGCGGCGGGGTGAGGTACCCGGCCATCGCGGTGAAGACCATGCCGGGCCCGTGCGGCTTGCCCCGCGAGACGGTGACGCCGGAGGTGTCGGAGTGGAGCTTGATGCCGTCCAGCTTCCGCCCGGTCACGAGGGCGACGAGCGCGTGCCCGCCCTCGTGCGCGATCGTCACCGTGTTGCGGGCGACGCGCCAGGTGGGGCCGTGGACGACCGAGGCGAGGGCGATGAGCCCGACGAGGACGACCAGCCACCACGGCGGATCGGGTTGCGTTCCCGTCACTCGGTCCCACAGTCCGGCGATGCTTACCGTTTCCACGTCCACCTCGGAGTCGTCGTTCGCGATGCCCAACACTAGGACGTCGCGGATAACGCCCGCGTTCGGTTCGACCCGGTTGGGACCGGTCCGGACCATTTACATACATGCGGGATGTATGTTTCTCTGGTGCGCATGGCAGCGAACGAGGAGCTGGGCGCGCGGCGTACCGCCGCCCTGCCGCAGGGAGAGATCGCCTACCGGGAGCGCGGCGACGGGCCGCCGGTCGTGTTCGTGCACGGCCTGCTGGTCAACGCCGACTTGTGGCGGGACGTGGTCCCGCCGCTGGCCGAGGCCGGGTACCGGTGCATCGCGCCGGACTGGCCGCTCGGCTCGCACGACATCCCCATGCCGCCGGACGCGGACCTGAGCCCGCCGGGGGTCGCCACGATGATCGGAGCCTTCCTGGACGCACTGGACCTCACCGACGTCACCCTTGTCGCCAACGACACCGGCGGGGCGCTCGTCCAGATCCTCATGGCGCGGCGCCCCGAACGCGTCGGGCGGGTCGTGCTCGCCTCCTGCGACAGCCTGGAGGTGTTCTTCCCCAAGGTGTTCCTGCCGCTGGTCCTGCTCGGGCGCGTCCCCGGTTTCGTGTGGCCGCTGGCGCAGCTCATGCGGATCCCGGCCATGCGCCGGCTGCCGATCGCGTTCGGGTGGCTCGCCAAGCGGCCGATCCCCGAGGACGTCGCCGAGTCGTACCTGGGCCCAGCCAGGAGGAGCCGGGCCGTCCGCCGGGACGTGCGGAGGTTCCTCAGCGGCGTCCACCACCGCCACACCCTGGACGCCGCGCGGACGTTCGGGGAGTACGATCGGCCCGTCTTGCTGGCGTGGGCGAAGGAGGAGCGGTTGTTCCCCGTGTCGCTCGCGCGCCGGCTGGCCGACATCTTCCCGGACGCCCGCGTCGCCCTGGTGGAGGACTCCTACACCCTCATCCCCGAGGACCGTCCGAACGAGCTGGCGGGACTGGTCGCCGCCTTCGCGCGCGCGTGAGCCCGCGCCGGCGGCAGGAGGACCGGACGCGCGAGACGCGCGCGGCCCTCATCGCCGCCGGACGCGGGCTGTTCGCCGAGCACGGCTACGCGGACGTCACCGCCGAGCAGATCGTTGCGGAAGCGGGCCTGACGCGCGGCGCCCTCCGGCACCACTTCGGCGACAAGGCCGCGCTGTTCCGCGCCGTCTTCGTCGAGCTGGAGAAGGAGATCGCCGACCGCATCGCCGCCGCAGTGCTGGACGTCCTGCCCGACCCGTCGGAAGCCCCGGCCGAGGGGCCTCCGGCGGGGCAGGGCGGGGCCTGGGACGGGCTCCGGGCCGGACTGGCGGCCTTCCTCGACGTGACCAGGGAGCCCGAGGTCCTGCGGATCGGGCTGACCGACGCCCCGGCGGTCCTCGGCTGGGCCGACTGGCGCGCCATCGAGGCGGAGTACGGGCTCGGCCTCACCAAGACGGTGCTCGCCCAGGCGATCGAGGAGGGCGTCCTCGTCCCGCAGCCCGTCGACCTCCTGGCCCACCTGCTGCTCAGCGCGATGATCGAGGCGGCGCTGCTCATCGCCCGGGCGGACGAGGACGACCGCGCCCGGACGCGCGAGGAGGCCGAGCGGACGCTCCTCGCCCTCCTGGAGGGCCTCCGGCCGCCCGCCCCCGTCCCCGGCCGGAGCGGCGCCCCGGGCCCGGAACGCCTCTGACCAGCCGGTCAGGCGGCATGTGATCCCTGTCACCCGCACCCGTCCGCATCCGCCGCAGTATCGGCGTTCTGTCGGTGGGGTGCGCTAAATCGTCTTATCGTGTGAGCCTCACAACCGTTAATGTGCCCATCGCGCCGAGGTGAGGCTCCTCCCCGGCGCGGGGCTCCCGCCCGCCGGTCCACCGGCGGCCGGGCGGGGACGGGCGCCGGCCGGCACGGATGCCGCCGCGAGGTCCGGAGCGGGGGCCACGGCGCGACGAGAGGGTGACGGGGATGAGCGGGAAGGGAACATCAGCGCGGGCCAGGGGCCCGCGCGGCGTCTTACGGCGCGACCGGGTCACGGGGCAGATCGCCATCGGCCTGGTCGGGGTGCTCTGCGTGGGCGCCCTCGTCTACGGCGTCGGCACGGCGAGCGCGCGCTACAAGCTCGCCGACGTCGGCGCCTGGCTGAGCGCGGGGGCCAAGGGCCTGGTCGTGCACGCCAACGGCCTCGCGGGGAAGGTCGACGGCAAGACCGCCGTCATCCCGCAGATGCGCGGCCACCACATCAAGATCGTTCAGGACGGCGCCACGGTGCTGCTGATCGACGAGGACACCGGCGTCGTCAGCCGCATCGACCCGTCCCAGCTCAAGATCACCCAGAGCCGCGCGCTCGGCGGGTCCGCGCTCCAGGTCGTCGCGGGCGCGGGCGCCGCGTACACCGTCGACCTCGCCAAGGGCGCCGTCCAGCAGATCGACCCGCTGAAGCTCACCCCGATCGGCCAGGCCGCCGCGCTCACCGCGCCGCTCGCCAAGGCCGGCATCGACGCCCGCGGCACCCTCTGGGTCCCCACCCCGCAGGACGGCAAGGTCGTCCCCTTCCAGAACGGCCGCCAGGGCACGCCCGTCACGGTGGGACGCGGCGGCGACCACCTCGCCCTCACCATCGCCGCGGGCGCGCCCGTCGTCACCGACGGCACGGCCGCGACGGCGCTGATCGTCCGCCCGGAGGGCGCGCAGAAGATCAACCTGCCCGCGCCCGTCGCGAAGGCGGGCGACGCCGTCAAGGTCCCCGAGGTCGCCGACGGAAGCGTCGTCCCGATCCTCGGCACCGGCGGCTCCCTCTACCTGCTCGACACCGGCGTCGGACGCGTCAGCTCCATCGCCCTCCGCATGGCGCGCCACCAGCTCGACGCACCGCACGTCCTCGGCCCCCGCGTCTACCTCCCCGACCGTACGACCGGACGGCTCCTCGTCTTCAACACCGACCGCAACGCCTGGGAGCGCCCGATCACCGCGACCCGCCCCGGCGGGACGATCGAGGTCCTCGTCCGCGACCACATGCTCTGGGTCAACGACCCCAACGGCTCGACCGCGCTCGCCTTCGACCAGAGCGGCGCCGTCAGGCGCATCCAAAAGTACGACGACAAGATCCCCGGCGGCGCGCGCCGTCCCATCCCCGCCCCGAACCCGGGCAACGGCAACGGCAACCGCAACAACGGCGGCGGCCGAGGCCCCGGCGGCTCCACCGGCGCCAACCCCCAGAACCCGCCGAACTCGCCCAACCGCCCCGCCCAGCCGCCGCCGAAGAAGGACCCGACCGCGCCCGACCCGCCCACGCCTGCCGCGTCCGGTGACAACGGCGCCGTCACCGTCCGCTTCACGCCCGCCGCGCAACCCCAGGGCGTCTACCCGGTCACCCGGTTCGTCCTGCTCGACCAGAGCGACCGGCCGGTGACCGCCGCGAGCCCGTCCCAGTTCCCCGGCACCTCGCAGGGCGGCACCTTCACCGTGCGCGGCCTGGCCTGCGACACCACCACCCACATGTACAAGGTGGCCGCCGAGTACAAGGGCAAGGACAACAGGACCGCCTACAGCCCGTCCGGCGAAGTAGGCGCCACCGCCTGCCAGGCCCCGATGGCTGCGCCCGTCCTCGACGCGACGGCGAAGAACCACACCGCCAGCCTGTCGTGGTCGCAGGTGCCCGGCTACCAGGTCACGTACAAGGTCACCGGTCCGAACGCCCCGAGCGGGCGGTTGAGCGGCACGTCCACCGACGTGGGCGGGCTCACCAACGGCGCCGGGCAGACCTACACCTACACGGTCACGGCGAGCAACGGTGCGGGCGAGACCACGTCCGCGCCCAAGTCGGTGACGCTCGACCCCGCGAAGGGATCGGGCAGCTACAACATGCACTGGGACGACGACACCAACACGCTGATCCGCTCAGAGCCCAGCCCGACGGCCGGGAGGGTCGGTTCGATCCCGAAGGGCTACCACGGTGCCGTGACGGTGCACTGCCAGCGTTCCGGTCCTCGCTACACCGACACCTTCAACAGCGCCAACCGGTCGAGCGTGATCTGGAACCAGATCACCTACAACGGGGTGACCGGCTGGATCAGCGACCTGTTCGTCGTCACGTCGGGGTCCGGGACCGACAATTTCTCGCCGCCGCTTTGGGAGTGCACCTGATGACCGAGAACGCGGCAGTGGGCGCCGGGGTGGGCGCGGGGGTGGACGCGGAGGCGTTGGTGGGGCGGTTCGCGCAGATGTTCGCGGCGCTGGCGGCGAACGTCGAGCGGGTCGTGCGGGGGAAGCGCGACAAGGTCGAGCTGGCGCTGATCTGCCTGCTGTCGGAGGGGCACCTGCTGGTCGAGGACGTGCCGGGCGTCGGCAAGACGACGCTTGCGCGGGCGATGTCGGCGTCGGTGGAGGCGCAGTGGGCGCGGATCCAGTTCACGCCCGACCTGCTGCCGAGCGACATCACCGGGGTGTCGATCTTCAACCAGGGGACGTCGGCGTTCGAGTTCCACGCCGGGCCGATCTTCGCGAACCTGGTGGTGGCGGACGAGATCAACCGGGGGTCGCCGAAGACGCAGTCGGCGCTGCTGGAGGTCATGGAGGAGCGGCGGGTGACCGTGGAGGGGACGCCGCATCCGGTGCCGCGCCCGTTCCTCGTGATCGCGACGCAGAACCCCGTCGACATGGACGGGACGTACCCGCTGCCGGAGGCGCAGCTCGACCGGTTCCTGATGCGGATCTCGATGGGCTACCCCGACCACCAGGCCGAGGTGGCCGTGCTGGCGGGCGCGCCGACGGGCGCGATGCTGGACTCGATGCCGCCGGTGATGGGCCGCGAGGACGTCGCGCGGATGATCGAGTTCGCGCAGCGGCTGCACGTGGCCGCGCCGCTGTACGACTACGTGGTGCGGGTCGTGGCGGCGACGCGCGACCATCCCGACCTGCGGCTCGGCGCGAGCCCGCGGGCGAGCCTGGCGCTGCTGCGGGCGTCGCGGGTGCGGGCGGCGGCGGCCGGGCGGTCCTACATCGTGCCCGAGGACGTCAAGGCGCTCGCGGTGCCCGTCATCGCGCACCGGCTGATCGTGACGCCGGAGGCGGAGCTGCGCGGGCGCGGCGGCGCCGACGTGGTCGGCGAGGTCCTCGCGAGCGTGCCGACACCGCAGGCCGCCGGGGTGTGACGTGCTGACGCCGCTCGGATGGGGGACGGCGGCCGTGTCGGCGGCGCTGTACGCGGCGGGCTGGTGGCTCGGGTACCCGGAGCCGGCGGTGCTCGCGGTCGCGGGCCTCGCGGCGGTCGCGGCGGCGGCGCTGTGGACGCTGCCGAGGCCGCGGCTGGAGGTGCGCCGGGAGATCGCGCCCGCGAAGGTGGGGCGGGGCGAGCCCGCCGTCGGCGTCCTGACCGTGACGAACGCGGGGCGCGGCGTGCGGGGCGTGACGGCGCGGGACGCGGCGGGGTCCGCGGAGGTCGCGGTGGACGTGCCGCGGCTGCGGCCCGGCGGCGGGCGGACGGTGACGTACCGGCTGCCGACGGACCGGCGCGGCCGGATCCCGGTGGGGCCGCTGCGGCTGGTGCGGGCCGACCCGCTGCGGCTGGCGCGGCGGGTCCGGGAGTACGGGGAGCCGCAGGTCCTGCTCGTCCGGCCGAGGACGGTGCCGCTGTCGCTGCTGCCCTCGGGGCGCGCGCACCATCTGGACGGGCCGACGAGCGACCGGTCCCCGGCGGGGACGGCGACGTTCCACGCGCTGCGCGAGTACGTGGTCGGGGACGAGCTGCGCCACATCCACTGGAAGTCGTCGGCGCGGACGGGGACGCTGATGGTCCGGCAGCTCGTGGACGCGAGCCTGCCGACGACGACGGTCGTGCTGGAGGCGCGTCCGGAGTCGTGGCCGGAGCCCGACGACTTCGAGCTGGCCGTGGACGCGGTGGCGTCGGTGGCGACGGCGGCCGCGCGCGCGAACTTCCCGGTGCGGGTCCTGACCGGCACGGGTCCGGTGGCCGACACGCGCGGCGGTCCGGAGGACGTGGAGGTCCTGCTCGACCGGCTGACGGCGGTGGCTCCGGAGCCGGGTCCGCGGTCCACGGTGGACGTGGTGCGGCGTGTGCGGGCGGGCGGGTCGCTGGTCGTCGTCGCGCCGGGTGACGCGGAGCTGGGGCGGGTCGCGGCGGTCCGGAGCCGGTTCGACCGGATCGTGGTGCTGCGGGTGCGGCCGTCCGGGCCCGCGTCCGCGCCGCCGGGCGTTCACGTGCTCGACTTCGGTGACCTGGACGCGCTGGCGGAGGCGTGGCGGCGGCTCGGGAGCGCGCGGTGACCCGGTACGTCTCCTGCGTGGTGACGGCCTGCCTGGCGGCGGTGGCCGGGCTGGCGTTCCAGCGGGTCTTCGGGCTCGGGCCGGTGGTGCCGGTGGCGGCCGTGGCGGCAATCGTGCCGACGGTGCTGTCGGCGCTGCTGTCCGGCCCCCGCAAGGCCAAGGGGAAGGACGCCGCGAGCGGCGGAGCCGGTGGCGAAGGCGCCGCAAACGGCGGAGTCGGCGGGGAGCGTTCCGCGAGCGGAGGAAGCCGCGGGAGGGCCAGGAGTCCGTGGCCGCTGTGGATCTCGCTCGTCCTGACGGTGGTCGCCTGGGCGGGGACGGCGGCGGTGACCGTCCTGCGTCCGGCGCTGGGCGACGGGACGCTGCCGCAGACGCTGCGCGAGGGGGTGCTGAGCTCGTGGAAGGCGATCCTGACCACGTTGCTGCCCGCCCCGGCCAAGCCGGAGTTCCTGATGCTGGTGCACGTGCTGGTGTGGCTGGCGGCGTTCGCGTCCGCGGAGACGGCGCTGCGCACGTCGCTGCGGGCGGCGCCGGCCGTCCCGGTGCTCGGCGTGTGGGCGGTCGCGCTCCTGCTGGGCGTGGACGGCCCCGGCTCGAACCTGCCGATCGCCGCCGCGACCGTCGTGCTGGTGGGCGTGCTCGTCCTCGTCCGGTCGGACGGTCCCGACGCCCGCCCCGCCTGGCGGACCCTCGCGCTCGGCCTGCCGTGCGCCGCCGTCCTCGGCGGGCTGGCGTTCGCGATGGGCCCGCTCGTCCCGGTCCGCGCGGAGCCGTACGATCCGCGCGAGCAGGTGCAGGCGCCGCCGCCGCAGCAGCGCGACGGTGTCAGCCCCCTCGACCGGGTCGGCGGCTGGCTCCTCAGCCCAGACCAGGTGATGTTCACGGTCACCTCCAAGCGCGACGAGATCGAGCGGCTCGCGGTCCTCGACCGGTTCGACGGGGTGACCTGGTCGTCCACGGCGCGGTTCGTCCCGACGGGGAGCCGGGTCCCGGCCGGGCCGCGGCCGGGCAAGGAGCACGCGTCGGGCCAGCGGATCACCATCCGGGACCTGCCCGGCGTGTGGGTGCCCGCCGCCGACCGTCCCCGCCGCGTGGACGGCATGGCCGTCGTCGTCGATCCGGCGAGCGGTGCCCTCGCCGCGGCGCAGCCCCTCCGTCCGGGGCAGGCGTACACGGTCGACTCGCAGGTGCCCGAGTGGTCCGCCGACGACCTGGCGGGCGCGGCCGTCGCGCAGGACGCCGAGGCGCGCGCCGCCCGGGAGCTGCCGTGGGGGCCGGGCGCGACGCGGCCGCCCGTCCAGCTCGCCGAGTTCAAGCGGTTCGCGCAGGCCGCGACGCGGGGCGCGGTGTCGCCGATCCAGCAGGCCGCGATGCTCGCCGAGTACCTCAAGCGGTACGCGAGATATGACGTCACGGCGCCGCCCGGGCACAGCTACCGGCAGCTCGACTACTTCCTCGGGGAGGGGCGGCGCGGCACGCCGGAGCACTTCGCGACCGCCTACGCGCTGCTCGCCCGGTCGCTCGGCCTGCCCGCGCGGATCACGGTCGGGTTCGACGGGGGCGCGCGGACGGGCGACACCGTCCAGGTCCGGTCCGGCGACGTGATGGTGTGGCCGGAGATCAAGTTCCAGCGGCTCGGCTGGGTGCGGTTCAACCCGCTGCCGGAGAACGCGCGCCGGTCGAGGAAGAACGACGCCGTCGCCGCGGGGGAGACGCAGCAGAAGCTGGAGCAGGCGCAGAAGAACGCCGCCTCCCAGCAGCGCGGACCCGGGCCGGGCAAGACCGCGCAGAAGGAGCCGCAGAAACCCGCCGCCGCCGAGGACGCCCCGACGCCGTGGTGGGTGTTCGCGTCGATCGGGGCGGCCGTCCTCGCCGCGGGCTACCTGCTGGCGGTGCTGCTGGCGCCGTCGCTGCGCCGGCGCCGCCGCCGGTCGGGCCCGCCGGCCGAGCGCATCGCGGGGGCCTGGGCGCAGGCGCTCGACCACCTGGCGGACGTCGGGCTCTCCACCGCCCGGACGCTGACGGCCCACGAGGTGGCGCGGTTCGGCGCGTCCACCGTCGGCGAGGAGGCCCACGGGCACCTGCGCCCGCTCGCCGACCTCGTCAACCGCAGCCGGTTCGCGCCGTCCCACCCGGACCCGCACGCCGCCGCCGACCAGGCCTGGCAGCACACCGACCGGCTCGGACGGCTCGTCACCGCGAAGGCGGGCCACCTGCGCCGCCTCCGCCGCCGCCTCCACCCCCGGTCGCTGCGCGCCCGGCGGCACTGACCTCCGCGACGGTCGAGACGCCGCCCCACGCGCCCTACGCGCCGAGACGCGGCCTACGCGCCGAGACGCGGCCTACGCGTTCGGAAGGCGGACGGAGATCTCGCCGCCCAGGCGCGCCCCCGTCTCCAGTTCGAGGTCGTCGCCGCTCCAGAAGCGGCCCGGGTCGAACCAGTTCGGGCGGCGGCCCTTCGGCAGCAGGCCCATCGACTGGTACGTCACCGCGACGATCTCCGCGCAGAACGCCGTCTCCAGGTCCGGGTCGCGCTCGGCCGGGCGGCGGATCGGGACGCGGCCGCGCAGCCAGCGCGACGCCAGCCGCGACGTCGAGGGGAACGGGGTGCCGTCGAGGCGGGCGACCGCGCGGAGCGCCGCGTCCTCCATCGCCCGGGACGCGGGCGGGTCGAGCTGGCGCAGCCACGCCCGCTGCCCGTACCGGGTGCCCCAGGCGAGGACGGCGTCGCGCAGGTCGTGGAGCTGGGCGCCGCGGTGGTGGCCGCCGGACCACAGGTCGGGCAGCGACCGGCCGAGCTCGGCGTGCCACATCAGCGGCGGCAGGTCGTCGATGACCACGGACATGCCGACGTGGTTGACGGGGCTGTTGGTCGTCATCTGGATGGCGCGGTCGGCGACCGTCCGGCCGCGGAACAGCCACACGTCCCCGGTGCGGGTCAGCTCGGCGGCCTCGTCGAGCGGGATGCTGGTGTCCGGCACGATCGTTAGCCTAGGCGCATGCGATGGTGGAAAGCGCTGGGCATCGCCGGTTTCGTCGGCGTCGCCGCGACGGGGGCCGTGATCGCCAGGGCGGAGCGGCGCCGCCGCGCCTACACGCCCGACCAGATCCGGGAGCGGCTGCACGCGCGCCTCGACGAGCAGCCGGACGAGCAGCTGGACGAGCAGGCGGGCGGGCAGCCGGACGAGCAGCCGGGCGGGCCCGCGGGCACGGCGCCGGGCGAGCGCGCGTGACGGCCCGTCCCGTCCG
>NZ_CAACUY010000131.1 GCF_900659615.1 Actinomadura fibrosa | reverse complement strand
ACCCGGTCGCGCCGGGGGCGGGCTCGCCGGCCGCTTCCAGGACGTCGAGCGCGGCGACCAGCCGCGGCAGTTCGGCCGGGTCGAGCGAGGCGTCGGCGTCCATGACGCACACGACCTCGCTGCGGGCGGCGAGCAGCCCGGCGTGGCAGGCGGAGCCGAAGCCGCGCGCCGGGGCCGCGACCACCACGGCGCCGTGGTCCGCGGCCACGCGCGCGGACCCGTCGGTGGAGGCGTTGTCGACCACGAGCGGCCGGTAGCCCGCGGGCATCCGGTCCAGCACCCAGGGCAACGCCTCGGCTTCGTTGAGGCACGGGAGAATCACGTCGATCACGGTGTTGACGCTACTTTCGGTAATGTCCGGATGACCCTTACGAACTGATGACGGGCTGCCGCGCGAACTCCTCCATGCCGTCCGCGAACGCCACCGACGGCGAGAAGCCCAGCTCCCGGCGGGCGCGGTCGGGCCGCGCGACGATATGGCGGACGTCCCCGAGCCGGTAACCGCCCGTGACCTGAGGGGCGGGGCCGCCGAACGCGTCCGCCAGCGCGGCGGCCATGTCGCCGACGGTCCGCGGCTCGCCGCTGGCGATGTTGTAGGCGCGCAAGGCGCCGCGCGCGGGCGGCCCGGCGGCGAAGCGCTCCAGGGCGAGGACGTTGGCGCGCGCGACGTCGCGGACGTGGACGAAGTCGCGCCGCTGCCCGCCGTCCTCGAACACGAGCGGCGCCTCGCCGGCCAGCAGCCGCGACCGGAAGATCGCCGCGACGCCCGCGTAGGGGGTGTCGCGCGGCATCCGCGGCCCGTACACGTTGTGGTAGCGCAGCGCCGCGACCGCGCCGCCCGTCGCCCGCGCCCACGACGCGGCGAGGTGCTCCTGCGCGAGCTTGGTGTCGGCGTAGGCGTTGCGGGGATCGGGCGCGGTGTCCTCGCCGACCGCGCCCGGCGCCAGCGGCCGGCCGCACCGCGGGCAGTCCGGCTCGAACCGGCCCGCCCGCAGCGCCTCCTCCGGACGCGGCCCCGGGCGCACGGGACCGTGCGTCCCGCACGCGTACGCGCCCTCCCCGTACACCACCATCGAGGACGCCAGCACGAGCGTCCCCACGCCGGCGCGGGCCATCTCCGCCAGCAGCACGGCGGTGCCCTGCACGTTCACCGACGTGTACGCGGGGAGGTCGAGGACGTCCACGCCGAGGCCGACCATCGCGGCCTGATGGCAGACCGCGTCCACGCCCTCCAGCCGTCGCGCGACGGCGGCGGCGTCACGGACGTCGGCGCCGCCTCCGCCGAGCGCGTCCGGCCGCGTGTCCAGACCCCTGACCCGGTGCCCGGAGGCGGTCAGCGCCTCGGCGATGTGCGAGCCGATGAAACCGGCCGAGCCGGTGAGCAGTACGTTCATGCCGACGAACGTAGGGACCCGCCCGCCCGGACGGCGGCCCGCGGCGCCACCCGTTCGCACCTCGTAAGACTTCGCCGGGCGCGGGAAGCAGGGACCGTCCGGCGCGTGTCAGGCCGCCGGGGAGGCGCAGATCTCCCGGCCCGGCGTCGTGCCCCGAGGCCCGCGTCGCGTCCACGCGGGCCGGACGTCCTACGGCGCGACCGCCGAGGACAGCAGATCCACCGCCTTGTCCACGTCGGCCTCGGTGGTCGACAGGTGGAACGAGCAGCGCAGCCGCCCGGCCCGGACGGAGGCGACCACGCCGTTGGCGCGCAGCAGCTCGGCGGTGCCGTCCGGGACGTCGAGCGACACGATCGCCGAGTCGCCGGGCGGCAGGCCGAGCCCCTCCTGGAACCGGCGGGCCAGCGCGACATCGTGGTCGTGGATCGCCGGGACGCCGACCTCGGCCAGCAGCTCGACGGCGGGCGCGAGACCGACCCAGCACTGCCAGGCCGGGGACAGGTCGAGCCGGCGGGCGTCGGCGGCCAGCCGCAGCGGCGCCCCGTAGATGGAGTCCCAGACGTCGGCGCCCGCGTACCAGCCGGCGCCGACCGGGGGCAGCTCGGCCAAAGCCTCCTCGGTCCCGGCGAGGAAGCAGGTCCCGCGCGGGCCCAGCAGCCACTTGTAGCCCCCGCACACCAGCCAGTCGACCCGGTCGGCGGGCACCGGCAGCCAGCCGACCGCCTGCGTCGCGTCCAGCAGGACCCGCGCGCCGTGCGCCCGGGCGGCGCCGATGACGTCGTCCATCGCGGCGACGCGGCCATCCGCCGACTGCACCGCCGACACGGCCACGAGGTCGACGCCGCCGTCCACGGCGTCCGCGATCTCCTCCAGCGGCACGGACCGGACGTGCAGCTCCGGCCGCGCCAGGAACGGGAACAGCAGCGAGGTGAAGTCGCCGTCCGCGACGAGCACGGTGGACCCGGCGGGCAGCCACGTCGCGACGAGCCCGACGAAGTACGACGCCTGCGACGCGACGGCGATCCGTTCGGCCGGCAACCCGATCAGGCGGCCGAAGGCCTCCCGGGAGCGGGTCACGGCCCCGTCGAGCGCGGCCGGCTCCAGCAGCCCGGCGGCGCGGTCCCGCTCGGAGGCGAGCAGCGCCTCGTGGGCGGCGCGCGGCGGCAGCCCGTAGGTGGCGGTGTTGAGGTAGGCGACGCCGGCGGCGAACTCGCGCTGCGCCTCGGGAAGCGACATGGGCATGGCCAGATCATGCGGCATGCCTCCGACATGGGGCAAAGCACTTTCCGGCCCGGTCGCCGCCGGGCGGCACCGCACGGTCGCCGACAGATTCGTCCGGCTTGCCCGACGCGACGGGAACCTTCCCTCGGCGTTGCGCGCCGGGCATCCTGTTGTCTGCACCCCCCGCTCGGGAAGGAACCGCCATGCCCTCGATCCCGGTCGCCGACGCCACCGTCCACTACGAGGTCGAGGGCGCGGGTCCCGGGCTGGTGCTCGTCCACGGCACCCAGGGCGACGCCGAGAGCAACTGGGGGCACCTGGTCGAGCGCTTCAGCGCCGACCGCACCGTGATCCGGCCCGACCTCAGCGGCAGCGGCAAGACCGTGGACCAGGGCGGCGAGCTCACCGTGGACCTCCTCGCCGGCCAGGTCGCCGCGGTCGCCGGCGCCGCCGCCGGAGGCGAACCGGTGGACGTGGTCGGGTTCTCCCTCGGCGCGGTCGTCGCGGCGGCCACGGGCGCCCTGCATCCCGCCCTGGTGCGCCGCCTCGTCCTCGTCGCCGGATGGGCGCACACCGGGGACGCCCGGCAGCGCCTGATGTTCGAGCTCTGGCGCGACCTCGACCGCGCCGACTTCCAGCTGTTCAACCGCCTCGCCGTCCTCAGCGGCTTCAGCCCCGCCTTCCTGGAGACCATCGGCGCGGACGGCATCCGGGCGGCGGTGGCGACCGGCGCGCGCGAACCCGGCATCGACCGCCAGATCGACCTCGACCTGCGGGTCGACATCCGCGACCTGCTGCCCCGCATCACCGCCCCCACCCTCGTGATCGGGCTCGCCCAGGACCAGATGATCCCCGCCTTCGGCCCCACCGACCTGCACGAGCGCATCCCCGGAAGCCGCTACTCCGAGATCGACAGCGGCCACCTCGTCCTGTTCGAGCGCCCCGACGACCTCGTCGAGGCCGTCAAGGACTTCGTCGCGGACTGACCGGCGTCAGCGGGCCGCCGCGGCGAGGCCGTCGCCCAGGCCGCTGCGGCGGTACAGCACGTGCCTTCCGGCCCGCGCGCGGTTCACCAGTCCCGTCGCGTGCAGGACGCGCAGGTGCTGCGACACCGCGCTCGGCGTCACGTCCAGGCGGCGGGCCAGCTCCACGGTCGGCAGCGGCTCGTCCAGGAGCAGGAGCAGCCGCGCCCGGGCCGCTCCCAGCAGCGACGCGAGAGCGGCCGGCTCGGCGGCCGGCGGCCGTGTCCACAGCGTCCCGACGCCGCGGCTCGGATAGGCCAGCAGCGGCGGCTCGTCCGGGCTGACCGGGGGCGCCGGCTTGTGCGCGAACACCGACGGCACCAGCAGCAGCCCGCGGCCGCCCGCCACGACCCGGTGCCGCCCGATCATGTCGGCGATGTGCAGCACGCCGTCCTCCCACCGCAGGTTCGGGTGCATGCCGGCGAACAGCAGCCGGGCGCCGCCCATGGCCAGCCGCCGGGCGCGGTAGGTCATGTCCGCCTCCAGCACCAGCCGCATCCGCGGCCACGCCGGCCGGATCGCGAGCTCCCAGTAGTCCCGCAGCAGCGCGCAGACCGTGTCGCGCAACTCCGCGATCCGCGCGTCGCCCGCCGCGGGGACGTCCCGCAGCGGCCGGGGCGGCGGATCGGGCGCGTGCGCCGCCAGCAGGTCGCGGCGGACGAGGTCCGGCGGCGTCCGGCCCACGGCGGCCAGTTCCTCTCCGAAGTCCGGCGCGAAGGCGGGGGGACGCGGGGTCAGGAAGTCCGGCAGGGTGAGCCGGTCCCCGACCAGCGCCAGCAGCATCTCCGCGTCCGACGCGGTGAGCAGGTCCAGGACCTGCCTGCGCCAGGACAGGTGCAGCGCGAACCGGCCCGGATCGCGCAGCACGCGCAGGCTCAGCACCGTCTCGTGCAGCGGTGACAGCGCGAACCGCGTGTCGGCGAGGTCGTCGATCCCCAGCACGAAACTGATCATTAAGCCCGACGCTACATCGTTGGACCGGCGGCCCGCCGCCGCGGTCGACTCCCGGCCATGGCACACGAGCGCTCGAACGGCGCCACGGAGGCGCCTCCCGTGCGGCGCGGGCTGATCCCGCTGCTGGCCCTGGCCTGCGGCGTCGCCGTCGGCAACGTCTACTTCCCCCAGGCCGTCAGCCCGTCGGTGGCCGCGGGCCTGCGCCTGTCCCCCGCCTCGGCGGCGCTCGTGGTGACCGCCGTCCAGACCGGCTACGCGGCCGGGATCTTCCTGCTGGTGCCGCTCGGCGACCGGCTGCCGCACCGCCGGCTGCTCGCCGCCCTGCTCACCGGCACCGGCCTCGCCCTGCTCGCGGCCGCCGCCGCACCCGGCCTCGGCCCGCTCCTCGCCGCGAGCGCCGCCGCCGGCACCGCGACCGTGGCCGCCCCGATCATCGGGCCGATGGCGGCGGGCCTGGTGGCCGAGGACCGCCGCGGCGCGGTCAGCGGCGTCCTGCTGTCCGGCTCCATCGGCGGCATGCTGCTGTCGCGGACGTTCGGCGGGACGCTCGCCGAACGGCTCGGCTGGCGCGCCCCGTACCTGGCCGCCGCGGTGCTCACGCTCACCGTGGCGGGGCTGCTGGCCCGCGCGCTGCCCGCTACATCCCCCGCGTCGGGACAGCGCTACCCCGCGCTGCTCGCCGGCACGCTCCGCCTGCTGCGGACCGAGCCGGAACTGCGCCGTTCATGCTCCTACCAGGCCACGGTGTTCGCCGGGTTCTCCGCCGTCTGGACCGGCGTCGCGCTCCTGCTGACCGGACCCGCCTACCGCCTCGGTCCCTCCGCGGTCGGGCTCCTCGCCCTCGTCAACGCCGGGACGATGCTCTGCACGCCGCTCGCCGGACGCCAGGTCGACCGGCGCGGCCCCGGCCCGGTCAACCTCGTCTGCTTCCTCGCGGTCGTCGCCGCGTCCCTCGTCCTCATGCCCGGCGGGCGAGGCGGATCCCTCGGCCTGGCCGCGCTGGCGCTCGGCTCGCTGCTGCTGGACGTCGCGATGCAGTCGGGGATGGTCGCCAACCAGGTCCGCGTCTACGGCCTGCGGCCCGACGCCCGCAGCAGGCTCACCACCGCCTACATGACCTGCGCCTACCTCGGCGGCGCCGCCGGATCCTGGCTCGGCGCCCGCGCGTACGCGCTGTCCGGCTGGACGGGCGTCTGCGCGCTGACGGCCGCGCTCGCCGCCCTCGGGCTGACCCGTCACCTGCTCGGCTGGCGGGAGGGCCCCGGCTCGCCCCGCGGAGCCGGGGCCCGCTCGTGCCGTCCGGTTACGACTGGCGGCGCAGGCAGGCGCAGAACGGGTGGCCCGCCGGGTCGGTGAGGACGACCCAGCGGTCCTCGCCGGGCTGGAAGTCCGGCTTGCCGCCGCCCAGCTCCTTCACCGCTGCCTCCGCCTTGGCCAGGTCGTCCACGTAGAAGTCCAGGTGGGACTGCTGGGGACGCTCTCCCTCCGGCCACGTCGGCGCCTTGTGGCCGGCCACGCCCTGGAAGTACAGGTCCGGACCGCCCGGCACGGCGACCGACGCCGCCTCGTCGGTGCTGTAGGTGACCTCGCCGCCGGTCAGCGCCGCGTAGAAGGCCGCCAGCGCCGGCGGCTCGGGGCAGTCGAGGTTGACGGCGATGAACTCCGCGATACCTGACATGGGTGCACTCCTTGTGTCGCCTGGGGTGATGCGCCCACGCTCCCAGGAGAAGCTGCCATCTCCTGTCAGGTACACCGGCGAAGATGGGTCTACTGGCCGGGAGCGAGGCGGGGCGGGAACCCGCCGGTCGCGATCGGACCCCACCGGTCGATCGTGACGCGGATCAGCGACTTGCCCTGGCGGCGCATCGCCTCCCGGTACTCGTCCCAGTCGGGGTGCTCGCCGGCGATGCCGCGGTAGTACTCCACCAGCGCCTCGACCGCCTCGGGCATGTCGAGGACCTCGGCGGTCCCGTCCACCTGCACGTAGGGACCGTTCCAATCGTCGGACAGCACGCACACCGACACCCGCGGCTCCCGGCGGGCGTTGCGCGTCTTGGCGCGCTCCGGATAGGTCGAGATCACGATGCGCCCCTCGGCGTCGACCCCGCAGGAGACCGGCGACATCTGCGGCCGCCCGTCCGCCCGGACGGTGGACAGCACCGCGCGGTGCCGCGGGCGCAGGAACTCGATCAGCTCTGAGCGTTCGACCTGGTCGGCCGTGGCAATCGAAGGAGACATGGCGCCACCCTAGGACGCCGCGCCCGTCCGGCGGCGGCGCCCCTGTCGACTTTGGTCTACCGGGCATCGCCCATCGGGCGCTTCGCCCCGCGCCGGCGCACCCCACACTGAGACGCATGGCAGGGGGACTCTGGAAACTGGACCACGGCGGCCACCGCCTGGAGATCGAAACCGAGCGAACCGGCTGGACCCGGGTGGCGCGCCTCACCGTGGACGGCGAGGCCGCTGGCGAAGCCACCGGGGACGGGCTCGTGCTCACCGTCCCGTACGGCGCGGCGACGGTACGCGTCACCTTCGACCTCCATGGCTTCCTCGACGGCCAAGCGGCCCGCTGCGAACTCGCCCCTCCCGAACCAAAGGACGCGGACGAAAAGGCCGGCGACGGCACGGCCGTGGAGGCACCGGGAAGCGAGGAGGCGGCCCGCGAAGCACTCAGGAAGGCCTCGGACCAGCTGCCTCACCGCGTTCGAGCCGACGTCGCGGACGAGGGTTCGAGCCAGGTTCCGGGAGGGGCGTCGGACCTCACCCCGGCCCAGGTCCCGGACGAGGATCCGAGCCGGGCGGCGGACCGTGCTCCGGCTCGCGTCCTCGACAAGAACTCGGACGAGGACTCGGGTTTGGCCTCGGGCGAGGTGTCGGGGGGTCCGGCGCGGCAGGGGGTCCCGTTCGTGCCGCCTGCGGGGTCGCGGGCGGCGAAGCGCGAGGCGCTGGCTCTCGCGCATCCGGTGCTGTACGCGTCCCGGCACGTGGTCATCGCGATCGCGAAGGTGCTGTTCCCGCTGCTCGGCATCGGCGCGCTGGTGAAGGTGCTCCTGTCCATGGTGCCGAAGCCCGACGTCGATCTTCCGAAGGTAAACCTGCCGGACATTCCGGTCCCGGACGTGCCGCTGCCCCACGTCCCGTGGCCCGATCTGCCCGATCTTTCGCTGCCGCCGTGGGTGCGGGTGATCCTGGTGACCGCGAAGCTGTGGATCCCGATCCTCATCGCGGTGGGCGTGGCCGCCAAGGAGGCCCGGCGGCGCATGAAGCAGCGCGAGGCGTCCGCGGCGAACACGGCGGACGGGGCCAGCTCGCCGGACGAGGCGCGCCGGCCTGCGGACGCGCAGAAGGTCAGCCGCTCAGAAGGGCGAAGAGACCGAAGCAGGTGAGGGCGACCATCACCACGGCGATGGGCAGCTGGCCGCGCAGGGCGCGCTCGGCGGGCAGCGTGCGCAGCGCGAGGTCGTGCGCGGCGATCGTGCCCGCGATGTGGCCGAGGACGATGGCGTTGACCTGCACCTGCGCGATGACCGTCGGGCTCGCCAGGCCGTAGTCGACGCGGTAGCCGGTGGAGCCGAGCAGGTTGAGGCCGGTGCCGAACGGGTCGCTGGCGAGGATGAAGGTCGTCTGGCCTTCCAGCACGAAGAACGAGAAGTAGTGCGCGACGGTGTAGCCGAGCGCGATCGGCAGCAGCGTCGAGGCGAAGCGGCCGGGTTGCGCGGCGGGGTCCTCGCCGGTGAGCGCGCCGCTGGCCCGCATCGCGGCGACGTAGAGGACGGTGACGGCGCCGATCGCGGCGGCCAGCCCGAGGGTGCCGGCGACGATGCTGGACGGGTCCACGTTGTCGCGCCAGTAGGTGGTGCGGGTGATGCCGTCGAAGCCGGTCGAGCCGATCAGCACGCAGGCGGTGGCCACGAGGCCGGGTTCGGCGGCGCCGGTCATGAGGCCGGTCAGCGGGGTGCGCAGGACGAGCGTCCCGTCGGGGCGGCGCCCGAGCGGGCACAGCCGCGCCAGGAGGCTGGAGTAGGCCTCGAAGCCGTCGCCGCGGGTGAACCAGTCCCGCCCGAACCACCAGGCCAGAGCGGTGTTGACGGCGGCGTAGCCGAGGATGAGGGCGCCGACGACGCGCGGGTCCGAGCGGTGCGGGGCGACGAGCTCCTGCCAGACGAACGCGGTGAGCCAGGCCGCGGCGGGCCAGTAGCCGAGACGTTCCGGCAGAGGGCGCCGCCCGCAGGAGGGGTCCGTGCGGGTGAGGTGGCAGAGCGCGGCGTGCAGCGTGCGGAGCGGGTTGACGCGCCGCCAGACGGGGCCGAGCAGGACGCTGGCGGGCACCAGGCCGACCCAGAACGTCACGAACAGGGCCCAGGGGGCGAGGTTGGCGCGGTCGGTGGGCGGTCCCGCGAACGCGACGGCGACCACGAACGCGGTCGCGGCCAGTGCCAGCGCGCGGCCCGCGGTCGTGAGCGCTCGCGAGTCCAGGACGCGGGCGAGGCCGGAGGGCAGCGGGCGCCCGCCGTCCGGACGCAGCCGGGGCCGCTTCCACGCCGCTGTGAGGGCGAGGAAGGACGCGGCGACGGCGGCGCCGCCTCCCGCGATGGCGGTGACGGCGTCCAGGGGCAGGTCCGTCCGGCCGCCGAGGCCGTGGGCCAGGACGTGCGCGCCGGTGAGGTCGAGGGGAAGGGCGGACGCGGGGGCAGGCGCCACGGTCAGCCGACCTGGAGCTCGAACACGCGCGCGCCGGAGTGGTGGAGCTCGGCCTCGAAGACGCCGGGCGTGTCGGCGGTCAGCTCCAGCGTCCCGGGACGTCCCGGCGCGAGCTCCAGCTCCCGGTCGTAGCCGTGGAGGTGGAACTCGTCCGCCGCGTCGCTGGTGATCGTGATGCGGACGGTGGCGCCGCGCTTCACCTTCACGCGGCCGCTCGCGGTGTGCACCTTACCTTTGGTAACGGTCGCCGTGACCTGAGTAACGGCATTGTCACCCCCCGTTCGAGGAGCCTCCGAGGGGGCCGAAACCCGCCCCGACGGGGTCCGATTCCCGGCCCCGCCGGCGTCCCCCGCGGGCTCGCCACACCCCGCCGCCAGGGTCAACGTCCCGGCAACCACGCACGTCACCAGCGTTCGCCGCATCGGCACCCTCTCCCGCTCCCGTCGTTCCGGTGTCCCGTGCCACAGACCATGACACTAGACAATGACACATTAGAAGATGACATACTCCGATCGAGAGGTGGGTTTGTACCCCTTTCTGAGGGCTAGGGAGCACCCGTGTTGGATCGCGTGACGAATAACGGATGGGACGCCGCGCTGCGGCTCGCCGCCGCACCGGAGACGAAGCCGGCGGGTGGCGCGGCTCTGGACCAGATCCTCATCGCCTCCGGGGGCGCCGCGGCGCTGACCGCGGTCCTCCTGGTCTTCGGCTGGGGACACCGCACGGGACGCATCACCCTGCTGACCAGGCTCGCCAAGCTGTCCGAGCGGGGACCGGGCCGCGGCCTGCCCGGCTGGGCCTCGCTGCCCGCCTCGGTCTCGCTGGTCTCCCTGCTCATCGCGCTGCTCGGAATGTACTGGGACATCTCCCTGCACATCTCCCACGGCCGCGACGAGGGGCCGCTGGCGAACATCGCCCACTACCCGATCCTCATCGGCCTGTTCGGCATCTTCACCGCCGGCGTCCTCGCCGTCGTCCTGCCGAAGGGCGAGCGCCCCGGCGGCGCCGCCGTCCGCATCACCCGCGACTGGTACGCGCCGGCGGGCGGGGTGCTGCTGGCGGGCGCCGGGTTCTACGCGCTCCTCGGCTTCCCCCTCGACGACGTCTGGCACCGGATCTTCGGCCAGGACGTCACGCTCTGGGGGCCGACGCACCTGATGCTCATCGGCGGGGCCGGGCTGTCGCTCGTCGCGATGATGATCCTCGAACGGGAGGGGCGGCGCGCCTGGCGGGGCCCCGCCGACCAGGGCCCGCCGCCGTGGGGCCGCTACGTCCGCCGCGGCATGCACTCCGGCGGCCTGCTGATCGGCCTGTCGGTGTTCCAGGCCGAGTACGACTTCGGCGTCCCGCAGTTCCGCCTCGTCCACCAGCCGCTGCTGATCGCGCTCGCGGCGGGCTGCGCGCTGGTCGCGGCCCGGCTCTGGACGGGACGCGGCGGCGCCGTCTTCGCCGTCGCCTTCTACATGCTGATCCGCGGCGGCGTCTCGGTCCTGGTCGGCGGCGCGATCGGGGAGCTGTGGGCCTCGGTCCCGCTCTACTTCGCCGAGGCGCTCTGCGTGGAGCTCGCCGCCCTGTTCCTGGCCCGCCGCCCGCTGGCGCTGGGCGCGGTCTCCGGCGTCCTCATCGGCACGGCCGGGTTCGGTGCCGAGTACGCCTGGACCCACGTCGCGTTCCGGCTGCCCTGGACCCCCGACATCGTCGCCGAAGGCATGATCATGGCGGTGGCCGGCGGTGTCGCGGGCGGGCTGTGCGGGGCGCTGCTCGCCGAGGGGCTCGAAGGACGGCTGCCGCGTCCCGCCGTCGCCCGGCCCGTCTTCGCCGGCGCGATCCTCGTGGTGGCCGCGGCGGTCGCCAACGGCCTGGTCGTCACCGTCCCGAGCGGCGAGAAGGCCACCGTGACCCTCACCGACGTCCACGGCGACGCCGCGCACCGGACGGCCAACGCCCGCATCGCCTTCTCCCCCGCCGGCGCGATCGACGACCCGGCGTGGCTCACCATGACCGGCTGGCAGGGCGAGGGCCTGCACGTCGAGCCGCTGGTGAAGGAGCGCGAGGGCGTCTACCGCACGTCCGCGCCGATGCCGCTCCACGGCGAGTGGAAGACGCTCATCCGCGTCCATGACGGACGGAGCCTCGCGGGCGTCCCGGTCTACCTGCCCGACGACCCGGCGATCGGCGCCAAGGAACTGCCCGCGCCGCAGCAGTTCACCCGCGACGTGCAGGGCGAGCGCAAGATCCTGCAACGCGAGCTCAAGTCGGACGTGCCCGGCTGGCTGTGGCTGGTGTGCTCGGCGGTCGTGCTCTTCTGCACCCTCGCCCTGATCATCGCGCTCGGCTGGGGCGTCGCGCGGATCTCGCGCGTGCTGCCCGAGACCGCCGCGCCCGAGGGAGCCGAACCCCAGCCGAAGGTGAGCGCATGACCGGCGGGACGGTGCCCGCGGAGGGCGTCCTCGCGACCCATTCGGCGATCACGGCGCTGCCGTTCTTCGTGCCGACGTTCATCGTGGTCGCCGTGATCGTCGTGGTCGTCTGGCGGGATCGCCGCCGCGGCGACGACGAACCCGGGAACCAACCCGGGGACGCCCCCGTGGACGCTCCCGTCGACCACGATTCGCGAGGGCCCGGGTCGTAGGCTTCGCGTCCATGAGCGATCGCCCGTCCACCGCCGCGCACCTGTCCGCCCTGTTCTCGCTGGAGGGCCGGGTCGCCGTCGTGACCGGCGGCAGCTCGGGCATCGGGCGCGCCATCGCCGAGGCGCTGGCGCGCTCCGGTGCCGCCGTCGTGCTCGTCGCGCGGCGCGAGCCGGAGCTCGCCGCGACCGTCCGCGACCTGGAGGCGCACGGCTGCCGGGCGGCCCGGGTGAGCGCCGACCTCGGCTCGCGCGAGGGCGTCCAGCGCGCCGCGGACCGCGCCGCCGAGCCCTTCGGCGAGCCGGACATCCTCGTCAACGCCGCCGGGATCAACCTGCGCCCGCCGATGGACGCGCTGGGCGAGGACGTCTGGGACACCACGATGGCCGTGAACCTCGACGCGCCCTTCCTCCTCGGCCAGCGGTTCGGCCCCGGCATGGCCGAGCGCGGCTTCGGCCGGATCATCCACATCGCGTCCCAGCAGGCGTTCCGCGCGTTCGTGACCAGCGGCGCCTACGGGGTGTCCAAGGCCGGGCTGGTGGCGCTCGCCCGCTCCCAGGCCGAGGCGTGGTCGGCGCGCGGCCTCACCGCCAACGCGCTGGTGCCGGGATTCGTGATGACGCCGCTGAACGCCCGCCTGTCGTCCGACCCCGAGCGGGTCGCGGCCCTCGCCGCCCGCACGATGACCGGCCGCAACGGCGTCCCGGACGACTTCGCCGGCGCCGCGGTGTTCCTGGCGAGCGCCTCATCGGCCTACGTCACCGGACAGGCGATCTTCGTGGACGGAGGCTTCTCGGTGCACTGACCGACACCCCCGCCCCAACCGCCTGCGGCCGAGCGGCGCGCTACGGCCACAGCCCGGTCAGCGCCACCGCGTCCTCGGGACCGCCGGCGTCCAGCACGCCGCCGAGCGGCCGTCCGTCCTCGTCGAGGATCCGCCAGCCGCCCAGCTGGACGACCGGGACGTCACCGCGGCGCATCGCGTGCGCCAGCTCCGACAGCGTCCCCCACGAGCCGCCGACGACGATCACGGCGTCGGCGGAGCGGACGAGGACGGAGTTGCGCGCCTCGCCGAGCCCGGTGGGCAGCACGACGCTCAGGTCGGATCCGGCCCCGGCGCGGTCGGCGCCCGACAGCACGCCCACCGTGATCCCGTCGGCGGCGCGGGCGCCTTCGGCCGCGGCGGCCATCACCCCGCCGTACCCGCCGCAGAGGACGACCGCGCCGCGCTCCGCCAGCAGCCGCCCGACCTCGCGCGCGTCCCGCCGCTGCCGGTCGGTGCACGCGCTCGGCCCGCACACCGCCACCTGGACGGGAGCGCCTCCCGCGCCCTGCCCGCTCAACTGTGCCCGCTCAACCGCTACTTCGCGCCGTGCTCGCCGACGATCCGCTCGATCGTGGCCGCGAGGTCGAAGTCCTTGCCGGTGAGACCGCCCGCGCTGTGCGTGGTGAGCGCGAACGTCAGCGTGCGCCACCGGATGTCGATGTCGGGATGGTGGTCGGCGTCCTCGGCGGCGCGGGCGACCTCGGTCACCACGTCGATCCCGGCCAGGAACGAGGGCGCCTGCACCTGCCTGCGGATCTCGTCGCCGTCCCGGGTCCAGGCGGGCAGGGCCCGCAGGCGGTCGGCGACGGCGGCGTCGTCGAGCGTGTCGGCCATGGGCTCACTCCTGACTCATCGCGTGGAAGGCCACTGCTCCGAGTACATCACGCGGGTCCGCCGCCCGGGGCCGTCACGCCGCGTCGGCGACGGTCCCGGCCAGCCTGAGGGCGAGTTTCGGGCACAGCCGGACGGCGTCGCGGGCCGCCCCGGCCAGGGCTTCGGGGACCGGCCGGGCGTCCACGATCGGGTAACCCCACTCGTCCAGCCGGACCAGCTCGGGCAGCAGCTCGGCGCAGAGCCCGGCGCCGTCACAGGCGATGCGGTCGATGCGCAGGCGGGCCTCCATGGCGACCTCCTCCGGGAAGCGGTTCAGTGGTTCTGTGGTTGCAATGCGGTCATCGAACGGACGGCGGCCAGGCAGTGCCCGGACAGGTGGGCGGCCACATCAGTGCGGAACGCCGCCAACGCGCTCGCGATGAGGCGCGCGGTGCCGTCGGGGTGGGCGCAGCCGCCGCGGCCGGGCAGCAGCCCGAGCCGGCGGTGGAGCCGCTCCAGCGCGCGGGCGTCCCCGTCATAGGCGAGCCCTTCCAGGTCGGACGCGACGGCGGGCAGGCCGAACATGCACGGACCGCACTGCTGCGCGCCCTGCCGCGCCATCCACCGGGCGATCCGCGCCGTCTCGGCCAGCCCGCAGCGCTCGGCCGCGAGAAGCGAGACGATCCCCGGCCCGAGCGCCGCCCCCGCGTCCCGGAGGACGTCGGGATGCAGCGGAATCCCGGCGGCGTCACCGGCGGACAGGAACGCGCCACCGAAACCGCCGAGCAGCACCGCGCCCTCCCCCGGGGCTTGTACACCGGCGGCGTGCAGCACCTCCCCGACCGGCGTCCCCACCGCGACCTCCAGCACGCCGGGCGACGGGACGTCACCGCCCACGGTCACCAGCGCCGTCCCGGGCGCCGACGCGGACCCGGCGGAGCGGAACCAGCGGGCACCGCGCCGCGCGATCAGCGCCAGATGCGCGAACGTCTCGGCGTTGGCGACGAGCGTGGGCCTGCCGCCGACGCCCTTCTCGTAAGGGACGGCGCCGCTGGGCAGCGCCGGCCCGCCGTTGATCCACCTGACCAGCGCGCTCTCCTGCCCCGACAGGTAGCGCTCAGGGCCCGCCCTCACCTCGACCTCGACCGGGTCGACGCCGCGGGCCCGCCGCTCGGCGGCCCGGAGGTGGAGCGTTCCGCCCGTGACCGCAGCGACGACGCGGCGGGCGCCGATCGCCTCGGCGGCCAGGACCGCGCCGTCCAGCACCAGGTGCGGCGCGACGTCCAGGAGGTGGGCGTCCTTCCCGCTCAGCGGCTCGCCCTCCATCGCGTTGACCACGACGACCGGCGCCCGCGACCGGACCGCGCCCGCCACCGCGTCCGCCACCGCCGCCATCTTCCGCGACGTCGGGAACCAGCCCCCGCCGCGTCCCCGGAGACCGGCGGCGGCGACCTCCTCGACGAGCGGCCCCAGTTGGCCGGGACGGACGGCGCCGCGCAGGGGGCCCGGGCCATGCACGCGCAGGTGGGCGTCCAGGTCTGGCCCGGTGGCCGCCGCCAGCAACCGCGTCATCGCACACCTCCCGCTCCCGCGCCCCCGCTCCCGGCTGGCGCCATCCGAACCACGTCCCCCGTTACCGCCCCAATAGCCCCGCCCGACGCCGCGTGAGCCGTCCCGCCCGGCGGCGTCTCAGACTTGCCGTTCAGCGCCGTCCTAGCCGCGTACCCCGATGTCGTCCGAGCCACGGCTGCCGGTGTCGTTCGTGGTGTGGGATTCGGCGGGCGTCGTCGGAGCCTGGCCACTAGCGCGGTCGCGACCGCGGTCACGTTCACCGCCGTCAGCCCTAGGACCAGTGCGGAGTCGGTGCCGACGCCGATGCCGTGCGCCACGGCGACGGGCCACGCCGCGTACGCGAGCCAGTGCACGGCCTTCCAGAAGCGCAGGCCGAGCCGCGCCCGCAGCAGGCTCGTGACGATCAGCGCGACGACCAGGTCGAGCGCGACCGCGCCGAGGCCCAGCCAGAGCGGGTGGTAGCTCGACGCGAACGGGACGAACGCGTCCGTCCAGCCGATCGACACGTACCCGTCCGCGACGGCCGCGGCGACGTGCGTCGCCACGAACACCACCGCGAGCAGGGACAGCGACCGGTGCAGCCCCGTCAGGACGAGCAGCGGCCGCCGCCGCGCCGAGACCAGCAGGCCGAGCACCAGGACGGCGCTGAGCAGGACGACCGACACCATGCCGAACGCGCGCGCCGCGTACCAGAGGGTCATCGGCCGGCCACCTTGACGTCGGGGTACTGATCCGGCCACGCGGCGACCGTCCGGACCCAGCCGCCGCCGTGGACGAGGCGGGCGGGCAGGCCGAGCCGCGCCAGCCATGCGGCGGCGCCGGCGCCGCGCACCAGCGCCGCCGTGCTCGCCGCGTTCGCGTCCACGCAGGTCGCGGCGGCGACCGACGCGGTCCGCCACGGCCCCCGCACCGGGAACCCGGTGCGGGGGTCCACGATGTGGGCGGCGGTCGTGCCGTCGGACAGCGTCCGCGCGCGGACGGTCAGGCTGGAGGTGGCCAGCCCGCCGCCGACCGCGGTGACGTCCTGCCCGGGAGGCAGCAGCCCGCGGGGACCGAGGCGGTGGTCGTCGGCCACGCGGATGCGCCACCCGTCCGCAGGCGCGGGTCCCGCCATCGCGATGTCGCCGCCCAGCGCCACGAGGACCCCCGTCCCCGTCGCGGCGGCGGCCTCGGCGGCGCGGTCCGCGGCGAACGCCTTGCCGACCGCGCCGAGGTCGAGGGCCATGCCCGCGGGCAGCGACACCGTCCCGGCGTCGCGGTCGGTGCGGATCGACCGCCAGTCCGCCTGTCGCGCCGTCGCGGCGGCCGGATGCACCAGCCCGCCGGTCAGCGCGGCCACGCGCACCGCCGCCTCCAGGACGTCCAGGAACAGGCCGCTGACGTGGACGGTCCCACCGTCGGCCGCGTTGACCCCGGCCAGTTCCGAGTCCGTCCGGAATGTGCTGCACGCCAGGTCGACCGCGGCGACGACCTCGTCCACGGCGGCGCGTGCCGCGCCGAGCAGGAGCGACTCGGTCACCATCACGGTCGCCTCGCCGCCCCAGAGCGGGAACGACTCCCGCGCCGTCCCGCGCTCCGCCTTCTCCATCGTGCGCATCATGACCCCCCTGAAGTGACCGAGCCGGGACCGTCCGAGGACGACGGCGCCTGCCCGGGCTGCTGCAACGTGTCGCCCGACCCCGAGTCCCCCGAACCCGAGTCGCTCGTGCCCGTGTCGCCGGTGCCGCCTTCGGTGTCAGCGCTGGTACCGCCGGTGGTGCCGTTCCCCTGCTGGGGCGCGCCGCCGTCCTCGGTGACCCCGACGAGGGCGGCGAGCCCGGCGGCCGCCGCGAGCGACCCCGCCGCGGTCCAGGCGGTGATCCGCCGGACCGACGAGCGGCGCCGGTCGCGGGGCGCGCCGTCCGCGTGTGCCTCCACGTTCGCCCCCTCTGCCTTCCTCATCCGGGGAACTCCCCCTGCCGGAAAGGTTCCGCGGCGATCATGAGACCGGGCTTAACGTCCCGGTCAGCCGCCATGAGAATCGGCGCCGGACGACAGGTCGTACAGCGTCGTGCCGCCGACGGTGGTCGCCTGGAAGGTCGCCGCGACCCACTGCGCGATCCGCTGCGCGTCGTCGCTGCCGCTGTTGCCGCCGCTGCTCCCGCCGCGCGACATCATGCCGCCGCCCTGGCCGCCGCCCACGAAGTAGTGGATCTTCCCCTGGCGGACGAGCTGCTGGAACCGCGCGAGCGTCGGCGCCGGGTCGGTGCCGTTGAAGCCGCCGACCGCCATCACCGGCGCGCCGATGGCGAGCTGGTAGCCCGCCGCCGTGTTGGAGCCGACCGCGGCCGCCGCCCACGTGTAGGACGAGGCGCCCTTCTTCAGCGCGGCCGTCACCGCCGCGTTCGGGGTCCCGGCGTTGAGCAGGCCACCCGGCCCGCCTCCGCCGAAGCCGCCTCCGCGCCCGCCGAAGCCGCCGCCCGGCCGTCCACCGGCCTGCGGACCGGCCTGCGGTCCTCCCTGGGCGCCGCCGGGCATGCCGCCCTGCGGCGGGGCGAAGCCCTGGCCGTTCCGGTTGAAGCCGCCGAAACCGCCCTGACCGCCGCGGCCTCCCGGGAAGCCGCCGGGCATGCCGCGCCCCGGCCCGAACCCGCCGGACGTTCGCGGCCCAGCGGTGACGATCGCCCCCGTGTGCGCGGTGTTGACCGTGTTCAGCGCATACGCGGCGGGGCCCGCGAGGGACGCCCCGACGGCCAGCGCCGCCACGAGAGCGAGCAAAGGCCCCTTCAGCAGCCGCGCGCCCGCGAGTCCCGCCGCCGCGACCAGTCCCGCGGCGACGACCACCGGCCCGAGCCAGGAGTTCCAGCCCGGCGTCCGGTCGAGCAGCACGTACGCCCAGATCGCGGTGACCGCGACGGTCACCGACAGCACCGCGGCGGCCTCGGGCAGCCGGCGGCGCTCCCACAGCGCCGCCGCGCCCATGCCGGCCAGCGCGGCGATCGCCGGGGCCAGCGCGACCGTGTAGTACTCGTGGAAGATCCCCTGCATCCAGCTGAAGATCACGGCGGTGACCAGCAGCCAGCCGCCCCACACCGCGAACGCGGCCCGGACCCCGTCCGTCCGGGGCGACCGGCGCGTCACCCACAGCCCCATGACCAGCAGGATGAGCGCGGCCGGCAGCAGCCAGGAGACCTGGCCGCCGATCGTGGCGCCGAACATCCGGCCCCAGCCGGCGTCCTGGTTGAGGTTGCCGAGGCCGCCGGTCTCCTCGCCGTTCAGCCGGCCGAGCCCGTTGTACCCGAGCGCCAGCTCCAGCACCGAGTTGTGCTGCGACCCGCCGATGTAGGGCCGGGACGACGCCGGGACCAGCGCCACGACCGCCACCCACCAGCCCGCCGAGACCACCAGCGCGGCGCCCGCGAGCACGAGCTGCCACAGCCGACGCCGCACCGGCGTCGGCGCGGCGACCAGGTAGACCAGCGCGAACACCGGCACCACCAGGAACGCCTGGAGCATCTTCGCCAGGAACCCCGTGCCCACGCAGGACGCGGCGAACACCAGCCAGCGGGTGCTCGCGCTCTCCTGCGCGCGCAGCGTCCCGTAGGCGCCGAGCGTCAGCAGCAGCACCAGCAGCGCGTCGGGGTTGTTGAACCGGAACATCAGCGCGGCCACCGGCGTCAGCGCGAACGCCGCGCCCGCCAGCAGCCCCGCCCACGCCGGGAAGCGCCGGTGGACGGCGGCGTACAGCGTGCCGGCGGTGGCCACGCCCATCAGCGCCTGCGGGACGAGGATGCTCCAGGAGTTCACCCCGAAGATCCGCGCCGCCAGGGCCATCGGCCACAGCGCGCCGGGCGTCTTGTCGACGGTGATGGCGCTGGCCGCGTCGGACGAGCCGAAGAAGAACGCCTTCCAGCTCGTCGCGCCCGCCTGCACGGCGGCCGAGTAGAACGCGTTCGCCCAGCCGGAGGCCCCGAGCCCCCAGATGTACAGCACGCCGGTCGCGACGAGCAGCGCGAGCAGGGCGGGCCTGGCCCAGGACGGGTCGTCCGGCCGTCCGCGCAGCAGCCTCCGCGGGAGGCCGCCCCAGCCGCGCTCCTCACGGGACGCGGGCGGGGCGGCCGGCAGTGTCGTGGTCATCGAGGTCTTCCCTGGGTCGTCCCGGTCAGCCCAGCCGGTAGAGCTGGGCGCCGGAGGTGTCGGAGGACGAGGTCGAACCGGACGCGGCCGTGCCGCCGTACTCGCTCGCCTTGACGAGGGTCCCGTTCTTCTGGACCCAGGCCGTGACGTCGGCGTTGCCGCGGTCGGGCCCCATGCCGCCCTGTCCGCTGACGAGGATGTAGTGGAGCTTCCCGTCCTTGACGTACTGCTGGAGCTTGGCGACGGTCATGGCCGGGTCGCTGCCGGTGAAGCCGCCCATGGCCATGACGGGCCGCCCGGTCTGCAGGATCAGCGAGCCCGCCTGCTGGGCGCTGGACACCGCGACCATCCAGGTCGCCTTGCCCTGGTTCTTCTCCAGGTAGCTCACCATCTGCTGGTTCACCTGGCCGCCGGGGCCGCCCATCCCGCCGCGGAAGCCGCCGTCCGGACGCTGCGTCCCGCCGGGAGCCTGCCCGCCGCCGTTCTGCCCGTTCTGTCCCTGCCCGTTCTGTCCCTGGCCGTCCCCTGGGAACTGGCCTCCGGGGAATTGGCCGCCTCCCGGGATCTGGTCGCCACCGGGGAACTGGCCCCCGGGGAACTGGCCGCCGGGCATCCGGCCGGGGAACCCGCCGGTGCCGCCGCGGCCGAACTGACGGCCGCCGGGGCCTCCCGGGCCGCCGAACCCGAGGCCGGACGAGGGCCCGGCCAGCGGATTGCTGCCGTTGGCGGGCTCGGACGCGGCGGACACCGCGTACGCGCCAGGACCGGCCAGGCACGCCACGACGGCCAGTGCCACCCCGGCGACGGTCGCGGGCAGGCCCGCGCGGCGGACGAGCCGTCCGGCCGCCAGGCCCGCGACGGCGAGCACGGTCGCGGCGACGACCGCCCAGCGCAGCCACGGGTTCCAGGACGGCGTGCGGTCCAGCAGCACGAACGCCCAGGCGCCGGTCACGGCGACGCCCGCGGGCAGCACCCACGCCCAGCGGACCGAGCGGCGGCCCGCCCGGAACAGCAGGACGCCGCCCCCGCCCACGAGTGCGGCGATCGCCGGGGCCATCGCGGTGGAGTAGTACGGGTGGAACGTGCCCTGCGCGAAACTGAAGATCACGTAGTGGACGGCCAGCCAGCCGCCCCACAGCAGCAGCGCCGCGCGGGCCAGGTCGGTCCGGGGCCGCTTCCACAGCAGGATCAGGGACGCCGCGAGGGCGATCACCGCGAGCGGGATCAGCCAGGAGATCTGCCCGCCGAGGATGTCGTTGAACAGACGTCCCGCGCCGGACTGGCCGCCGAACCCGCCGCCTCCGCCCGGACCGCCCCGTCCGCCGGGGCCGCCGCCGTTCTCGCCGAAGATCCGGCCGAGGCCGTTGTAGCCGATGACCAGGTCCCAGGCCGTGCCGTCGGTGCTGCCGCCGATGTAGGGGCGGCTGCCGGCCGGGATGAGGTCCACGACGACCATCCACCAGAAGCTGGACACCGCGAGCACCGCGCCCGCCGCCAGCAGGTGGACGATCCGGCGCACGAGGCCGGGCCGCGCCGCCACCAGGTACACCAGGGCGAACGCCGGGACGACCAGGAACGCCTGGAGCATCTTGGTGTTGAAGCCGCAGCCGACCAGGAACGCCGCGAGCAGCAGCGGCCGGACGCGGCCCGTCTCGACGGCGCGCTGGCACGCCCACGCGGCCGCCACCAGCAGCAGGACGAGCAGGGTGTCGGGGTTGTTGTCGCGGTTGATCGCGACGGTGATCGGGGTGAGCGCCAGCACCGCCGCGGCGATGACCGCCGCGTGGTGGCCGAACGCCCGCCGGACCGTCGTGTAGAGGACGGCGACCGCGGCCACGCCCTCCAGGACCTGCGGGAGCAGCAGGCTCCACGTCCCGAAGCCCATCACCCGGGAGAACAGGCCCATCACCCACAGCGCCATCGGCGGCTTGTCGACGGTGATGTAGGAGCCGGCGTCCAGGGAGCCGAAGAAGAACGCCTTCCAGCTCTGCGTCCCGCTCTTGACGGCGGCCGAGTAGTAGGTGTTGGCGTAGCCCGACTTCGACAGCCCCCACGCGTACAGGACGAACGCGGCGGCGAGCAGCGCCCAGAGGGCGGGCCGGGCCCAGCGCGGGTCCTCGGCGGGGCCGAGGAGCAGGCGGCGGACGCGGCCGTCCCGGCCCGCGGGGCGCGCGTGCCCGGCCGGCGCCGGGATGGTCTCGGCGGAGGTCATGACAGCGGTCCCCCGGTCTCCTCGGCGGCGACGTGCTTCTCGGCGGCGACGCGGTTCCCGGCGGCGGGCCCGCCGTCCGCACCGTCCCGGCGCAGGCGGCGCGGGTGGAAGATCCACGCGCGCATGAGCAGGAACCGGACCAGCGTCGCGACGCCGTTGGCGGCGACGAGCGCGATGACCTCGACGGTCCGGGACACGTGCGGCGCCGCGGCGTGCAGCAGTGCGAGGCCGCCGCTGCTCAGCGCGAGGCCGAGCAGGAACGTCAGCCCGCCTTCGAGCTGCTGCCGGAAGGCGCGCTCGGGCCCGGTGACCCCGAAGGTGAAGCGGCGGTTGGCGGCGGTGTTGCCGATCGTGGTGATGACGAGCGACAGGGCGTTCGCCCACAGCGGCCCCATCGCCATCCGGAACAGGACGAACAGGACGAGCTGCGCGATCGTGCTGATCACGCCGATGACCGCGAAGGCGGGGAGCTGCCGGGCCATCCCGGCGGGGAGCTGGGGGCGCGGCCGGCCGCCGACCGGGGCGCGGAACGCGCCCGTCAGCATCCGGCGCGCGACGCGGGCCATGCCGCGCAGGTCGTCGCGGGCGGTCTTCACCACGTCCACGCGGCTGTCGGGGTCGTCGACCCAGTCGACCGGGACCTCGTGGATGCGCAGGCCGTTGCGCTCGGCGAGCAGCAGCAGCTCGGTGTCGAAGAACCACTCCTCGTCCTCGACCGACGGCAGCAGCGCCTGGACGATCTCGGTCCGGGCGGCCTTGAAGCCGCACTGGGCGTCGCTGAACCGGGCGGCCAGGGTCGCGCGCAGCAGCAGGTTGTAGCAGCGGGAGATCACCTCGCGGCGCGGCCCGCGCACGACGGCGGAGCCGCGGGTGAGGCGGCTGCCGATGGCGAGGTCGCTGTGCCCGGAGATCAGCGGCGCGACCAGCGGAAGGAACGCGTCCAGGTCGGTGGACAGGTCCACGTCCATGTACGCGACGACGTCGGCGTCGCTGGTGCCCCAGACGTGCCGCAGCGCGCGGCCGCGGCCCTTGAGGTCCAGGTGGACCGCGTTGACGCGCGGGAGCCGCGCCATCAGCCGCTCGGCGACCCGCCAGGTCCCGTCGGTGCTGGCGTTGTCGGCGATCGTGATCCGGAAGGGGTAGGGGAAGGTGTCGCTGAGGTAGGCGTGCAGCCGCTCCACGCTCTGCGCCAGGACGCGTTCCTCGTTGTAGACGGGGATCACCACCTCGACGAGCCGTCCCCGCCCCCCGTGGTCCTCAAGGAGCGGGGGCGGCCCGGCGGGGGTGCCCCTCTCGGTGACAAGGTGACTCATGGGACGAGGTTCGCCAGCGGGCGTGGGAGTCCCCTGAGCCGTTCATTAACGCCGGATGAGAATGCGCGCTCACGCTCGGTCAGCGGTCAGCGGTCAGCGGTCGTCGGGCGTGCCGGGGAGCAGGACGCGCACGAGCGTCCCGCCGCCGGGGGCGCTCTCCAGGGCCACCTTCCCGCCGCACTCGTCCACGACCCGGGCGACGATCGACAGGCCCAGGCCCGAGCCGGGCAGGCTCCGGGCGGACGGGGAGCGCCAGAACCGCTCGAACACGTGCGGGAGGTCCTCGGCGGGGATGCCGGGGCCCTGGTCGCGGACGTCCAGCTCGCCGCCCCTCAGGCGGACCGCGACGGTGCCGCCGGGCGGGCTGAACTTGACCGCGTTGTCCAGCAGGTTGACCACGGCCCGCTCCAGCGAGCCTGGGTCGCCGAGCACGTACCAGGGCTCGGCCTGCGCCTGGACGGTCAGCCCGGGCCCGCGGAGCCGGGCGCGCTCCACCGCGCGGGCGACGACCTCGTGCAGCGCGACGGTCTCGCGGACCGGCTCGGCCTCGGCGGGTCGGGCCAGCTCCAGCAGGTCCCCGACCAGGCTCGACAGCTCCTGCATCTGCGCCTTCACGCTGACCAGCAGGTTGTGCCGGGTCCCCGCGGGCAGCTCGCGGCCCGTCGTCTCCGAGCGCAGCAGCAGGTCGATGTTGGTGCGCAGGCTCGTCAGTGGCGTGCGCAGCTCGTGCCCGGCGTCGGCGATGAGCTGCTGCTGGCGCTCCCGCGACGCCGCCAGCGCGGTGGTCATGCTGTTGAACGAGCGGCTCAGCCGGGCGATCTCGTCCGTCCCCTCCTCGGGGATGCGGATGCCGAGGTCCTCGGTGCGGGCGACGTGCTCGACGGCGCCGGTCAGCTCGTCCACCGGCCGCAGCGACGCGCGGGCGATCATCAGCCCGGCGCCGGCGGACATCAGCACGCCGAGCGCCGACACCGCCAGCAGCAGCAGCGCGAGGTTGTCCAGCGGCCCCTCGACCTCCTCCAGGGAGATCGCCGAGGAGATCGCCGCGCCGGACCCGTCGTCCAGGATGATCCTGCGGGTCAGCACCCGGACGTCGATCTTGCGTCCGGCGGACGTGACGCCGGTGCCGTCGTGGACGACGCTGGTCCGCTCGCCGCGGGCCACCTCCCGGTCGGCGTCGGTGACCGTGAGCGCGCCGGAGTTGGCCAGCGTGCACCGCGCGCCCTGGTCGTCGACCAGCTGCGTGATCTCGGCCGGGCCCCAGAAGCGGCGGAACCCGTTGGCGTCGCTGTGCACGTCGGAGCGGCAGGTCTCCAGGGCTTCACGGACATCCTGCTCGATGCGCGACGCGAGCCCGCCCCCGTCCCTGCCCGGTCCGGGCGGCGGGCCGCCCATGGTGGTGCCGAGCCTGCGGTCCAGCTCGGTGTAGAGCTGGTTGCGGGTGAGGTACCAGCTCGCGACCGCGCAGGCGGCGACGGCCAGGGCCACCGCCGTCGCGGTCAGCAGCGCCATCCGGGCCCGCAGGGTCAGCCGCCGGACCATGGGCGGCCTCCGCGCCCCTCCGGCGGGTCCGCTCGCGGTGGCGCCGGTCACGGCGACGCCGCCGACCGCAGCACGTACCCGACGCCGCGGACGGTGTGCACGAGCCGCGGCAGCCCGCCGGCCTCGGTCTTGCGCCGCAGGTACATGACGTACACGTCCAGGGAGTTGGAGGCGGGCTCGAAGTCGAACCCCCACACCGTCTCCAGGATCTGCTCGCGGGTCAGGACCTGCCGTGGGTGGGCGAGGAACATCTCCAGCAGCATGTACTCGGTGCGGGTCAGCTCCAGCGGCTTGCCCGCCCGGGTGACCTCCCGGGTCAGGGTGTTCATGCGCAGGTCGTCGAAGGCCAGGACGTCGTCGCGGCGGGGCCCGGCGTCGGCCGCGAGTGTCACCCGGCGCAGCAGGGCCCGCACCCGCGCCAGCAGCTCGTCCAGCTCGAACGGCTTGGCGAGGTAGTCGTCGGCGCCGGCGTCCAGCCCGGTGACGCGGTCGCCGACCATGTCGCGGGCGGTCAGCATGAGCACCGGCATCGTGGCGCCGAGGGCGCGCAGCCGCCGGCAGGTCGTCAGGCCGTCCATCCGCGGCATGAGGACGTCGAGGACGACCAGGTCGGGCCGCTCGGCCTCGACGCGCTCCAGCGCCGTCACGCCGTCGGCGGCCTCGGCGACCTCGTAGCCCTCGAACTGGAGGCTGCTGGACAGCGACTCCCGCACGGCGGGCTCGTCGTCCACGATGAGTATCCGCGCGGGCGCCGTCCCCGCCGTGCCAGGCTCCATGCACTCACCGTAAACACCCCCGGTAGCGGCTCCGGCCACCGGCAGGCGTTTCTCATCGATCTTTCAGAATCTTCTGAGGCCGGGTTCAGGACGCCCGGTCGGCTCCGGCCGCGCCGGACCCGCGGCCCGGGCGGGCGGCGCGGTCCGCCCGGACGACCATCGCGGCCGGGATCGCGGCGGG
>NZ_CAACUY010000130.1 GCF_900659615.1 Actinomadura fibrosa | reverse complement strand
GTCCGCGGCGGCGGCGAGCAGCGCGCGCCCGGCCTCGGCGTCCTGCGCCGCCTCGATGACCAGGTCGCAGTCGGCGAGGTCGGCCTCGGCGGTCCGGATCTCGGCGCCCGCGCGGTCGCAGACGGCGGCGAGGGCGTCCGCGAGGGGGCTCACGCCGAGGATGCCCACGGTCGGCGCCGGGCCGTCGGCGGCGGCGGCCTCCGGACGGGCCTCGCCGTGGTCGTAGAAGCCGCGGCCCGACTTGCGGCCGAGCAGGCCCGCGGTGACGAGCTCGCGCAGCAGCGGCGCGGGCGCGTGGCGGCGGTCGCGGGACTCGGCGTAGAGCGCCTCCAGCACCTCCAGGCAGGTGTCGAGGCCGATCAGGTCCATGAGCGTGAACGGCCCCATGGGCAGCCCGGCGCCCGCCGTCATCGCGGTGTCGATGTCGTCGCGGGTGGCGTGCCCGGACTCCAGCATCCCCACGGCCTGGTTGAGGTAGCCGAACAGCAGCCGGTTGGCGACGAACCCGGACCGGTCCCCGACCGTCACCGGCGTCTTCCCGAGGCCCCGGACGAGGGACGCGACGCGGTCGACGGCGCCGGGTTCGGTGAGCACCGTCCCGATGACCTCGACGAGCTTCATCACCGGCGCGGGGTTGAAGAAGTGCACGCCGACGACCCTGGCGGGCCGGGCGGTCGGCGCCGCGATCTCGGTGACCGACAGGGACGAGGTGTTCGTGGCGAGGACGGCGTCGTCCCGGCAGACCCGGTCCAGCTCGGCGAACACGCGGCGCTTCAGGTCGAGCCGCTCCGGGACCGCCTCGATCACGAGGTCGCAGCCGCCGAGGTCCGCGAAGTCGACCGTGAACGCGATCCGGCCGAGGATCTCCCGCTGCGCGTCCTCGGTGAGCCGGCCGCGCTTGACCGCGCGCCCGGTCGAGTTCTCCAGGTGCCCGCGGCCGCGCTCCAGCGCCTCCGCGTTCACCTCGACGCCGACCACCGCGAGGCCGCCGCGGGCGAGCACCTCGGCGATGCCCGCGCCCATCGTCCCCAGCCCGACGACCCCGACCCTGCTGAACGAACCCTCAGTCATGGACGGCAGTCTCCCAGAGCGCCCCGGCGGGGCCGATGCCGGGTACGACCGACCCGGATGCCGGGTACGACCCGGGGGTGCGCTTCGGAATCTTCCTGCTCGCCGCCCGCTCCCCCGACGAGACCGACGCCGCCGCCCTCGCCCGGACCGTGGCGGCCGCCGTCGCCGCCGAGCGCGCCGGGTTCGACGACGTGTGGCTGGCCGAGCACCACTTCATGACGTACGGGACCGTCCCGTCCGCGACCGTCCTCGCCGGGCACCTGCTGGCCCTCACCGACCGGGTGCACGTCGGGACGGCGGTCAGCGTGCTGTCCACGCAGCATCCGGTGGCGCTCGCCGAGCAGGCGGCGATGCTTGCGCTGCTGTCGGGCGGGCGCTTCCGCCTCGGCGTGGGACGCGGCGGCCCGTGGCGGGACCTGGAGGTGTTCGGGACGGGCCTGCGCCGCTACGAGCACGGCTTCGCCGAGTCGCTCGACCTGCTGCTGGCCTGGCTGCGCTCCGACCGGGTCGGGTGGTCCGGCGAGCACTTCGCGTTCCGCGAGGTGCCCGTCGTGCCGCGGGCGCCCGTCCCGCCGCCCGTCGCCGTGGCCTGCACGTCGCCCGCGACGGAGGCGCTGGCGGCGGAGCGCGGCCTGCCGATGATCCTCGGGATGCACGTCGGGCCGACGGAGAAGGCCGCCGCGGTCGCCCGCCACGGCGTCCCGGACCTGCCGCACGTCTCCACCCACCTGGCGCAGGTGGCCGACACGCGCGAACGGGCCGTCGAAGCGGTGCTGACCGGGATGCCCCGCTGGCTCGGCCCCGGCCTTGAGGGCTACGTCCCGGTAGACGACCGGCCGCGCCCACCCCGCGACCCCATCGGCTACGCGCGGCGCATGTGCGACCTCCACCCGGTGGGGTCGCCCGCCGACTGCGTGGAGTCGATCGTCACCACGGTGGAGCGGACCGGCATCCGGCACCTCGTCCTGCTCGTCGAGGCCACCGGATCGGGCCCGTCCACGCTGGAGAACATCGCGCGCCTGGGCGCGGACGTACTCCCCGAGGCCCGGGCCGCCCTCGAACGCCGACCGGCGGCGCACCGCCCCCAGGACCTGCCTCGCGGGGACGGACGCCGCCGGTGAGCGTGCTCGCCGGCCGGCCGCGTCAGCAGTCGCGGAGCTCCGGGGACTGGTTGAGGATCTGCTCGCGCGCGGTCACGAACGTGCGGTACTCGGCGGAGCCGTCCGAGGGGAAGACGGCCACGCGGTGGCAGTTCTGGAACGCGAGCTTCACGCCGAAGTGGCGCTCCAGCGTCCCGCGCATCGCGTCGCTCGCGAGGACGCGGAGGAGCTGGCCGCGGGCCTGCTCGTCCGGGGGCGGCGTGAGGTTGTCGGCGAACGCGCCGCCGTCCACCTGGAGCCGCGCCACCAGGCCGCTGATCATGTCCCACGCGTACGGGAGGGACGTCCGGATGCACTCGACGAACTCGGCGTCGCCGACCTCGCCCTGCTGTGCCGTCTCCAGGAGTTCCGGGCTCACGTCAAGAGACATGCGGGGATCCTTTCGCGAGAAGCGATGGCACCACTCGCGACGGTAATCAGGGCCCCCGGCGAATGCCAGGGCTTGACACGGCCCCTTACTTGCGCGTCGGACCCGCCTCAGCGGGCCCCGACGGTACGGCACGACGGCGCCTTGGCGCGCCGTCCGGGCAGCCGCGCGGCGACCAGCTCGGCCTGCTCCGCCCAGTAGGCGCGAGCCCGCCGCGCCCGGCGTGCGTCCCGCGCTGCCTGCGCCTCCGCACGCCGCTCGCGGCCCCGCTCCTCCGCGATCGCGTACATGACGTCGGTGTGGAACACGGCCCCTCCTCGGTTCGCGGACCGCCCCAGCGGCCCGGTGACACCAAGGTTCGTCCTAAGGCCGGTGTCGCCACATGGGGAGAAAACCCTGCGTTGGCGGGTTAGGAGGTCTTAGCCGATCGCCTCCACCGCACGGCCGCCTTAGGCGGGGCGCCGCGTCCGGGAGAATGCCCGGCATGGACGGTGATCCGCTGGCGGGGCTCGACGGGATCGACTGGGCGCGGCATCGGCACGCCTACGGATCGGCCTCAGACGTGCCGGACCTGCTCCGGGCGCTGCGCTCCGCGGATCCCGACGAGCGGGACGCGGCGCTGGGTGAGCTGTACACGAACATCCACCACCAGGGCAGCCGGTACGACGCCGCCGTGCCCGCCGTCCCCTTCCTGCTCGCGCTCGCCGCAGACCCGGCCACGCCCGGCCGCGAGGACCTCGTCTACCTGCTGGCCGCCCTGGCGGTCGGGCTCGACGAGTCGCACCTGCCCGGCGGCGTCGCCATCGAGGAGTGGCGCGCCGAGGTGGGGCGGCTGCTCGACTCCGGCGAGAGCGAGCGCCGGGCCTTCGAGGCGCGGCACCCATGGGTCGACTTCGAGGCGGCCCGTGCCATGACGGTCGCGGAACTCGCCGCCTACGACGCCGTCCGGGCCGGGCTCCCGGTGCTGCGGCGGCTGATGCGCGACCCCGACGCCGCGATCCGGACCGCCGCCGCGTACGCCCTGGGCTGGTTCCCCGAGGACGCGGAGGAGTCGATCCCCGCGCTCCAGGCACTCCTGGACGCCGAGACCGTGCCCGCGGTCACCGCCAACGCGCTCGTCTCGGCCGGATTGCTCGGCGGCGAGGTGCTGCTCCCCCGGATGCGCGAGCACCTGACAGGCGGAGACCCGCTGCCGCGCTGCGCCGCCGCGATCGCGCTGGCCCGATCGGGCGTGACCGACATGCCAGTCATCGCCGAACTGGCCGCGGTCTGCGGCTCACCGCCCGAACCGTCCGGCCTCACGCTGGCGTTCCTGGAAGGCGACCTGCGCGCCTATGCGGCTGCGAGCCTCGCCGCACTGGACGGCGCCGTCCCGGCCGAGGCCGTCGACGCCGTGCTGGAAGGGCTGTCCCGGACGTCCGAGACGGCCGCGTTCCCACTGGCGAGCGCGGCGCTCCGCCTCGCGTTCGGCGCCCCGAACAAGGCACTGCCCCCGTTCGGCGAGCTGACGGACGTCCAGAAGCGTGCGGTGCGCGTCCTCGGCGACCTGTCCCCCGAGACCTGGCAGTGGGTCAACCTGTGGGAGATCGTGCGCGCGTGGGGCCTGCCGGGCGACCGCGACGCGTGCCGCCGCTACGCGGGTCTCGGGTAACGCCGCGAGCGGTCCGCGGCGTCACTAAGGTGGGGCAGCGTGCGTCTCGTTATCGCCCGTTGCAGCGTCGACTATGCCGGCAAGCTCACCGCCCACCTGCCGATGGCCCCCAGGCTGATCCTGATCAAGGCCGACGGGAGCGTGAGCATCCACGCCGACGACCGCGCCTACAAGCCCCTCAACTGGATGAACCCGCCGTGCTCGCTGCGCGAGGAGCCGTTCGAGGAGAACGGCGCCATCGCCCGCTGGACGGTCACGCACGGCAAGTCGGGCGAGCGGCTGATCCTGACGATCGAGGAGATCCTGCACGACAGCAGCCACGAGCTGGGCCTCGACCCCGGGCTGCGCAAGGACGGCGTCGAGGCGCACCTCCAGGAGCTCCTCGCCGAGCACATCACGACGCTCGGGGACGGCTGGTCGCTGATCCGCCGCGAGTACCCGACCGCCATCGGCCCCGTCGACATCCTCTGCCGGGACGCCGACAGCGCCACCGTCGCCGTCGAGATCAAGCGGCGCGGCGAGATCGACGGCGTCGAGCAGCTCACCCGCTACCTGGAGCTGCTCAACCGCGACCCGCACCTGGCGCCGGTCCGCGGGATCTTCGCGGCCCAGGAGATCAAGCCGCAGGCCCGCGTGCTCGCCGTCGACCGCGGCATCCACTGCGTCACTCTCGACTACGACGCCCTGCGCGGCATCGAGCACGAGGGCACCCTGTTCTGAGCGCGGAGCGCACCCAGCGACAACGTTCAACGGGACGGGCATCATGGCGGGATGACCCTTCAAGCCAGCGGCACCTTCGACGTCGATGCCTGGGACGCCGAGAAGCCCTATGACGAGCAGGGCGGCAACAAGCTCACCCGGGCGCACGTCCGCAAGACCTTCCACGGGGACCTCGTCGGCACGAGCACCACGGAGATGATCGCCGTGGAGTCCGCGGCGGGGCCCGTCGCCTACGTCGCGGTCGAGCACGTCCAGGGCATCCTGCACGGCCGCGAGGGGACGTTCGTCCTCCAGCACAGCGCCGGCAGCGAGGACGGCACGGCCGACACCCAGTGGCTCCGCTGGCTGATCGTCCCGACGTCGGGCACCGGCGAGCTGACCGGCATCCGCGGCCTCGGCCAGATCACCATCGGTCCGGACGGCGGCCACTCCTGGTCGCTCGAATACACGCTGTCCTAGGGCCCGCCAGCCGGGGCGGGCGGACGTGCGAGGCCGGTAACCTTCAGTCATGCCCCCGGTCACCGCCGACGCCACGCGCGAGCGGATCATCGACGCCGCCGAGGAGTGCTTCGGCCGCTTCGGCGTCGCCAAGACGACCGTCGAGGACATCGCGGCCGCCGCGGGGCTGTCCCGGGCGACGGTCTACCGCAGTGTCACCGGCGGCCGCGACGAGCTGATCCTCGCCGTGGTCGTCCGCGACCTGCTCCGCTTCCTCGACCGGCTGGCCGAGCGGCTCCGCCGGGAGCGGTCGGTGCCGGAGGCGATCGTCGAGGGCACCTTGGACGCGGTCGCGTACGTCCGCGACGAGCCGACGATCGCGCACTTCCTCGTCCCGGAGGCGGCTGGGCACATGCAGGCGGCGGTCGCCGGGGCGGTCGAGCACGTGCTCGCGCTGTGCTGCGACTACGTCCGGCCCTACTTCGAGCAGGCGCAGCGGCAGCGGATGGTCCGCCCGGACATCGAGGTCGAAGGCACGGTCGAGTTCCTGTTCCGGATCATCACCTCGCTGATCGTGATGGACCGCGACCGGGACGCCGACGGGCTCCGCCGCTTCCTGCGCACCTACGTCGTCCCGGTGATCACCGGCGGCTGACGCGCACCATACGGCGGGGAACGGTAGCGTCAAGGATCCGTACTATCCGAGGGGGGCCGCCGGGCCCCCCGCACCCCCGGCGCCGGCTCCGGCCGGCTCGGGCGGAAGGGGCCTGGAGGATGAAGATGGGGGCGGTGTCCGGGGAGCGCGGGCGTTCCGCGGTGCAGCCGAGCCCGGTGTTCCTCGCGATCGTCGCGGCGACCGTGCTCTGCGGGCTGATCGCGTGGCGGTACGGGACGGTCCTCGACCGGCCGGGCCGGATCGCGGTGTTCGGCTTCGTGATCGCCGGCTGGATCCTGTCGCTGTCGCTGCACGAGTTCGGCCACGCCTACATGGCCTACCGGTCCGGCGACCGCAGCGTCGCCACCCGCGGCTACCTCACGCTGAACCCGCTGAAGTACGCCGACGTCACGCTGAGCTTCCTGATCCCGCTCGTGTTCATCCTGCTCGGCGGCATCGGCCTGCCGGGCGGCGCGGTCTGGATCGACCGGCACTCGATCCGCGGCCGGCTCCGGCACAGCCTGATCTCCGCCGCGGGCCCGCTGTCCAACGCGCTGTTCGCGATCATGCTGGCGGTCATCTTCAAGAACTTCGCCGACCGCGAGCACGCGCTGTTCTGGTCCGGGCTGGCGTTCCTCGCGTTCCTCCAGGTCACGGCCGCGGTGCTCAACCTGCTGCCGATCCCGGGCCTGGACGGCTTCGGCATCGTCGAGCCGTACCTGCCGCGCCGCTGGGTGGAGCAGGCGAGCGCCTACGGCGGCTACGTCTTCCTGGCGCTGATCGCCCTGCTGTGGCTCGGCCCGATCAACGGCGCCTTCTTCGACTTCATCTACACCATCACCGACGCGATCGGCCTGGGCGAGTTCCCCTTCCGGGTGAACATGTCCTACGACCACTTCCCGATCCAACTAGGCCACGAACTCTTCCAGTTCTGGCAGGACTAGCCGTTCTCCTCTGGGGTTGGGGTGGGGGCCAGGTGGCGGATCATGCGGCGTAGTTGTTCGGCGTAGTGGTCCCGGAACTCCGGTGAGCGCGGGTCCATGCCGAAGACGCGGCGCACCGCGAGCGGCATCACGATCGGGGCGGCCACGACGCCCATCATGACCAGCATGACGGCGGCGGGGTCGAGGTCGTCCGCGAGCTCGCCCGCCGCCTTCCGGCGCTCCATGTCGGACAGGTCCTCCCGCATCTCCGGCGGGAAGTCGTCCGTGTCCTCGGTGAGGCCGCTCCACGCGTTGAGCCGCGTGCCGCGCGGGTCGTCGAAGGCATGCCGCAGGTAGCGGACGAGCAGCTCGTCCAGCGGGACGGCGGGGTCGTTGAACTCGGCCTCGCGCTCCTCCCAGCGGCGGCCGATCTCGCGGTACAGGCCCTCCTTGCCGCCGAAGTAGTAGTTGATCAGCTGCTTGTTGAGGCCGGCGCGGTCGGCGATGTCCTGGACGCGGGCGCCCGCGAACCCCTTGGCGGAGAACTCGTCCAGCGCCGCGTCCAGCAGGAGCCGCCGCGACCGCTCGGCGTCGAGCCTGCGCTCGTCGGGGCCGGGGGCGCGCCTCGGCCGCTTCTGGGATTCCGTCACGCCGCCATGGTAGCCGTCCGCCTGATGAGTTCAACCATCCGACTGTTTGACATCTTCATCCGGATGGTTGAACCTGGGTGTGCGCCTCGTCGGACGGCGGGGTCATTACCCGAAAAGGAACTCCAACAATGATCCTTGTCACCGGGTCCACCGGTAATGTCGGCCGCCATCTCGTCGGCGAACTGCTCTGCGCGGGAGCCAGGGTCCGGGCGCTGACCCGCGATCCGGCCACCGCGCGGCTGCCCGGCGAGGCCGAGGTGGTCCCTTTCGACGCGATGCCGCTGGACGGTGTCACGTCCCTGTTCGTCAACCCCGCCGCGTTCTGGAACGGCCTCGGCGACCTCCTGCCCCGTGCGGCGGACGCCGGTGTCCGGCGGGTCGTCCTGCTGTCGTCCGCCGCCGCCCTCGACTCCGATCCGGGCAACGTGCTCGCCGCCCGCCACCTGGAGTTCGAGCAGGCGATCGAGGACGCCGGGGTCGAGTGGACGTTCCTGCGTCCCGGCGAGTTCGCCACCAACGCGCTCGCCTGGCGCGACGAGATCCGCTCGGGCGCTCCGGTGCGCGGCCCGTACCCGCAGGCGCGCAGCGCGCCGATCCACGAGCGCGACATCGCCGCCGTGGCCGCGCGGGCCTTCCTGAGCGACGGGCTCGTCGGCGCCAAGCCCGTCCTGACGGGCCCGGAGGCGCTCACCCATCCGGAGATGGTGCGGATCATCGGTGTGGCGGCCGGGATCCCGGCGCGGTTCGAGGAGATCAGCCCGGAGGAGGCGCGGGAGCAGATGCTGTCCCGGCCCTACATGCGCGAGGGCCTCGTGGACGTCCTGCTCCGGCTCCGCGCCGAGGCGGTGGACGGCCCGGTCGAGATCTCCCCCGAGGTCGAGCGGATCACGGGCCGGCCCGGCCGCACGTTCGCCGAGTGGGCCGCCGACCACGCCACCGACTTCGCATAAGCGCCGCCTGGAAATGAGGAACGCCCCCGTCGGTCGACGGGGGCGTTCTGCCGTAGGAGGGACAGCGTGCGGGCGTCACCGCTTGAGGGCCTTGGCGATGCGGGCCCGGCGGGCGGCGCGCGCCTCGGCGCGGAGGGTGGCCACGCGGTCGTTCACGAGGTCCTTGGAGAACTCGGGGCGGATCATGTCTTTCTCCTTGTCTCTGCCGGCCTCTCTGGCCTGACATCTACAAGGTTCGTCCTAAGCCCCCATCCCCCACATCGGGACGACGCCTTATCTCCGCGCCTCATGCCGCCTTAGGTGCCCCCCACGTCCTCCTAGGACGCCCGTAGGGGGCCTTAGCGCTTGTAGCGGCGGCCGTGCATCATCTTGATCAGGCCGAGGACCCGGGCCATCTCCTTCTCCGTGCGGTCGAAGGAGGTGAGGTTCATCGTCGCGAACCGCTGCCGGGTGATCGCCTTCGGCCGGGTGAACTCGCGCAGCCCGTCCGCGCCGTGGATGCGGCCGAAGCCCGACTCCCCGACACCGCCGAACGGCAGCGCCGCCACCTGCGCGAACGCGGCGAACGCGTTGATGGACGTCATGCCCGACCGCATCCGCCGCGCGGCGTCCATCGCGCGGGACCGGCTGCCGGAGAAGATCGTCCCGGCGAGGCCGTAGGCGGTCCGGTTGGCCTTCTCGACCGCCTCGTCCAGGTCCCGCACGCGGTGCACGGTGATCGTCGGACCGAACGTCTCCTCGCTGACGGCGGACGAGTCGTCCGGGACGTCGGTGAGGACGACCGGCTCCACGTACGGCTTGCGGACCGACTCGGGCCCGCCGACGACCGCCTTGCCGCCCTTGCCGATCGCGTCCTTGATGTGCCGCTCGATGATGTCGAGCTGCGCGGGCATCGTGATCGGGCCGTAGGCGGCGTCCTGGTCGAAGCCGGGGCGCAGGTCGCGGGCCTTGTCGGTGAGCTTGCCCAGGAACGCGTCGTACGCCGCGTCCACGACGTAGATGCGCTCGACGCCGATGCAGGTCTGGCCCGCGTTCGACATGGCGCCCCACAGCGCCGCGTCGGCGGCGGCGTCCAGGTCGGCGTCGGCGTCGACGATGCAGGCGTCCTTGCCGCCGCACTCGGCGACGATCGGGGTGAGGTTCTCGGCGCAGGCCGCCATCACGCGCTTGGCGGTCCGCGCCGACCCGGTGAAGGCGATCTTGTCGACGAGCGGGGACGAGGCCAGCGCGGCGCCGGTCGGGCCGAGGCCCGTGACCACCTGGAGGACGGGGTGCTCGGGGACGACGTCCGCGACCAGCTCGGCGAGCAGGACACCGACGCCGGGCGTGAACTCCGACGGCTTGAACACGACGGCGTTGCCGGCGGCGAGCGCGTAGGCGATCGAGCCCATCGGCGTGAAGATCGGGTAGTTCCAGGGGCCGATGACGCCGACGACGCCGAGCGGCTGGTACTCCAGCACGCAGCGCTGGTTGATCGCCATCAGGCCGGGGTGGACGGTGCGCGGCCCGAGGGTCTTCTCGGCGTTGCGGGCGGCCCAGTCCAGATGCGCGATCGCCATGATCGTCTCAAGCTGGGCGTCCTGCACCGGCTTGCCGGTCTCCTGGTGGATGAGCTCCGCCATCCGGTCGAGGTTCCGGGCGAGCGCGCCCTTGACGTTGAGGAGCCGGAGCCTGCGCTGCTTCCAGCCGAGGCCGCGCCACCAGTCCGCGGCCTCGCGGGCCCGGCCGAGCGCCTCGGTCACGGCCGCGCCGTCCTGGACGGGGTGCTCGGCGACGACCTCGCCGGTGGCCGGGTTCAGCGACGCGAACGTCTCGGTGTTCTCCGTGGCCACGGACATGGATACCTCCCGGGAGGAGCCGTGTAAGTGATTGCTTGCATCGGTGTACTCGCTAGTAAAGCACTCTAGGCCCGTTGTGTGGGACGGGGCCTTAGTGCGGAGGACGAGGTCCTGAGGCCGAGTACTGCGTCTAAGACGGTCTGAGGCGCCGAGATAAGGCGTCGTCCCGATGTGGGGGCCGGGGCCTTAGGACGAACCTTGTACATGTCGGGCCGGAAGGGTCCGGCGGAGACGAGGAGAGAACGACATGATGCGTCCGGAGTTTTCCAAGGTCCTGGTGGACGACCGCGTACGGGAGCTGCGCGCCGAGGCCACGAACGCCCGCCGGGCGCGGCTGGCCAAGGCCCTGAAGCGGTGACGCCCCCGCACCCGACCCACCGGCCCGCGCCCCCGTCAACGTGACGGGGGCGCTTCCGTTTCCGCCCGGCACGCCTCCGGGGACGGCGGCGTTAGGGTGGCGCGTATGGCGAAGAACAGGGAGAACCCCGTCGTCCTGTCGCGGATCTACACCCGGACCGGCGACGACGGCACCACCGCGCTCGGCGACGCGTCCCGCACCTCCAAGTCCGACCCGCGCCTGTCGGCCTACGCGGACGTCGAGGAGGCCAACGCCGCCATCGGCGCCGCCATCGCGCTCGGCTCCCTCCCCGACGACCTCGCCGCGGTCCTGACCCGCGTCCAGAACGACCTGTTCGACGTGGGCGCCGACCTGTGCGCGCCGGTGGTGCCCGACCCGAAGTACCCGCCGCTGCGCGTGGACGCGTCCTACATCGACCGGCTCGAAGCGGACTGCGACCGCCACAACGCCGCCCTGGAGCCGCTGCGCAGCTTCATCCTCCCCGGCGGGACGCCCGGCGCCGCCCTCCTGCACGTCGCCCGCACCGTGACCCGGCGGGCCGAGCGCTCCGCGTGGGCGGCGATCGAGGCGCACGGCGCCGCCCCGGCGGACGACCCGGAGGCGCCCGAGGGCGGCGTCAACCCGCTGACCGCCCGCTACCTGAACCGGCTCTCCGACCTGCTGTTCATCCTCTGCCGCGTCGCCAACGCCGGGCACGGCGACGTCCTCTGGAAGCCCGGCGGCGAACGCTGACGGGCACCGGTGGTGGGGCTAGCCCCACCACCGGGATACCGGTCCGCCTCCTGGCGGCGCCCGTCCCCGCCGGGGGAGGCTGGACGCATGCGGGGACGAGGCGACAACCGGGGAGAGACGACGTGAGGACCCTGACAGCCGTGGTGGTGCTGGCCGGACTGGCCGCGGCCGCGACCGGATGCGGCGTCGACCGGCACGAGGAGGAGCACTCCTACGCGGGCCCCGCGGGCGTGAACGCGCTGCGCGTCAAGGTCAGCGGAGGCCGCGTCGAGCTCAGGGCCACCGACGCCCCCGGCATCACCGTGCACGAGACGCGGCGCTGGTCCAACGACCACAACAAGCCCAAGGCGACGCACACCACCGAGGGATCGACGCTCGTGCTGTCCTCCAAGTGCGCCAGGAACGTGATCGGCGTCAGCGCCTGCGGGATCTCCTACCGCGTCGAGGTACCGCGCTCCACCGCGATCGAGGTCGACAACGGCGACGGCTCGATCGTCGCGTCCGGGCTGGCCGGCGCCGTCCGGCTCACCACGAGCTCCGGCTCGATCAAGGCGTCCGACCTGCGGACGTCCTCGCTGACCGCCCACTCCGGCGACGGCTCGCTGAAGATCTCGGGCCGCGCCACCGCCGCCGACCTGCGCACCGACAGCGGGTCGATCACCGCGACCGGCCTCACCTCCGACCGGCTGACGGCCCGCTCCGGCGACGGCTCCGTCCGGGTCACCGGGCGCGTCGCCGCGGCCGACCTGCGCACCTCCAGCGGCTCGATCATCACCGAGGAGCTCAGCGCCGACCGCGTCGCCGTCCGCACCGGCGACGGCCGCATCCAGCTCGGCCTGACCACGCCGCCGCAGGACGTCCGCGCCAACACCAACTCCGGCTCCGTCCGCGTCCGTCTGCCGGGCGGCGAGGGCTACGCCTTCACCCTCGACAGCAGCAGCGGCTCCAAGACCATCGACCCCGCCGTGCACCACGACTCGCAGTCCCGGCGGCACGTGAACGTCTCGACGGGCGACGGCAACATCACCGTCTCCCCCGCCTGACCAGCCCGCCCACCGGGGCGCCGCCGCCCACCACACACACTCGCCAGGGCGGACCTGGTGCTACTCGGCGCACATCCCGACAGCATCGCCGCAATGCCGAAAATCACCGCCTGGCTGAGCGAGGTTTTCGCCGTGCCGAGGATGCTGACCCGAGCGCTGGCCAACGCGAGCCCCGCGGAACTCGAAGAGCTCGCAGACCGCTGGACCATGCAGCTCCGGGACGAGGACGGAGACGACATGACCGACGACGACCTACTGGCGGTCCTGCAAGGAGTCGCCCGGCTAGCGGCGTCCGCCGTGGACACGAATGGCGGCCTCTACATCTGGAGCTTCTGACCACCCCCTCGCGAACAGCGCGCTCTCGCGGGAACTCGCGTTGGACGGGTGTCGCTGGGCGGGCGGGGTCTGGGTGCTGTGTTAGCGGATCAGGTGGGGGCCTTGCCACTCTGGTGGCGCGGACGGACGGGCGGAGAATGCGCGGGCCTGGCCGTTCACCGGGAGGGTGCTGGCCGCCAGCCGCTGGGTCACGTGCGCGACGGCGTCGGCGTTGCCGTCGAGCAGCGCGAGGTCGACGTTCCGGAGCCGGTCGCACTTCGCGTGGTAGCAGGGGTCGTACGCCCGGCCCGCTCTGCCGCCGAACGCCGTGGCCTCGGCGGCGGTCTTCCGCCCCTCGGCGCCGGTGGCGATGCCGCCCGCGGGGATCCCCTCGGCGATGAACGGGCCGTAGTCCGAGCGTCCGTTGAACGGGGTGTCGGTCACCGGGAGCCGCCGGCTCGCGAAGTAGTCGCGGAACAGCTTCTCGATCGCGGCGGACCCGGCCGGCGGCTTCGTCCCGCTGCCCCGCGAGCGGTCGCCGTCGTAGACGCCGCGGGTGCCGTTCACCGAACCGAGCATGTCGAAGTTCAGGTTGAGCGCGATCCGGCTCCGCTCGGCACCGGTCAGCGAGCGCACGTAGTGCTCGGAGCCGCGCAGCCCGTCCTCCTCGGCGCCCCACCAGGCGAAGCGCACCTTGTTCCGCAGGTCCGCGCCGAGCGCGCCGATCTCGCGGGCGACGGCGAGCAGGGCGGCCGAGCCGGTCGCGTTGTCGTTGATCCCCGGGCCCGCGGCGACGCTGTCGAGGTGGGCGCCGAGGAGGACCACGTTGTCGGCGCGTCCCTGCGCCGTCTCCGCGATCACGTTGGCGGCCCGTTTCATTCCCTGGACGGTCTTCGTCCGCACCCGCACCGTGACGCCGCCGTGCCGCGCCGCCTTCACCAGCTCGGCGCCGACCCGGTTGCTGGTGCCGAGAACCGGGAGGCGCTGCGGGCGCTCGACGGAACCGGCGATCGGTCCCTTCTCGCCGCGCCGGTTGTAGATCAGCACGGCGGAGGCCCCGGCGGCTCTGGCGTTGGACGCCTTCGTCTGGAACGTGCAGGACCCGCGCTGCACCAGCGCGATCGACCACTTGGGGAACCCGGTGAAGTCCGTCGCCTCGCAGCCGCTCGTCCCCGCCCCGGAGGACGGGATGTCCACGGCGGTGACGGGCGCCGTCACATCGCCCGAACCGGAGTACACCATCGAGAGGAAATCGTGCTCGCGCTTGTAGGCGGCCGTACGCGGCGCCGTCTGGGCGAGGGCCGCCGCCGACCTCTCCCGCCAGTGCGGGAACGTGAACTCCTGGACGGACGGCAGGAGCCCCGCCTCCCGCAGCTGCCCCGCCACGTACTTCACCGAGACGTCGAACCCCGGCTTGCCCGCCGCCCGGTTCCCCCCGTTGTAGTCGGCGATCTCCTGGAACGCCGTCAGGTGCCGCCGCAGGTCCGCGAGCGTGACAGCCTGCGCAAGATCAGGCCCGGCCACGGCGGCGCCGGGCGGTTCGATCGCGGTCGCGCCGGGTGGCGGGACGGCCGACAGGGCCATGGCGGCGGACGATCCGGCGGCGGCCATGAGGAGCTGGCGCACGAGCACTCCTGCGGACGGATGGGAGCTGACCAGGAGCGATCCTGCTGCCGCACACGTTCCCGCCACAACGGACACGACGGTTCGCGGGCCCAATCCATACCGGTGCCTTACCCGCACGACGCCCGCGCCGGAGTGGCGCCGGGCCGCGCGCGGCGTCACTCCGGCGCGTGCAGGTCCACCGGGAAACCGGGCGGGGCCGCCTCCAGCCAGGCGAGGAAGCCGGTCAGGGCGGAGGCGCCCATCGCCAGCTCCACGGTGAGGTCGCCGTCGCGCACCTCGATGATCCCCGCGTCCGGCTGGAGGCCCTCCGCCTCGCCGGGTTCGGGGCCGCGCCGGTTGGACACGACGAGGCCCCGGCGGTGGATCACCTGCCGGGGCCTTCTGCGGAAACCGAACATGCGGTGCCAGTGCAGCACGTCGCCTTTGTAGCGGCCGATGCCGAGCCGCCACGCGCCGGGCGCGCCCTCCTTCGGCAGCACCCGCAGGCTGCACTCCACCGTCCCGCCGCCGCGGACGAACAGCCAGCGGCGGGCCGACATCGCGGCGAAGAGCAGCGCCGCCACCAGCACGACGGCGGCGAGCACCCCGCCCACGTCGAGTGCCAGGTGGCCGCCCAAGTCCCCCCGCCGTCCGTTCCTAAGCCTCGATGCCCGCCGCGCGCAGCCGCGCCCGGGCCCGCCTCTCGGCCGTCGCGTCCGCGGCCTCGGCCGAGAGCGCCTCCTCCAGCGCCGCCTGCGCCGCCGGGACGTCGATCTCGTCGCTCAGCTCCGCCTGCTCGGCCAGCACCGACACCTCGTCGGCCGCGACCGAGAAGAAGCCGCTGCCGACCATCGCGGTGATCATCTTGTCGCCGTTGGCGGGCTCGATCTTCACCACGCTGCCGTCGAGGAGGACGCCGAGCACCGGGGCGTGGCCCGGCAGGATGCCGAGCGAGCCCTCGATGGTCTGCGCGACCACCATCCTGGCCTCGCCGGACCAGATCTCGCGCTCCGGCGAGACGAGCCCGACCTTCAGGGTTGCCACTGTCTCTCCTCCGAAATACTGGAGCGGTTCCGGCGCGGCCGGGCCCGAGCGGGCCCGGCCGCGCCGGAGCGTGCTACTTCTCCAGCTCCTTGGCCTTCTTCTCGACGTCCTCGATGCCGCCGCACATGAAGAACGCCTGCTCGGGCAGGTGGTCGTACTTGCCCTCGGCGATGGCCTTGAAGGAGGCGACCGTCTCGTCCTTCGGCACCGTGACACCGGGCTGGCCGGTGAACTGCTCGGCGACGTACATCGGGTGCGACAGGAAGCGCTCGATGCGCCGCGCCCGCTGGACGGTGACCTTGTCCTCCTCGGAGAGCTCGTCGATGCCGAGGATGGCGATGATGTCCTGCAGCTCCTTGTACTTCTGCAGGATCCGGGTCACCTCCTGGGCGACGGCGTAGTGCTCGGTCCCGAGCACCTGCGGGTCCATGATCCGCGAGGTGGAGTCGAGCGGGTCCACCGCCGGGAAGATGCCCTTCTCGGAGATGGCCCGGGAGAGCACCGTGGTCGCGTCGAGGTGCGCGAACGTGGTGTGCGGCGCCGGGTCGGTGATGTCGTCCGCGGGCACGTAGATCGCCTGCATCGAGGTGATCGAGTGGCCGCGGGTCGAGGTGATCCGCTCCTGGAGCACGCCCATCTCGTCGGCCAGGGTCGGCTGGTAGCCCACCGCGGACGGCATGCGGCCGAGCAGCGTGGAGACCTCCGAGCCGGCCTGGGTGAACCGGAAGATGTTGTCGATGAACAGCATCACGTCCTGGTTCTGGACGTCGCGGAAGTACTCCGCCATCGTCAGGCCGGCCAGGGCGACGCGCAGCCGGGTGCCCGGCGGCTCGTCCATCTGGCCGAAGACGAGGGCGGTGTCCTTGAGGACGTCCGCCTCCGCCATCTCCGTCCACAGGTCGTTGCCCTCGCGGGTGCGCTCGCCGACCCCGGCGAACACCGAGGTGCCGCCGAAGTTGCGGGCGACGCGCCGGATCATCTCCTGGATGAGGACGGTCTTGCCCACGCCCGCGCCGCCGAACAGGCCGATCTTGCCGCCCTTGACGTACGGGGACAGCAGGTCGATGACCTTGATGCCGGTCTCCAGCATCTCGGTCTTCGACTCCAGCTGGTCGAACGCCGGAGCGTGGCGGTGGATGCCCCACCGCTCGTTGATCTCCAGGGACGCCGTCGGGACGTCCAGCGCGTCACCGAGGGCGTTCCAGACCCGGCCCTTGGTGACGTCGCCGACCGGCACCGCGATGGAGGTGCCGCTGTCGGTCACCGGAGCGCCGCGGACCAGGCCGTCGGTCGGCTGCATCGAGATGGCCCGGACCATGTTGTCGCCCAGGTGCTGGGCGACCTCGAAGGTCAGGGTCTTCTCCTCGCCGCCCAGCGTGACCTGCACGTTGAGGGCGTTGTAGATGTCCGGGATGGCGTCGGCGGGGAACTCCACGTCGACGACCGGGCCGATGACCCGGGCGACGCGCCCGGTCGCGGTCGCCGTCTCTACCTGAGCAGTCATACCCTTCTCACTCCCCGCCAGATTCGGCGAGCGCGTCAGCGCCACCGACGATCTCGCTGATTTCCTGGGTGATCGCGGCCTGCCGCGCCTGGTTCATCTGGCGCGTGTAGACCCCGAGCAGTTCGTTGGCATTGTCGGTCGCCGACTTCATGGCCCGCCGGACCGACGCCTGGAACGACGCCGCCGACTGCAGCAGCATGTGGAAGATGCGGCTCTCGACGTAGTTGGGCAGCAGAAGGTCGAGCGCCGCCTGCGCGGACGGCTCGAACTCGTACGCCGGCGGGACCGTGCCCTCGCCCGTCCGGTCCTCGATCTCCAGCGGCATCAGCCGCCGGACCTGGACGCTCTGGGTGAGCATCGAGACGAACTCGGTGTAGACCACGTGGATCTCACCGACCCCGCCCTCGGCGTCGGTCTTGAGGAAGTCCTCGGTGAGCCGCCGCCCGATCTCCTCCGCGTTCCCGAACACCGGCCGGTCGGTGAACCCGTGCCAGGTCTGCGCGACCTCCCGGTCCCGGAACCGGTACCAGGTGATCCCCTTGTTGCCGACGACGTACGGGACGGGCTCGCGGCCCTGCTCCCGCAGCGCGGTGATCAGCGACTCGGCCTCGCGGATGACGTTGGCGTTGTAGGCGCCGCAGAACCCGCGATCGCTCGTGATGACCAGGACCGCGCTGCGGTTGTCGGTCGGCTGCTCGTGCAGCAGCGGGTGGTCGATGCCCACGTGGTGGCTCACCAGCGCGGTCAGGGCCTGGGTGATCTGGTCGGCGTACGGCTTGGAGGCCGCCACCGCCTGCTGGGCCTTGACGATCCGCGACGTGGCGATCATCTCCTGGGCACGCGTGATCTTGGCGGTCGACTTGACCGACTTGATCTGCTGCCGGAGCTGACGAAGCTGTGCGGCCATGGCCGGTCAGCCCTTCTTGACGCGGGCGATCGTCTCCTGCTCGACGTCCTCGTCCTCGATGGCCTCGACGGGCTCCTCCGCGCCCAGCAGGTCGCCCTCGCTGGTCTGGAAGCCCTTCTTGAACTCCGTGATGGCGTTCTTGAGGCTGGTGAGGCCGTCGTCGGAGAGCTGCCCGGTCTCGCGGATGGCGGTCAGCAGGCCCGACTCCTCGCGGTCGAGGTAGTCGAGGAACTCCTGCTCGAAGCGGCGGACGTCGGCCACGGGCACGTCGTCCAGCTCGCCGGAGGTGCCCGCCCACACGGACACGACCTCCTTCTCGACCGGGAACGGGCTGCCCTGCGGCTGCTTCAGCAGCTCGACCAGGCGGGCGCCGCGCTCCAGCTGGGCGCGCGACGCGGCGTCCAGGTCGGACGCGAACGCGGCGAACGCCTCCAGGTCGCGGAACTGCGACAGCGCGAGGCGCAGCGTGCCGGCGACCTTGCGCATCGCCTTGATCTGCGCGGAGCCGCCGACCCGGGAGACCGAGATGCCGACGTTGATCGCCGGGCGGACGCCCTGGTTGAACAGGTCCGTCTCCAGGAAGCACTGCCCGTCGGTGATCGAGATGACGTTCGTCGGGATGTAGGCCGACACGTCGTTGCCCTTGGTCTCGATGATCGGGAAGCCCGTCATCGAGCCGGCGCCGAGGTCGTCCGACAGCTTCGCGCAGCGCTCCAGCAGCCGGGAGTGCAGGTAGAAGACGTCGCCCGGGTAGGCCTCGCGGCCCGGCGGACGGCGCAGCAGCAGCGACACCGCGCGGTAGGCCTCGGCCTGCTTCGACAGGTCGTCGAACACGATCAGGACGTGCTTGCCCTGGTACATCCAGTGCTGGCCGATCGCCGACCCGGTGTAGGGGGCGATGTACTTGTAGCCGGCCGGCTCGGACGCGGGGGCCGCCACGATCGTGGTGTACTCCAGCGCGCCCGCCTCCTCCAGGGTGCGGCGCACGTTGGCGATCGTGGAGCCCTTCTGGCCGATCGCGACGTAGATGCAGCGGACCTGCTTCTTCTCGTCGCCCGACTCCCAGGCTTCCTTCTGGTTGATGATGGTGTCCACGGCGACGGTGGTCTTGCCCGTCTGCCGGTCACCGATGATCAGCTGGCGCTGGCCGCGGCCGATCGGGGTCATCGCGTCGATCGCCTTGATGCCGGTCTGCAGCGGCTCGCCGACCGACTGGCGCTGGACGACGGTCGGGGCCTGCAGTTCGAGCGCGCGGCGCTCGGTGCTCTCGATCGCGCCCTTGCCGTCCAGCGGGTTGCCCAGCGAGTCCACGACGCGGCCGAGGAAGCCGTCGCCGACGGGGACCGAGAGGACCTCGCCGGTGCGGCGGACCTTCTGGCCCTCCTCGATCTTGCTGAAGTCACCCAGGACAACGGCGCCGATCTCGCGCACGTCCAGGTTCAGAGCCAGGCCACGGGTACCGTCCTCGAACTCCAGGAGTTCGTTCGCCATCGCGGAGGGCAGGCCCTCGACGTGGGCGATACCGTCGCCGGAATCGACAACGGTGCCGACCTCTTCGCGCGCGGCGGCCTCAGGCTCGTACGACTGGACGAAGCGCTCCAGCGCGTTCCGGATCTCATCCGGACGGATCGTCAGCTCCGCCATGATTCCTCTCTTGCTCCTCTGGGGTCGGCTCGGCGGCGTCAGCCGGTGCCGAGCCGCCGGCGGACATCGTCCAGCCGTCCGGCGATGGTGCCGTCGATGATCTCGTCACCGATCTCGATCGACAGGCCGCCGATCGTTCTCGGGTCGAGCTCGATGTTCAGGTGTACCTCGTGGCCGTACGCGGCGGCGAGCACCCCGGCCAGCCTGGCGCGCTGCGCCTCCGACAGCTCGATCCGCGTGCGGACCAGCGCGACCAGGCGCTGCCTCCGCTGCGCGACGATCTTGCCGTACTCGGCGAGCCCGCCTTCCAGGCTACGTCCTCGCGGGCGCAGCACGAGTTCGGTGATCAGCGTGAGCGCGGCGGCCGTGACCTTGCCTTCCAGCAGGGTCTGGACCAGGCCGAGCTTGCGGTCGTCCGGCAGCCCCGGCCCGGCCAGGGCGCCGCGCAGCTCGGGCTCGCCCTCGACGACCCGGGAGAACCGGAACAGCTCGTCCTCCAGGTCGTCGATGCGCCCCTCCGCCTCGGCGCGGGCGGACTCGGCGGTGACCGCGAGGATCTCCACCGCGTCCGACAGCTCCGACGGGTTCGACCAGCGCAGCCGGACGACGTCGGCGACCAGCCCGAGAGCGGCCGGTGAGACCTTGCCCTCCAGCAGGATCCGGACGAGCTGCGCCTTGTCGGCGCCGTCCCGCGACGGGTCGGACACCGCCCGCCGCAGCCCGTGCTCCCGGTCGATCAGGTGCAGCACCGAGAACAGGTCGCCGCCGAGCGAGGCGAGGTCGGTGTCGCCCGCGGCCACGACGGCCTCGAAGCGCTCCTTGGCCTCGGCCAGCGACGCCCTGCTCACCGCTCCCGTGATGGTCATGATGTGATCTGCTCCTGCGTGCGGGCGCGCTCCTCAAGCTCTTCGAGGAACCGGTCGACCACCCGGCTCTGGCGGGCGGTGTCCTCCAGGGACTCGCCCACCACGCGTCCGGCCAGCTCGACCGACATCGCGCCGATCTCGGCCCGCAGGGACTGGAGCGCCTGCTGGCGGTCCGCCTCGATCTGGGCCTTGGCGGCCTCGACGATGCGGCGCGCCTCGGCCTGCGCCTGCTCCCTCATCTCCGCGATGATGGCGGCGCCCTGCTCCTCGGCCTTCTTGCGGAGCTTGGCGGCCTCGAGCTGGGCGTCCTTCTGCTGGGCCTTGTACTGCTCCAGCGTCTGGCGGGCCTCTTCCTGCACCTGCTCGGCCCGCTTCAGCCCGCCCTCGATGGCGTCGGTGCGCTCCTCCAGCGTCTTCTGGATACGCGGGGTGAGGATCTTGCCGACGACGAGGACGACGACGAGGAACGAGAAGATTCCGACGACGAGCTCGTAGGTGTGCGGGACGAGGGGGTTGTTCTCCTCCGCCGCTAGAACGGAAGCCGCTGCGAACATGTCTTCAGCCCTTCCTCGTTTTCGTTACCGGCCCGGGATCAGACGCTCTTGAAGAGGAAGGGCGCCACGAGCCCGATCAGGGCCAGCGCCTCGGTGAGGACGAAGCCCAGCAGCATGTTGGTGCGGATGACGCCGGTGAGCTCCGGCTGGCGGGCGATCGCGTTCACGCCCTGACCGAAGATGATGCCGACACCGATGCCCGGGCCGATGGCCGCGAGGCCGTACCCGATCGCGGTGACGTTACCGTCGACGGCGGCGAGGACTCCCGTCATGGGTTCTTTCCTTTTCTGTCGGCCGGCGGAGTGTCCACCGGTCTGGCTTGTCGAGCTGGTCCTTCGGGTCGCGGCCGGGGGCGGGCGCGGCCCGGTGGGTCTGGTGGTGCCTAGTGGTCTTCGGCGTGCAGGCCGCTCTGGATGTACATCGCGGCGAGCATCGTGAACAGGAAGGCCTGGAGGAACTGGATGAACATCTCGAAGGCCGTCATGACGCAGGTCATGATGACGCCGATGATGCCGACCCCGAAGCCGGCGGCCGTGGGCTTCTCGAAGAGGAACCAGAAGCCGACGAGGCTGAAGAACGCCAGGATGATGTGGCCGGCGAACATGTTGGCGAACAGCCGCACCGCGTGCGTGAACGGCGCCAGCACGAAGGTCGAGAGGTACTCGATCGGCACGAGGAGCACGTAGATGGGCTTGGGCAGGCCCTTCGGGATCAGGTTCGTGAAGTACTTCGCCGGACCCTGGTGCTTGATGCCCAGGTACACCTTGAGGAAGTAGACCGCCACGGCGAGGACCGCGGGGAACGCGATGTGCGAGGCGATCGGGAACTGGATGATCGGGATGACCGCGAAGATGTTCCACACCCAGATGAGCAGGAACAGCGACAGCAGCACCGGCATCCACTGCTCGGTGTCCTTGCCGAGGAAGGGGCGGCCGATCTGGTCGCGGACGAAGACGTAGCCCATCTCGCCGATGTTCTGCATGCCGCGGGGCACGAGCTTGGGCTTGGCGAACGCGGACCAGGCGATGGCGCAGGTGACGAGGGCGCCGAAGACCGCGAAGAAGACGGGCTTGGTGAGCCAGGCCGGGCCGCCGGAGAAGAGGGGCGGGTAGTCGAAGAGCTCGACCCCCGGGGCCTCGAACTGATCTCCCCCGGAGGCGAGGACCGTCAGCGCGCTCACGCGGCGTTCCCTTCATCAAGGTGTTGCTTGATCACGAAGTCTTCCTCGGCGGCGGGGCCGCTCAGAGGGGGTGGCGACCGTACTTCACGTAGACCAGGTAGATGGCGAGCACGATGCCGATGACCAGGCCGATCGGGGTGAACCAGATCAGGCCCGTCCACTTGGAGAGCAACCAGCCCAGGCCGCCCCAGATGAACATCCCTGAGAGGAGGTAGCCCGGCATGGACCAAGCGGCGTCGGCGAACTCCCGCTGGCCGTCCTCCGGCCGACGTTTCTGCTCGCTCATCGCGCTCCGGACGATAGCAGGCCATCACGGCGGTGGTCATATTGGAGTAGTCCAAAGGTGCCGGCACCGTCCGCGGGGGCGTCATCAGGGACTCCGGTCCAGCGCGTTCTCGGGCTCGTCAATGTAGGGCCTCCGCTGCAGGGTGACGCGGAACTCGGCGGCGATGAAGGTCAGCGCGAGCGCGACCACCGCCCAGCCGAAGACGGTGGTGTTCCAGATGGACACCCCGTCCATCGTGGAGACCAGCACCATCACCGCGAGGATCTTCACCGCGTAGCTCGCGAGGGCGGCCAGCATCATCGTCTGCGAGGAGATCCTGGCGGCCCAGGAGACGGCGAGCGCGCTGACCGAGAAGAAGGCGATCACCACGACGGTGGCCAGCGCCGCCGCCAGGGCGCCCTTGGCGCCGGCGGTCAGCAGGCCGATCAGTACGGCACCCACCCCGACCAGCGCGGTCGGGATCGCGGCGCCGCGGAGGTTCCGGGCGTCGGTAGATTGCATCAGGGCTCCGGCTGGTCACGGTCAGTGGTCGTCTCTTGTTCGTGAAAGGTATCACAAGCGTCCGGAATGTCCACAATTACCCTAGAGGTAACGCGTCGGTCGGCGCCGTGCCCGTTCCCGCGCTCGCACCAGGGACCTTAACCCAGGTCAGGGTGCCGATGCCCGGGAACGCCCCGGACGCGCCGTCCACCTTCGGAGCTGGGCGAACGCACCGTCCGACGCGTGCGCATGGGAACCGGCCCGTACCCGCGACATCCCGTATTACACGGTTGATGTGGATACGTTCCACGAACGGTCATCCGCCGGACACCGCGGGCCGCGGAACCAGGTTACGGGGAGTCGCCGGGCACCGCGCGACGGACCGCCGTGCGCTCGCTCACCCCGCCCGCGACCAGCGCGTTCGGGAGGTCGGCGCCTCCGGGCGACCGCGGCCTCCAGCCGGGCGGCGGTTTCAGACCGGCATCCGCGGCCGCTCGGACGGGCGGCCGGTGCCGCCGGCGTCACCGCGTCCGGCCAGTGCCGCGGCCCGGCGCCGCCGCCGCGGAAGGGCCAGCATCAGCACCATCCCGGCGATCGCCACGACCATCGTGACCCCGAGGGTGATCCACGCCGCGTCGAACAGCGCGAGGCCGACCAGCCCGGAGGCCAGCAGCCCCACCCAGAAGTACATGATCAGGACGGCCTGGCGGGTGGAGTGGCCGAGCTCCAGCAGGCGGTGGTGCAGGTGCTGCTTGTCGGGCGAGAACGGCGACCGCCCCTGGTTGGTGCGCCGCCACACCGCGAGCAGCATGTCCATGAACGGCACCGCGGCGACCGCCGGCACGAGCAGCAGCGGCACGTAGAACGGGAACAGCCCGTTGGCGAGGTTCGCCGAGTCGAACTGCCCGGTCAGCATGATCGTGGACGCGCTGAGCAGCAGCCCGATCAGCATCGAGCCGGTGTCGCCCATGAAGATCCGCGCCGGGCTGAAGTTGTGCGGCAGGAACCCCGCGCACATCCCGAACAGCACCGCCGCGGTGAGCGTCGCGCTGCTCAGGGTCGTCATCCCGTTCGCCTTGGACAGCCAGTAGGCGTAGGAGAACAGGGCGAGCGCGGCGATCCCGACGACGCCCGCGGCGAGGCCGTCCAGGCCGTCGATGAAGTTCACCGCGTTGATCGTGGCGACCACCACGAGGACGGTGAGCGGCACCCCGTAGGCGGGCGGGAGCGTCAGCGTCTCGCCGTTCGGCTGCGGGATCACGTAGATCTGGATGCCCTGCATGATGAAGATCCCGGCGGCGGCGACCTGGCCCGCGAACTTGGTGAGCGGGTCGACCTCCCAGCGGTCGTCGGCGATCCCGATCAGGACGATCAGCCCGCCCGACATCAGCAGGGCCCGGCCGACGCTGATGTCGCCGGCGGCGAGGACCTTGCGCATCTCCGGCAGGCCCGTCGCGACGACCAGCGCGGCGACCATCCCGCCGAACATCGCGAGCCCCCCGAGCCGGGGCGTCGGGATCACGTGCACGTCCCGGTCGCGGGGCACGGCCTGCGCCCCGAACCAGACGGCGAACGCCCGGACGGCGGGCACCAGCACATAGGCGACCAGGGCGGCGACCAGGATGGTGAGCAGGTACTCCCGCAACGGCCCCGCCCTCCCCTCGCCGATCGCCTCTACCGGTCCACGCGTCCGATACCCGGGTAGACGGACGCCGGGAGCGATCTGTTCGCCCCGCGACCGATCAACTGTAATCCTCCTCGGGCGCGCCCGCTGCGTGTTGGCCGGAGCCGCTCCGTCCGGCGAGCACGATCCCGATCCCGGCGATCATGAAGGCGAGCCCGGCGAGGCACCGGTCTCCCAGCGAGAACGCCCACGGGCCGCGGGCGAGGACGTCGTCCCCGAGGTCCGCGGCGACGAGCAGGCCGCCGAGCACGGCGAGCACCGCCCCCGCACGCCGCCGCGGCGCGGGGCGATGCGGTGCGGGGCGGCGCGCCGCCAGCACCACCGCGCCGAGGGCCAGCGCGAGAACCGCGGTGCCCGGCCAGGTCCCCGTCCAGTGCGGCGGGGCGTAGCGCGGGGGCGCCACCGCGATCGCCCCTTTCGGCAGCAGGACGCGGACCGTCATCCCCTCGTGCGGGCGGAGACCGGTCTGCGTGAAGTCCACCGCGTACGGGCCGTCGCGGTCGCGCAGGCACCGGACGGTCGCGCCGGGCACGCCCGCCTGGCAGGCCGCGCGCCGCAGCGGCACCGGCCCCTCCACCCGGACGACGGCGTTGCCGATCGGGACGTCCCAGTCCGTCCCGATCGCGTCCCAGACCAGCTCGTCGTGGTCCGCGCGCGGCGTGAACACCCAGGCCATCTCGTACTCGATCACGTACGCCTGCCGCCCGCGCACCGTGCGGTGCCGGTCGCCGACGCTGATCCGGACGTCGTGGAGCAGCTTGAGCGTCCTGGCCCTCGCGGGCGCACCCGTGGACGAGCTGGTCCGGATGTCGCGCACGTCGTAGAGCCGGTCGGCGTGCCGGAACGGGACGTGCCGGACGATGCCGTGCTCGCCGCCCTCGTCGAAGTCGTAGGTGATCGTCTCCCGCACCTGGAGGATGCCGTCCGTGCGCAGGTTGAGGACGACGTCGTAGGTGGGGATGCTCTCCCCGGTCTGCGGATCCGGGATCGGGATGGCCTCGGCCGGACGGGCGGGCAGGCCGATCGCGGCGGCCACCAGGAGCAGGCCCACCGCGACCACGGTCCCCCGGACACGACGACGCACGTCAGGCATAGTTTCACCGTTACGGCCGGAACGTCGGCGTAACGAAGCGTTTACTCTGCGGATATTTAGGGAGCTTCCGGGCCACACTACGCGCCACAGGACGTACCGAACTCCCCGGGGTCGATCACCGCCCGTCAGCGGGTCACCCGTCTCCAGCACACGCCCTATGGTCGATCCGTGGGGAAACGGGGGCCGGACAAACACACAAGGCGCGCCGAAGAGCCCAAAGAGCCAACAAGCACCGGCGAGAGCGCGGAGCCGCCGCGGTCTGGCGTGCGGCCGGCGCGTTCGGGTGGGGTCGTGACGTGGGCGGGGTGGGGCGGGGCCTCTCAGGCGGCAGGGAGCAGTGCGGCGTGGCCCAGTGTGGCGGACTTCGCGGTGCCCGCGCTGCTCATGGCCGTGCAGATCGGGGGGAGCTGGGCGCTCGCCGAGCTCAGCGACGTCCGGGCCGGTCAGGGGCGGTGGATGGCCATGATCGCCTGCGTCGTGCTCGCGAACGCGGCGCTGATCTGGCGGCGGACCGCCCCCGTCCCGGTGCTCGCCGCCGCCGTCGCGTTCTCGGCTCTGGGCGTGCTCGCCATGGGCACGACCGACACCCTCGCGAGCGGGGTGGCGGACGCGGTCGCCCTCTACTCCCTCGCGGTGCACCGGGACCGGCGGGCGGCGATGATCGGCTGCCTCGTCGCGGGCGCCGTGGGGCTCGGCGCGGTCGCGCCGCTGCTGACCACGGTCGCCGACTCGCTGCTGAACACCGTGCTGGGCGTCCTGTACTACGTCCTGGTCACCGCGCTCGGGCAGCTCAGGCGGCAGTACAAGCGGCGCCGCGCCGCCCTCGCGGCGCAGCTCGCCGAGACCGAGCGGGCGCGGCGGGCGGCGGCGGGCGCCGAGCGCGAGC